>CAYPCC010000184.1:0-5883 GCA_964409095.1 uncultured Phycisphaera sp. | reverse complement strand
CAATCGTCCATGCTTGGAGTCTGGCCGTCCATGAGAAAGGGGCCACATCTCGCCGCAGGATAGGCAAAGCATAGGACCAGAAGATTGCGGTATCCGGGTTGTAGAAGTTGTCAGGGGCGGCCGGATCCCACGGCTTGACGCGCTCGTCGATCTCGCCCGGGCTGATCAGGTAGTCCGGGGTGGTATACCCGCCTTCCAGCAGGATCGCGTATCGAGCTGCAACATGACCGCCCACTGACGCCCCCCCGCCCACGGTGCGGATGCTGTTCGTATCCGTAAAGATCGCGTTCAGGCTGCCACCGGACGGGCTGTCAACGCCGGCAAACAGCCCGTTGCGATCCATTCCGTTCGTGTACAGGCCCTGCCCTATCCCACGCACCTGAGTGGAACTGGCCAACTGTTGGGCTGCCCGACGCGCTGCGCCAAGCGCCGGGAGCAGTAGGGAGATCAACAAGGCGATGATCGAGATGACCACAAGGAGTTCGATAAGAGTGAAACCCGGCTCACCGCTTACAACGCGTCGTCGGTCGTGCCGTACACAGGCAGTGCTTTCGACACCGATACCTTGCTGATGCATTGTAGAACTCCCAATTTGAATCCTGTCCTCACATCGAGCGGGAGCCGTTGTCGCGGCGACGCATGAGGAACGCGGCGACGCCGACGGCGACCAAAGTCAAAGACCCCGGCTCGGGAATGGGGGTGTACGTGACGCTCGTGAATCCCACGCCGCCGGAACCCGCATCCGTTGTTGGCGACGTGATCACCAGAGACTGCACCGTCACCGGGTTTGCGAAGTTGATCTCGAAGGAGTTGTTGAAGCCGTTCGGGGTCACGCTCTGGATGCCGTTGACAGAATCGTAGGTGGCAACCGCGGTGTTGCCGGTTGAAGTCGCGCCGGGGTTGGCCGAAAAGCCGGCAATGTCGACCCGAACGTCATTGTTTCCAAAGCGTGCAAGGACGATCTGGGAGACGGTTGCACCGGCGGGGCCGAAGTCGATCGTAAAGGATTCGGGACCAACCCCGCCGGTACTCAGGCCCGAGCTGATTCGGCCGGACCGCGAGAACGAGTCGGTGACGCCGATTGACTCGGGCGCGCCGCTCCCGGCATTTTCCCAGCCCAGATTGCCCAGACCGCCGGCGGCGGTAAAGGTCACACCATCGATGGTGAGGCTCGCGGTGCCGAGGTTGGCGGTGTCGGGACTCGGAGCCGCGTCGGAGATTTCCGAGGCCGTGATTAAGGCGGCGTTTGACTCAACGACGGACAGCGGACTCAGCAAAACAGCACTGGCAGCGGCGAGAGAGCGAACGGTCAGGGGCGATAACATGAGACTCCTCCACATTTTAGGTGCGTACATCGGGTGATCACTCACAGGACTTGGACAAACTTCGGCAGTTGATAGATAGGTAAAACTCGTTAGACAAGCGACTTGAACGTTCCAGTTGACATCGCAAGCCTACACCTCACAACATTGTTTGTCAATCCACTTTCTTGATAGTCTTGGACTATTTTGACGCCGTTTGCCGTGATACTGCTGCTGCCTCAGGGCGAGGCGGTGCTGCCGCGGACGACCACTTCCGCCGTCTCGTTTGAATTCGGCGGACTGCCGGTCGCACCGGACCCCGAATCAAGTTGGCGGAGGCTCTGCCAAACAACCTCCTGCATCCGGGCGGCGACGCGCGTGTCGATGGAAGAAAGCGGTGGCCAAGTGAACGCGGCTTCCGGCGCGTTGTCGTAACCCAGCAGCGAGACATCGCCGGGCACAGATACCCCGGCTTCGAGCAACGCACGCAGGAGCGCGATAGCCATCTGGTCGTTCTTGGCGACGATCGCGGTCGGCCGGCGCTCGGCCGGTGTGCTTTGAAACTCGGCGACGCAGAGGCGACCGGTGGCATAGCACGATGCGTAGTCCCCCTCATCGCCGCACACCCAGAGGTTCGTAATCTTTGTCCCGCGGGCCTCGCCGATGGCCGACTCCACGCCTTGCTGCATCGTCCCGGTCATCAGTGGGCGGTCGGAGGCTTCGCACGCGCCGAAAATGGCGATCCGGCGGTGCCCAAGACCCAACAGGTACCGGGCGGCGACCCGGCCCGCGCCTTCGTCGCCCAGGCAGACGTGCGGGTGTCCGGCAAGCCCGGCACCGGCAGCGCCAAAAGTTGTAATCTTGACCGAGCCGGCGAGGATGCGTTCCAGCCGTGTCGCGAGCCGCCGGTCCCAGGCGTAAAGCGGTCCAACGACCACGGCGTCGAGGTCGCGGATCTGGATTGCGGCGAGCAGATCGTCTGCGCCGCGCGAAACCGGCAGGAGGTCAACGGTGTAGCCTTGGCCGTTGAGCCCTTGGCCTATCAAGTCAAACAACCGGGCGAAAAACGGGTTGCCAAAGCCACGTGTGAGCAGGACACCCACGACATTGGATTTGCCGCTGCGCATGCGCTGTGCAGCGCGGTGGGGTCGGTAGCCTACACGCCGCACCGCCTCACCCACCCGGTCACGGGTCGCCTGCGGGTAGGGGTCGAGGTGTCCGCGGTTCACAATGTCCGAGACTGCACTCTTGCTGACACCCGCTTCCAGTGCTACGTCAAGGATCGTCACCCGTTTCGAGTTGCGTTTCGTCACGGCATAGGCCTTACAAAAAGCCTCAGATGTGGCTCTCCTCTTTCGAACATAGCTTAGGGGTTCCACGCCACGCGTGTCAATGAAAAGGGCTCAACGATCACCTCGACCAGACCTTCGGGGCCCCTGAGCGCGGTAGGCGGTCCTGGCTGTGCGGTCACCGTGATCTGACCCTTGACCGAAGGGTTCCAATCCGCGCTGATGCCGGTGATGTCAAGCCGGCGTCGGCGATCGGACTTGTTGAGCACGATAAGTTCAACGGCGCCGTCAGCGGTCTGGGCGGCGAGGACCACGGCATTCTGAGAGGTAGTTGTTGCCGACAACCGCCGGGCCCCCTGCAACGGCTTGAGTAGCTCGAACAACCGTGAGGTGGCGGTCACCTCGAAGGGGGCGCGCGGCTCAACGAGACTCGGGAACACGTCTTGTTCCGGCCACACCTCGCGCCGCGTCCGCCAGATGAGTGGCCAGAGGCATGCCGCCTCCACACGCGCATCGACGAACTCCATGAGGATCTGGCTCTGCATCAGCGCCCACGCCTCGTCCGACAGCGGAAGAAGGTCCGCGTGCGGGCCGAGATTCCACTCCAGCACCATGATCCCGATGCCGGGGTAGCCCGCGTTGGCGCAGGCTTCGCGGACGAGCCGCAACTCCTGGGCGACGCTCAGCGGCGGCTTGTCAAGCGACCACCGGTCGGTCGTCTGCATTGGGGTCTGCTCCATCCACAGCGTCCAGGATGACAAGCCCCAGGCCCAGTAGTAATGAAGATCGATGTAGTCGATCACATGGCCCGTACGCCTGACGAAGTCGGCAATGAAGTCGCCGTACCGGGCGTGCTGCCAGGGCACCGGATTCACGATCAGTTTGGCTTGCGGGAACTCCGCCTTGATCGCCTCGCCGAAGAACACGACGTCTTCCGCGTATTCTTTGCGGATATCAAACTGATAGGCCGCCTCGAAATGCCACGGCTCGTTGTCCAGGAACCAGTATTTCACGTTATACCCAGCGTCACGAGCGTGTCGCATCCAGGCCAGCGCCTCGGCAAGTGCATCGTCCCGCCGGTCATGCTTTCGCCCCGCTGAGAGGTTCAAACCAACAATCGGTTCCGCACCGACTGCCCGGCAGTGGGCGATGTATTCGTCGAAGTTCATGAACGCATCGTTTTCGGTCCAGTCGGCCGGGGCCACCCAGGTGGCTTGAAACGGCCCGCGTTGCGGTGCCGAACCGTGGATGGCAGGATCGTCCCACGCATCTTCGTAGCCGTTGACACCCGGCTGCCGCCAGTGGAAGAACGACGTCTCTTCGCCCCCTGGGTAGCGGAGGGCGGATACTCCGGCCCGACGCAACACGGCCGGGATGTCGTGGTCTCTCCAGAGCTGATCGGTGTCGTTGAAGTAGCTCAGGTTCACGCCGAACAGAAGCGGCGAGATCCGGCCGAGCTCCACGTCGCGGTTAATCGTGATGGGGATGCGTCGGTTCGCCGCGTCGTAAAACGCCCGGTCATTGTGGGCCGGTCGGAATCCGTCGGGGTGATTATCCTCGGCCTCGACCGCTCGCACGGAGGACGTGGCAAAGGTAATAGCGACTACGAAGACATAGAGTCTGTTAATCAAAGTGTACTCCGGCATGTTTAGTTTCCCGTGTGCAGGACGCCGCGCCTTGCCTCAAGCTCGGCACGGGTGTTGGGCGCCCGGGCGGCGTCGATTGGATACGCAATCAGTGCCAGCAACGCGAATGCCGCCGTGACCGCCGGGGCACCGGCGAAGAACAGGCGCATGTTCGTAAAGGTCTCGGGCGCCTGGGCGGCACCGAGTTCGACGACGAATCCTGATACCCCAAGCGCGAGCCCCGTCAGCAGGTACGCCAGCGAGACGACCATTTTCTCCAGCCAGGAGAAGACAGCCCCGAACATGCCTTCACGACGCTGGCCGTGCCGCAACTCGTCGTCGTCACAAATGTCGGCCATCATCGACGCAAGCAGGATCTTGACCGCGACCCACATCGGGCCGCATAGCAGCGGGTCGATCAGCAGCGCCGGCACGAGTGTCACCGGCCCGATCTGCCAGGCGGACCAGCCCGGCACGAAGACAAACCATTTGGCGATCCCCCCGACGATCATCAGGCTGTACACGAAGAATAGCGCGCCTTTCTTGCCCAACCTGCCCGCCAAAAACGTGATCACCGGAATCGACACGAACCCCACGACCGCGTAGCCACTGGTCAGCAAGGCTTTTTGAACCATCCCCGCCGAGGTGTCGCCGCCGCTCATGTAGTACACGAGGAGGTATTGATCGATGCCCATCGCCAGGACGCCCGACAACGTGTTGAGCACAATCACTGCTACCAGGATCAGAAACGGCTTGCTCCGCGCCGCGTCGCGGATGCTGCTCCAAAGTCGGACGCGCTGTCCTGACCGGCTGATGTCGTGACGGAATCTCTCTCGCACAAAAAGACCCGGCATTGCCCCCAGCACCGCCATCAGTCCAATGCCAATCAGAATCGCCATCAGCAAGACGCCGGGCTGACTCAAGGTCGGGTCGTCCGGGCCCGACCCGAGCCACCACGCGGTCCACAACGCCCCCAGCGAGATGGCGAACGGCACCATCCAGCCGCCCAGGAATTCGCCGGCCTTATGAAAAAACGCCAGGTACGACATCACGCGTGTGCGTTCGTGGTAGTCGGGCGTCAGCTCGTACGACAATGCTGCGAACGGCACCGCGAAGACGGTGTAAGCGGTGAAAAAAAGCAGCTGCGTACCCACAAAATAGGCCAGCTTCGCCGAATCGCTCCAACCGGGGGGGACAGCCCAGATCGCCACAAACAGCAGCCCCATGGCCGCGGCACCCAGGACAATGAACGGGCGACGCCGGCCCAGACGGCCGCGGTGGTTGTCGGAAATGTAGCCCGCCAGCGGATCGGTGACGGCGTCCCAGAGCCGAGGAATCATCAACGCCAATCCGACCGCTGCGGCCGGCACGCCCAACAGCATGTTGTACACCGGATATGCCAGGATGCTGACTCCGGCATACCCGAAAAAGGCGGCCAAGCCGCCCACGCCCATTGCGAGCTTTTCCTGACCCGTCACACGGTCAGCCGGTGACACAGTGGTGCGAGAATGCTGAAGATTCATGCCATGTTTGACGAGGGGAGCAGCCCGGTAGAGTCGCATTGTACATTGACATTTGAACGTTCCAGTAATAACTTACGACTTTCTTGAGCTTAAGCAAATCTCCCTCGGATCCCAAAGTCGGATCGACCTCAGTGACTCTCTCACA
>CAYPCC010000183.1:0-5900 GCA_964409095.1 uncultured Phycisphaera sp. | reverse complement strand
CAGCCCCGGGCCCGCAGGGCCACGTCCGGGAAGTCGGCAAACAGCCCGTCGACGTCGAAGTGCTCGAAGACAACAACGACGACCTGGATCTCGAAAAGATGGCGGGCGAGTCGCCGGTCATCCGCTACGTCAACTACCTGATCTTTAACGCGGTCAAAGAGGGTGCGTCCGACATCCACATCGAGCCGCAAGAGAAAAAGCTGCGCGTGCGTTACCGCATCGACGGCATCATGTTTGACGCGACCAATCCGCCCAACCACATGCGCAACGCGATCACTTCGCGGATCAAGATCATGGCGAACCTCGACATCGCCGAGCGGCGATTACCGCAGGACGGCCGCATCCGCGCCATGGTCCACGGCCGTAAGCTCGACCTGCGGGTCTCGACCCTGCCGATGGTGCAGGGCGAGAAGTGCGTCATGCGTATCCTCGATACGCGGTCGATCCAAGTCGACCTCGACGACCTGGGGATGGACGAGGACAGCCTGCAGATCTGGAAACACCAGATCGGTCAGCCCCACGGCATCGTGCTGGTCACCGGCCCGACCGGCTCGGGTAAAACGACCACGCTCTACGCTTCATTGAACAAGATGAACCGCGACAAGCTCAATATCTCCACCGCGGAAGACCCGGTGGAATACCACCTCAACGGCATCAACCAGACCCAGGTCCACTCCAAGATCGGGATGACCTTTGCCGCAGCGCTGCGGGCGCTGTTGCGGCAGGACCCCGATGTGATCATGGTCGGGGAAATCCGGGACGTCGAAACCGCCAAGACCGCGATCGAAGCGTCGCTCACCGGCCACTTGGTGTTGTCTACGTTGCACACCAACGACGCCCCCGCGGCGATTACCCGGCTGATCAACATCGGCGTTGAGCCCTACCTCATCGGCTCGGCGATCAATGGCGTACTCGCCCAGCGGCTGGTGCGCAAGATCTGCGAGAACTGCAAACATCAGGTGCAGCCCAACGACATTATTGCCGAGCATCTGGCGATGCAGGGCATCGGGATGGACGAAGTCTGGGAAGGGGCCGGCTGCGACAAGTGCCGGGGCTCGGGCTACGCCGGCCGACTGGGTATCTACGAGATGCTCGTGCTCAACGACAACCTGCGTGACCGGGTGGCCAGCAACCCGAACGTGACCGAGTTCCGCCGGATGTGTGTCGAGGGCGGCATGGTCACCCTCCGCGAAGACGGCTTCCGGAAGGTCGCGGCGGGGCGGACGACGGTCGATGAAGTCTTGCGCGTCACCGAGTCCTGATGCGGTCGGCTCGGCACGACGTCCAGTGGCATTTTTCCGCTTATGGCATCCCCGGATCTGCATTCGGGGGTGTTTTTCGGTCAAATCTACGCAAAATATGCGTTAACTTCATGTTTTATAGAAGTTAATGATTAGTTTGGGGTTGCGTTAAACGATAATGCGGGCGAGATATTTACCTATTTTAACGCTTTAGATACGGTTTGAGTCGTGTTTCACGCACGGGGCGGTGATGGTTTGAGGGTGGGCGATCAGCGGTTAGATGAGGGAAATGCTTTACATCGGCCGCACAATCGGGTAATTTTACCTAACCCGTGAACATGCTTCTGTCGCTGAATGGCGTAGGATGCATGGGTCACTATCGGAACATCAAGCCTCTCGCACCGAGATGCCGTTAGCAAAGGTAGCGAATTGGCCGTGCCGTGTTGCGGCCTGCACTCAGGATTTTGACCCACCCGCCTGCCCAATGAAGTTCCCACGGTAGAACCCAAACGCTTGGCTCCCGCTCGTCAAGAAGCCGATTGCTCGCATTGCTTATTCGAATCGGTCACTGACCGATGCGACAACCTGATCAACCCTCTTACCGCCGGGAGTCTCGACCACGTCGGACTTGGCGGAAGGACGAAAGGCCCGTTTCATGCGTCAAACCTGCTTGACCCTACTCACTCTGCTCGTGATCGGTTCGATGGCTTGGGCGGGCGCTGCGCCTGCGCAAGAAATCACCATCAAGGTTGCGCCCGACAGCACGGTGCACGTCACCCAAGGCTTTGAGGTCGAAGAAGTCTCCACGGCCGGGGACGGCCTCGACGACAGCCAAGACGACGCCCGCATGACCGTGCTCTTCCCCGAGCAAAAACCCGCCGTCTACGAACTCGAATCCGAAGAAGACTACCTGCTGATCACCGACGGCTATCTCCCCGGCGGCGGCGAGATTCTCCTGCAGGCCACCGTCGGGAGCACCGGCGAACCTATCGACGCCTTCGAGCACGTCATCCGCGGCGGCGATTGGCTGATCGACGCCAAGTACATGAACCTTCTGCCGCGGGGCGAAGTCACCCTCTCCGCCACGCTGCAAACCCCCGGCCGCAATGATGCCGTGGTCAGCCATCCGTTCTATATCCTCGAGCCCGGCGAGATCGACACCGATAGCGACTCCGACTGGTTCGATTGGGAAAACCAAAACCCCTCGGACCTGCCGTTCGTCCCCGGCGAAGGCTTCGTCGAGTTTGAGCCGCCCGCCGACGCCCGTATCTATTACGTCAGCGCCACCGGCAGCGACACCAACGACGGCCTGAGCGAAGCCCGCCCGCTCCGCACCGCACGCAAGGCTTACGACAAAATCCGCAACGGCTCGAGCGACTGGATCCTGTTCAAAGCGGGCGAAACCTTTGACGGCGGGTTCGGCGTTTGGGCCAAGTCCGGTCAGTCGCCCGACGCGCCGCTGCATATCGGCGTCTACGGCGAAGGCGACCGCCCGATCATCCACACCAACGGCGGCGACTTCTGGCGCGGCTACGGCTCGATCGCCAACGTCCGCATGGAAGGTCTACACGCCTACGCCAACAAACGCCTGGGCCAGAGCCCCGACAACATCGCCTGGGACGAAGGCGGCATCTCCTTGTTCGGCCGGGGCGGCAACATCTTCCTGCAAGACTGCAAGTTTGAAGGCTTCAAGTTCAACATGGTCTTCCAAGGCTACAGCGAAGGCGCGATCCGTAACATCGTCGTCTACCGCTGCATCGTCAACAACGCCTTTGGCCACTGGGACCACGCGGTCGCGGGCCACGCGTCGGGCATCTACGCCCAATCGGTGACGAACATGGAGTTTGTCGAATGCACCTTCGACCGCAACGGCTGGAACCCGGCCGTCAGCGGCGCGATCCGCACCAAGTTCAACCACAACCTCTACATCCAGTACAACTGCGAAAACGTCAACATGCGGGATAGCATCATCACCCGCGGCTCGTCCCACGGCCTGCAACTCCGCAGCGGCGGCGACATCGTCGATAACCTCTTCGTCCGCAACGCGCTGGCCTGCTTTGTCCAGCTCGATCACAGCATGATCGTGGACAACGTCGTGATCGAATGCGACGACATCGACGACAAAGAAATCCGCGGGCAGGGCATCACGGTCAACCCGACAACCGAGGCGCTGGTGACCAACAACATCGTGACCCGTAAGGTCGGCCGGGCCGGGTGGATGACCGCCATCCAGACCGCCTGGACCAGCGACGCCGACAAGATCCCGTCGTACAACGTCAAGATGCACGACAACGTCGTTTGGAACTGGTGGATGAACGCCCCGCACTCGCCGATCAAAACCCGCGAAGGCAACGTTACGCGGTATAACAACACCATCGACGGCGTCGTCGCCGAGACCGGCCAACGTGTGGTCTACAACGACCCCAATGTGAGCCTGGATAACTACATCGACGGCGGCCTGTCCGAGTTCCTGCGTCAAGCGGTCCAGCGCCGTCGCGGCGAGTGGAACGAAGCCATCACCTCGTCGGCGTTCAACGCCTACATGCGTGAAGGCTTCTCGCCCGCGGGCTCGTCGGCGTCCAACTAATAAGCGGCTCGTTGCGAACGTGGTGGCCAAGCGCAAACAAATCGCCCCTCCTCGTGAGGGGTTTTTTGTGCGCCGGGCGGATGGGATTAAGCTGTGGGCATGAGCGAGTCTTCTGCGCAGATCACCGTGCCGATCCGAGTGCGATATCAGGAATGCGATCCGATGAACGTGGCGCACCACTCGGTGTACCCCGTCTGGCTGGAGATCGCCCGGACCGAGCTGTATCGCACGCAGGGCCAGTGCTACCGCGAACTCGAAGCGGCGGGGCTGTTTCTGGTCGTGGCCCGGCTGTCGGTGCGGTACCGTCGGCCGGCGTTGTACGACGATGAACTGATGGTGACGGCGACGGCGTTGCCGTCGGCCGGGGTCAAGCTGGAGCACACCTACGAAATCCGCCGGGGCGGTGAATTGATCGCCGCGGCCGAGACGACCCTGGCGTGCGTCGATGCCGACGGCAAGCTCCGGCCGATGCCGCCAAGCGTGGCGTAAGCGGGTCCGTGACGGGTTACACCCCAAGCCCCGTGGTGATCTAACCGAAAATCAATACAGCAGCATGGGTTCGACGCTTCGCCGTTTGGCGGGCGCGTCGACGGGGTTAGGGGTTCACGCCACGAAAGGGCGGTCACTTCGCATGAGCGGCAACGTCTCGGTCAACTGGTTCATCGGGATCGCGCTGTGCACGGTGTTGGCGTGGCTGGTCGGCGTGCGTCTGGGGCAACGATCCGTTTGGACGGCGCGGATGACGATCGGGCTGGGCGTGGTGTCGATGTTTGGCTGGGGTTGGCTGATCCGCCACCCCGCGACCGCGGTCGAGGTGATCCCGGTGTGGCTGCTGAGTTGGATCGAAGGCATCGGGGGGGTGCCGTTGTTCATGTTGATTCTCGGGGTGGGCTGGGCCCGGTCGCAGTTGCCACGGCAGCGCATCGTGATCGCGTGGGCGATGATGTTCGGGGCGATCTTTTTTGTGAACGGCGGGATGTGGATGCTCCAGACCACGCCCACCGCCGTGATGGGTCAAGCCAACAATCCTCACGATATCCGCCAGAGTCAGGACTACTCCTGCGTGCCCGCGGCGTGCGCGACGGCGCTGAATCTGCTGGGCGTCACTTCGACCGAGAGGCAGATGGCCGCGCTGACCCAGACCCGGCCCGGCACGGGGGCCACGATGATCCGCGCCCTCAACGGCCTGGAACAACGGCTACGCGGCGGTAAACTCCGGCCCTTCCTGACCGAGCCGTCGTTTGAAGACCTCGCCTCTTTGCCGGTGCCCGTATTGACGGCGTTGCAATACGAGGCCACGCGTCGCCACATGGTCGTCATCAGCCGGATCACCTCTCGGGGCGTCTGGGTCATGGACCCGATGGACGGCTTGATGTTTTTTACGTTCGAAGAAATCCGCCCCCACTTCCGCAACCAAGTCATCCACTTCGAGTCACGCTGAGGCCCAGCTACACGCGCCCTCAACCAAGCCCCGACTCCGCCGCACGCGGTCCGCCGCCAAGCCGCAGCCGGGGCATCACCCCGCCGGTCAACGGGCATGGCATGTCCGGTTTTGACGCGCGACGCAAAACCCCTAGAATCACCGATCTTTCCGCGACGAACGCCGCCGGTCGGCGTTTGCGCCCCAAACCACGCCCGAAATCTTTCGGCACCCCCGACCCCCGGAGTTGCATCGCAATGGCCAAGAAAAAGACCACCCGCTCATCCACCGCCAAACCCGTCAAGATGGTTTACTACTTCGGTAAAATCAAAACCGACGGCAACGCCACGCAACGCGAACTGCTCGGCGGCAAAGGCGCAAACCTCGCCGACATGACCAGCATCGGCCTGCCGGTCCCCGCGGGCTTCACCTGCACCACCGAGTGCTGCGACCAGTACTACAAGCAAGGCCGCAAGCTGCCCAAGGGCCTCATGGACCAAGTCCACACCGCCGTCAAAACCCTCGAAAAAGAAAACGGCAAGAAGTTCGGCTCCAACACCGACCCGCTGCTCGTGTCGGTCCGCTCGGGGGCCGCTCAATCCATGCCCGGCATGATGGACACCGTCCTGAACCTCGGCCTCAACGACCAGGC
>CAYPCC010000182.1:0-5903 GCA_964409095.1 uncultured Phycisphaera sp. | reverse complement strand
GTGAAAAGGCAAGCAGAAGCCCTAAGGGGGGGTAAGCGATGGTGGGGAAGTTGGGGGGGAGCCGGGCTGTTTTACCCCACTGCCCCGCCCCCACGGCCCACGGCCCAATCCCCCGGCCCGCGACCCGCCGCCGATCTGTTCGCAGTGGGCCCCCAGAATGAACGAGGGGTCGAGGTTGGCCTGAAGCAGGATGTGGCAGAGGATGGCGGTGGTGGACGACTTGCCGTGGGTCCCGGCGATGGCGACGCCGAGGGTTTGCGGGTTGGCCATGAGTCGGCCGAGCACCGCGGCGTATTTGACGACCTCGATCCCGCGGCGGCGGGCCTCGACGACCTCGGCGTGGTCGGGCGGGATCGCCGCGGAGATCACCAGCGTGTCACACGCGCCCGGCACGCTCCCGGCGACCTGCTCCAACACGACGCCGATCCCCGCCGACCGCAGCGCCGCCACCGCGGGCGACACCTCGCCGGTGGCCGAGGGGCGATCCGAGCCGCTGACCACCGCGCCCCGCTGGGCGGTGAGCTTGGCGAGGCCCGACATCCCGCTGCCGCCGATGCCCACGAAGTGCAAACGCTTGCCGACCAGATCGTGGTCGGCGGGTGAGGCGGTGGCGACGGATTTCGAATCTGAAGTCATCGGGGGATTCTAGCGATTTGCTCGCCCTTGCCGACCGCAAAAGAGTTACCATTGCCCACCATGTCTGAATCCCTCGGCTCGTTCTGTCTGGTCCTCCACGGCCACCTGCCCTACGTCCTGCGCCACGGCACCTGGCCGCACGGGGAAGACTGGCTCTACGAAGCCGCCGCCGAGACCTACCTGCCCATCTTGTCGATGCTCGACGAGTGTGTGTTTTTCAACGCCACGCCGAAGCTGACCATGGGCCTGACGCCGGTGCTCCTCGAACAACTCGCCCACCCGCACTTCAAGCGCGGCTTCGAGCACTACCTCAACGACCGCGCCCAAAAAGCCCGCGACGACCGGGCCGAGTTCGAGAAGATGAACAACGGCCACCTGGCCTACCTCGCCACCGAGTGGGAGAAGATCTTCACCAAGCTCGCCGCCCAGTTCAACGATCTGGGCCAAGACATCCCCAAAGCCTTCGCCGACATGGCCCACCGCGGCCTCATCGAAATCATCACCTCCAACGCGACCCACGGCTACATGCCGCTCTTGCTCACCGACGAAGCCATCCGCGCCCAGATCCGCGCCGGCGTCGCCACCAGCCAACGCATCCTGGGCTTCAAGCCCACCGGCATGTGGCTGCCCGAGTGCGCCTACCGGCCCAGCGGCACCTGGCACCCCCCGATCCCCTACGGCGACGGCCGGGTCCGCTGCGGCATCGAGCACCTCGTCGCCGACGAAGGCATCAACCACTTCTTCGTCGAGTCGCACCTCATCGAGCAAAGCAAATCCGAACAAGTCTACAACGACGGCCTCTGGTACAAAGTCGGCTGGGACGAGGCGACCAACTTCCCGGGCCGCGGCTGGCGCTCGGTCAACGAACCCCACGGCGTCAACTCCGACGGCCACGGCTTGGCCCGCGCTTTCGCCTTTGGTCGAGATAATGAAGTCTGCGAAAAAGTCTGGTCCGGCAGCATCGGCTACCCCGCCGACGGCACCTACCTCGAGTTCCACAAACAGTGGGGCCCCCGACGCGGCCTCCGCTACTGGAAAATCACCGGGGCCAAAACCGACCTGGGCGACAAGCACCTCTACTACCCCGAAAACATCCCCGGCAAAATCCACGAACACGCCCAGCACTTCGTCAACGCCATCAAAGACCGACTCCGCGCCCACAAAGCCAAGACCGGCCGCAAGGGCATGGTCTGCTGCACCTTCGACGCCGAGCTCTTTGGCCACTGGTGGTTTGAGGGCCCGCAGTTCCTCCGCGACGTCATGCTGCAACTCAACGCCGACCCCGAGGTCGATCTGCAAACCACCCAAGAACACCTCGACAGCATCTTCGTCGACAAAGTGGTCACGATGCCCGAAGGCTCGTGGGGCGAAGAAGGCGACCACCGCGTCTGGACCAACGAGCAGATCAACTGGATGTGGGAGATCGAGTTCCGCTGCGAAGGCACGATGCTCCGGCTGTTGCACGAACTCGGCTGGAAAAACAAGCCCCAGGTGAAAGAGCTGCTCGAAAAAGCGGGCCGGGAGTTGTTGTTGTTGCAAGCCTCGGACTGGCCGTTTGTGATCCGTCGCGGCCAAGCGGTGGACTACGGCATCAAGCGGTTCATGCAGCACGTCGCCCGGTTTGAGAACCTCACCGACATCGCCGAGAAAGTCGCCGCCGACTCGAAATACCTCGGCGGCCTCACGGAAGTCGAAAAGCACGAGATCGCCGACGCCGACATCCACGACGTGATCTTCCCCGAGATCGATTTGGCGTGGTGGTCGCAGTAAGCGGGGCAGTGGGGTTGGGGCCGTGGGGCATGGAGTGGATAGCTGATGGAACAGGCGAAGCGAACTCCGATTCGATCGTACCGTGACCTTGAAGTCTGGCAGCTATCGATTGAGTTGGTCGAAGAAATTTATAAGCTGGCCAAAGTGTTTCCTGATGACGAGAAGTTTGCGTTAACTTCGCAGATTCGCCGCGCCGTGGTTTCTGTCCCGTCCAACATCGCTGAAGGGTGCGGGCGTAATACCCGTAAGGAAGATCTGCGTCATCTTTCCATCGCCAACGGTTCTCTCCGCGAAGTCGAAACCCAGCTCATCATCGCCGGCCGAGTCGGCTATCTCTCGCCTGACAATGCCGAGCACGCCAGGTCGCTGCTGCAGTCCGTAGGAAGATTGCTGACTGCGTTGCGTAAATCACTGCGTCAATAAAGCCTACTGCCCCACCCCCCTTGCCCACTGCCCGACACGTTATGCAAATCGTTCTCGCCACCACCAACCCGCACAAGCTCGAAGAAATCCGGGCGGTGTTTGACGACGAAGTCGAAAACGACGCGATCGCCTGGACGCTGCTCGACACGATTAAAAACGAGTACCACGACGGCATCACCGACCCCGTCGAAGACCAAGACACCTTCGAGGGCAACGCCGCGCTCAAGGCCCGGCACTACGCCAAGTTCACCGACCGCATCTGCCTCGCCGACGACAGCGGCATCGAGGTCGATCACCTCGGCGGCGCGCCGGGCGTGATCAGCGCCCGCTACTCCGGCGTGCGCGGGCCACGCGCCAAAGTCGACCCGGCCAACAACGCCAAGCTGATGCACCAACTCGCGGGCGTCCCGGCCGACCAACGCACCGCCCGCTACGTCTGCGCGATGTGCCTGGTGATCCCCGCCCCGCAACTCGACCTCAACCCGGCGTACCAAAAACTTGCCCGCCCCGGCGACGATTTTGTTCAGCTCATGGTCCGCGGCACGCTCGAGGGCCGAATCCTGCTGCCCGTGGAAGCCGACGACGAACGGTTCCCCGAGCGCGGCCGGGGCGACGGCGGCTTCGGCTACGACCCGCTGTTCGTCTTGCCCGGCGGCAGCGACTACGCCGGGAAGACCGCCGCCCAGCTGACCCCCGAACAGAAAAACGCCCTCTCCCACCGCGGCGACGCCGCCCGATTGTTGCTGGCGGAGATGAAGGCCGCCGGGCTGATGTAAATCATGGCCACACCCACGAAATCTCCTGTAGGTCATGCTTGAGCATGACGAGCCAAGGCCCACCACCCCCGACCAGCCGGTGGGCATTCTGGCTTCCGGGGATCAGCCGTCGAACGCCTCAGCATCGGGGTCGGCGTGTGCCCAGCCGAGCTCGCGGGCCTCACGCATCACCGCGTCCAGACGCCGGGCGACGTTGGAACTGGCCGCGGAGGGTGCGCGTGAAGCCTTGGTTTGATTGGCTTTGGCCGGATGCTCGATATCGGTTTTAGAGGCCTCGCCGGGGTCTTCATAGCTCGGCAAGATCGCTCGGCTCTCGGCGAGCAGGGCGGCGAGTTGTTTGAGCTGCGCGGGGGTCCGCGGCCGGGCGACGACCCATCCGGATGGGCCGAGCGTTTTCCAGGGGTGGACCTCGACCCACGCGGTTTTCTGTACGTCGTGGGCCCGACCATTTTCGCTCGTGCCGGGGAGTTTGAACTGGCAATGCCAGCCGAGGTTTTTGCCATCGACGACGTAGCAGAGCATTTTCGCTCCGCCGGTTTTGGAAGAGGTTTTTTTCGTGCCGTCGCGGCCGACGACTTTGTAGACCCAGCCGCCCCATTGCGTCGCCTCGAACACGCCGGGGAGGGCCAAGGCGATCTCGGCCATCGCCTGCCGCAGTTTAGGGTCACGCTTGTCCATCGCCTTGGGCATACGTTCAGTTTACCGCGTCGGCTTCATGCTCCCCGGCGGGCCTATCCGATAATCTGCATGTGACGACGCTTCTGACCAACCTCCGCTCGACCTGGGACGCGGCTCGCAGCAGCCTGCTGGGCCGGGGGGTGGCGGGGCTGTCCAAAGCGGCGCTGGACCTCGAGCCGGTGCCCGCTGCGATGCTGAATGACCGCCGTAAAACCTGCGCCGCCTGCCCCGCCGCGACGCGGACCAAACGGCTGGGCATCCCCGCGGCGGGTCGGCTTCATGTGCTCACGCCGCTGAGCATTTGCTCGGCCTGTAAATGCAACCTCCACGCCAAGACCCGCCTCGCTGGCGAGACCTGTCCCCGCGGCCATTGGTAGGCCGTCGGCGTAAATCGCTTGTGCCATCGGCTATACTGCTGAATCCCGACAACCAGGCGTCGGCCGATCGGCCGCGCCGCGGAGACTTTGCTATGCCACGCCCGATGACCATCACCGAAAAAATCTTTGCCAGCCACGCCGGCAAATCCGAAGTCACCCCCGGCGAAAACGTCTGGGTCGACGTCGATGTGCTTATGACCCACGACGTTTGCGGCCCCGGCACGATCGGTATCTTCAAAAAAGAGTTCGGCAAATCCGCCAAAGTCTGGGACACCTCGCGCATCCCCATCATCCCCGACCACTACATCTTTACCGCCGACGGCAAGTGCCACCGCAACATCCAGATCCTCCGCGACTTCGTTGCCGAGCAGGGCATCCAGTACTATTACGACCCCGACTTCCTCGACACCGACGAAGCCAGCGGCATGCCCAACCCCTACCGCGACCCCACCAAAACCTCCTACAAAGGCGTCTGCCACAAAGCCCTCCCCGAAGAAGGCCACTGCCGGCCCGGCGAAATACTCCTCGGCACCGACTCCCACACCTGCACCGCCGGCGCGTTCGGCCAATTCGCCTCGGGCGTCGGCAACACCGACGCCGCCTTCGCCATGGGCACCGGCAAAACCTGGCTCAAAACCCCGCCGACCATGAAGTTCACCTTCCACGGCCAAATCCCCCCCTACCTCACCGCCAAAGACCTCATCCTCGCCGTCATCGGCGAGATCGGCGTCGCCGGCGCTACCTACAAAACCATGTACTTCGCCGGCGAAGGCATCGCGTCACTCACCCTCGAAGACCGCATGACCCTCACCAACATGGCTATCGAGGCCGGCGGCAAAAATGGCGTCTGCGACGTCGACCAAAAAACCCTCGACTACGTCAACGCACGCTCCAACCGCAAACCCGGCAGCCACCAAAACGGCCCCGGCCCCCGCCACCCCGACATCCCCTACGCCGACAGCTCCGGCTGGGAAGTCTACACCGACGACCCCGGCGCCCGCTACGTCTTCGAACACGAGTGGGACCTGGCCCTCATGGAACCCATGGTCGCCAAGCCCCACAGCCCCGACAACAAAGACACCGCCCGCAACTGCTCCCACGTCCAACTCGATCAGGCCTACCTCGGCTCATGCACCGGCGGCAAAATCACCGACATGATCATGGCCGCCAACATCCTCCACGGCAACACCGTCAAGATCAAAAACTTCGTCGTCCCCGGCTCCACCGAAGTCCACCAGGACAT
>CAYPCC010000181.1:0-5953 GCA_964409095.1 uncultured Phycisphaera sp. | reverse complement strand
CAATCGGGGTGACAGGATTTGAACCTGCGGCCTCTACGTCCCGAACGTAGCGCTCTACCAAGCTGAGCTACACCCCGTGGTGAAGGACCTGACGACCGGCAGAATGACCGGCAAACCCAAGCCCGGCGTCTTGGGGGCTTGGTCGTGGGTGCGGGAAACCCAGCATCAGCATACGGCGATCAGGGTGAATCGTAAACTCCCGCGACGGGGGCCTCGCTGGGCCACGAAACGGCGTGCAGAACCCGCATTCAAAACATAAAAGAACCCACGCGTGGCGCTGCGTGGGTCCGGAGGGATCAGTCGTTACCACTGATCGAAATCGTATGACGAGAAGGGATGGCGTTCCGCAAGGAACCAAGCTCATGTTATCGAAAAAATATTCTGATCGCACAAACCGCCGCTAAGTTTAATACTCCAATGTGTGTCCGGTCAAGACTTCATATGCTTGGCGATACTTGTCGGCGGTGCGCTTCACGACCTCGTCGGGCAACGCGGGGCCCGGCGGCTCTTTGTTCCACTGGCCCGCATCGACGAGCGACTGCAGGTGGTTGCGGACGTACTGTTTGTCGAAGCTCGATTGGTCGCGGCCGACTTCGTAGTCGTCGGCCGGCCAGAAGCGTGAGCTGTCGGGCGTCATGGCTTCGTCGATAAGAATGGGCTGTTGAGTTTGGTCATCGACGGGGAGGCCGAACTCGAACTTGGTGTCGGCGAGGATGATGCCGTGCTGCGCCGCGTAGTCGTGGCCGAGTTGGTAAATCGCAAGCGTGAGGTCGCGCAGCGTGGTCATGAGTTCGACACCGACGAGCTGGGCGGCGCGCTCGAAACTGACGTTCTCATCGTGCCCTTGGGCGGCTTTGGTCGCGGGGGTGAAGATCGGCGTGGGCAGCTTTTCGCATTGCCGAAGCCCGGCGGGCAACTCGACGCCGCAGACGCTTTGCGATTGTTGGTATTCCTTCCAGCCACTGCCCGCGAGGTAGCCGCGGGCGACGCATTCGATCGGGACGACTTTGCAGCGTCGGCCGAGCATGACCCGGCCTTCCAGCGCTTGCCGCTGCGCCTCGTCGAGCCCGGCGATGTCGTGCGCGTCGGTGGAGATGAGGTGGTGCGACAGCCGATCGCCGAGTTGCCGGCCGATCATGTCGAACCAGAAGGCGGAGAGCTGCGTGAGCACCCGGCCCTTATCGGGGATGCCGGTGGGCATGACCACGTCGAACGCCGAGAGGCGGTCCGAGGCGATGAGCAGCGTGACGGGTTGGCCGCCGAGGGTGTGGGCGTCATAGACGTCGCGGACTTTGCCTTGCCGATGGTTCGGCAGCGGCAGGTCGGATTGCATGAGGGGTTGGGCCAAGGGTGGACTCGTCCGGAGAGGGGACTGAAACGGGCGTCGCCGCGCACCACGGCAACGCGATCGACACAACCATAACGCATCTCACGACGTTGTTGCTGCAACATGACGGCTCATCGCCTAGAATATCTGTTGAAACACGCATCATCATCCACGCCCCTGCGCCTAGATGACCGCCACGAAACCGCCCGAGACCGCCCGATGACGCCCCCGAGCCTGCAAGAAGAACTCAAGAAGCAGCAGCCGTTCGACTGCCCGGCGGAAGAGGCGTATCTGAATCTCGTGCGGACGGCCGGGGCGTTGTGCGGCGACTTCAACCAGCTGTTCAAAGCGCACAAGCTCTCGGAATCGACCTACAACGTGCTGCGGATTCTGCGCGGGGCCCAGAAGACCGAGGGGGCGACGGGGTTGCCGAGCTTGGAAGTGGCTGAGCGTTTGGTCACGCGAGTGCCCGACATCACGCGGCTGGTGGACCGCTTGATTCAGGCGGGCTTGGCTGAACGCACCCGCGACGAGGTGGATCGGCGGGTCGTGATCGTCAGCATCACGGCGGCGGGCTTGACGGTGCTGCGCAAGCTCGACAAGCCGATCCGTGAATTGCACGAGCGGCAGCTGGGCCACCTCTCGGATCATGAATTGGGCGAGCTCAACCGGCTGTTGGAAAAAGCCCGTCGGCCGTCAGCCTGAACTTTACGCGGTACCGGCCCACCTTCACGGGGCGTGGGTTACGCTAGCGGCGTGCCCACCCATCACACCCACCACTGCCCCGCCCCGCCGGACGTTGAGCTGGGCCTCGATCGCTCGGCCCCGCTGCGCTACGACGTGGCCTGGCCCGACAAAGCGGAGGCGACGACAAACGCTTCATCTTCGGGCGACGCGGCCGGTCGGGCGCGGCCGGGGTTGCTTGTCCTGATCCCCGGCTTCGGGCAAGACAACGACGACGGCTATCTCCACGCCTTTCGCCACTGGGTCGCCGAACGCTTCGGCATGGCCTGCCTCACCGTCCGCTACCACGGCAGCTTCAATCGCCCCAACCAAGGCGCGGCCCGCCTCTTTACCCAGCCCGACGTCATCCGCCTCGGCCAACTCTGCCTGCAACACAACATCCCCTGGCCCCAGCCTCCCGACACGCCCGACCTCATGCAGTTGCTGGGCCAACTCAACCACGCTCACACCGAACGCAACGCCGCCGCCCAAGCCCGCGGCGAATCTCCCGACACCCTTATCCTCACCTGCGGCCTCCGCTGCCCGGATGGCCCGATCAACCTCGGCCTGCCCCAAGCCCTCGACCACCTCGCCGCCCTCCACGACCTCCGCCAACGCCACGCCTACGACCCCGCCAACGTCATCGCCCTAGGCAGTTCCCACGGCGGCTACCTCGCGGGACTCGTCAATAAAATCGCGCCCCATACCCTGCGGGCCGTGCTCGACAACTCCGGCTACGCCGACCCGCCGCCGCGCTACATCGACAGCCGGACCGCCAACGTCGGCCCCGACTTCTTCGAGAACCACTCCCCCACCTTCCGCTTCGCCTACTTCGTCGAATCCGCCTGGACCCACGCCCCCGGCCAGCCCAACTCCTACCACGACGACGCCCACGCGCTGCGCGACCTCGCCCACCCCGACCATCTCGCCACCAGCTTCGCCGACGCCCAGCGCCCCGCCGTGTTCCGCGGCATCCACGCCCCCGACGACCTCATCGCCCCGACCGCCCAGAAGCGAGCGTTCGTCCACGCGCTGCAACAACGAAATCTCGACGCCACGCTCCGCGTCGTCAATCCACACGACGTCGACGGCCTAGCCATCAAATCCCTCGACCACGGCCTGGGCCTGAGCCTACGCACCTTCTTCCAAACCCAACTCGACACCCTCCCCCCGCTCACCGCATCGCACCAAAACGACGCCGACCGCGGCTCAACGCTGCGCTTCGTCGGCACAATGCAAACGACAAACATTCGCCACGACCAACACGGCACGCACCTGTCCATCACCCCAGACTCCGCTTAACCCCCTCGGTCAGCGCTAACCCCCTCGCTCAAAGCTCCAACAAAATCACCGCCAAAAACAACGCACCCAAGATCAAGCCGATCAACCCGCAGACGAACCCCGCCACCGCCATGCCTTGGGAGGATGGATGTACCTCGCCCCGCAGGATCTGCGTCTTCACGCCCCGCGAAAAAATCACCGCCAACCCCCCGCACACCACGCCGGGCAACCCCCCCATACAACACCCCACAATCGAAAGAATCCCCAGCACCAGCGACGCCACCGCCTTGCCCGACGTCGGCATCCCCTGCGCCCCCAGCAACCCCGACCCCACAATCATCCCGCACTCCGGGCAGGCCATCCCGATCGTCGACCCCGTCAGGTTGTAATGGCAATTCGGACACGCCACCGGCTGCGCCCTCACCCCCCCTGGCCCCGGCCCCGGCCGACTCCCCTGGCCCTGGCCCCGGCCCCCGGAAGCAACCGATCGTGAAGGCGGCGGTGTCTGGGAGGGCAAAGGCGAGGCCTCCGACTCAGCCCGCGAATCCCCCGGCTGCGCCCCCGGTTCGCGGGGCAGTTCCTCGTCACGCCGCCAATCCCGAAAGTCGTCGTCTTTCATAAAAAACCCTGATGCCTTGCCGGCTAAAACTGCCGCAAAAACCGCACATCACCCTCGTACAGCCAGCGGATATCCGCGATCTGGTGCTTGCGCATCGCCAAGCGTTCGATGCCCAAACCAAACGCGAAGCCGGTCCATTCCTCGGGGTCGTAGCCGACCGCCTCGAAGACGGCCGGGTCGACCATGCCGCAGCCGCCGACCTCCATCCACTCCAAGCCTTTGCCCAGGTCGATCTTCACGTACAGTTCCGCCGACGGCTCGGTGAACGGGAAATAGCTGGGCACCAGTTTCACTTCCGCGTCTTCGCCCCAGTACGCCTTGGCGAACTGGATCAGCGTGGTCTTGAGGTCGACCATGCTCACGTTTTTATCGACGTAAAGGCCTTCGATCTGGTGGAACATGGAGCTGTGCGTCGCGTCGTGCTCGTCGGGCCGATAGACCCGGCCGGTCGAAATGATCCGCACCGGCGGCTTCACGTTCTCCATCACCCGGATCTGCACCGTCGACGTCTGCGACCGCATCAACGCCCCCCCGCCCCCGGAATTTTCCGCTGCGCGTTGGGTAGCCGCTTGCGGCTTAGCGTTCTTCCCCGCCGTCGCCAGATAAAAATTATCCAGCGGGTCGCGGGCCGGGTGCGTCTCGGGGATGTTCAGCGCGACAAAGTTGTGGTAATCATCCTCCACCTCCGGCCCCGTCTGCGACTCAAACCCCATCCGCCCAAACACCTCGACCAGTTCTTCGATGGTTTGGGCGATAATGTGCCGTCGGCCCCGCACCGGCCCCGCCGCGGGCTGGGTCACGTCGATCAGATTCCCGCCCTTGCCGCCCGCCGCCTTCGGCTTCGCCCCGCCTGCGCTTGCACCTGCGCCCAGCGACTCGCCTTTGGCCGTAAACGCTTCTTCCACCGCCGCCCGCGCTGCGTTGGCGCGTTGGCCAAACGCCCGCTTGTCTTCCTTGGCCACGTCTTTGACCAGCCCCATGAGGGCCTTGACCGCGCCTTTCGAGCCCAGATACTTGATGCGGAATGCCTCTAACCCCGCCGCATCCGCGACCGCGTCGAGGTCGGCCGTGGCCTCCGCCGTCAATTCATCAATCTTCTCAAGCATCCCTCCAAGATAACGCCCCCGCCGCCGCCGTGCGATATCCGCAAGGTCCCATAAACGCCAACCCGATGTATAACCGCTCATTAACCAAACAAACCGTCTAACTCCCGCATTTTAAATCTTTTGGATCGATCCTTGACGTGAGGGGACCGTTCGGTTAACGTCTACCGAACAGATTTTCAGTTTCTTCCTCAAGGAGCCGACCCCCGACCGTCGAAGACTAAAACGACCCACGATCCGCCCGCCCCAACATGTTGGGGTGTGGTTCAAGGCCTACCCCAAACCATGGGTATGCCTCGGGCATGCGGGCCTCAGCCCACGTGATCCGTCGTCCTCCGTCTCCGCACCGTCAACCCGACCCGGCTCCCCGCCCCGAAGAAAGCGACCCCCACCATGCCCACCCCCCTCGTCATGCTCGGCTCCGGCGACTACGCCACCCACCTCCACGTCAAAGGCACCCGTCTGCTCAAATCCAAAGGGCCGCAAAACAACCCGTCCACCAATCCCGACCCCGACCAAGCCCCCAACCACTCGGGCTACCACCGCCCCCAGCCCCGGTTCCAGCGTGGCAAATTCTCGCCTTCACCCGACGTTGTTTCCACGCCGCAGCGTCCGGTCCGCGATGAAGATTCCTTCGACCTCACCGCCCCGCTTCACGCCGCGTTCGCTTGGCTGCAACTCCAATCGCTCGCCCTCAGCGACCTGGCCGACGCCCACGGCCACCACGCCCACGCCCTAAAGCCTGCGGATTGCATCCGCGGGTCCAGCACCACCACCACCCAACCCGCCTTCGTCCGCGCCCTGCTCGCCGCCAAAGCCAAGCTCCGCAGCCAGCAACCCGCCCCCAGCAATGCCCCGCGCATCGCCATCACCCCTGTCCCCGCCGACTTCCAAACCTTC
>CAYPCC010000180.1:0-5963 GCA_964409095.1 uncultured Phycisphaera sp. | reverse complement strand
CGCCGAGTCGCTGCGCGACGCCCTGGACTTGCGTAAGCGGGCGGTCGAGGGCGGCGAGCCGTTCGGCGAACTCGCGGCCCTCGAATCCACCGACGCCAGCGCCGCCCAGGGCGGGCTGCTCTCGCCCATCCGCGCCGAAGACGCCAGCTACCCCGCGTCGATGCGGCGGGCGATCGAGGAATTGGCGGTCGGTGAGGTCAGTCCGCCGGTGGCGATCGACGGCGGATTTGCACTACTTAAGCTCGAAGAAAAAATCGCGGGCTCGGGGATACAATTCGACGATGTAAGAGAAGAGCTCGAGCGGGCCGTCCGCGGTCGGGCCGAGCGGGTGCTGATGCAGCAGCTCGCCCGAGAGCTGATCAGCGGCGCGGAGTTGATCGTGCTGGACCCGACGCTGAAAAACCTCTGGGACGCCCAGCGTGAGGCGTTGCTTGAGGCTCCATGATTCGATTTAATTTGTGACTCTTGAACCTTGAACCTAACCCGTCGCCCCTCGCGGGCGGCTTCCTCCTAGAGAACATCGTGGAAATCAACTACGCCAACCGCATCGAACGCCTGCCCCCTTACGTTTTGGGCCGCCTCAAACAGATGATTTACGATCGTCGGAAGGCCGGGGCGGACGTGATCGACATGAACATGGGCAACCCGTCGGATGCGCCGCCGGACGCGGTGGTGGAAAAGCTGCGTGAAGCGGTCGAAGACCCACGTAACAGCCGATATTCGGTGAGCAAGGGTGTCTACAACCTCCGCCGCGACATGGCGATCAAGTACAAACGAAAGTGGGGCGTCGACCTCGACCCCGACAAGGAAGTCATCGCCACCATCGGCAGCAAAGAGGGCTTTAGCCACCTGATGCTGGCGTTGCTTGGCCCGGGGGACACGGCCGTGGTCGCCGACCCCGCGTTCCAGATCCACACCACCGCCGTGGTGTTGGCGGGCGCGTCCACCATCAGCGTGCCGCTGGGCAACGACGATGCGTTCCTCGATCGCATCGACCACGTGCTCGACTCGATGCAGCCCCAGCCCAAGCTGGTGATTCTTTGCTATCCGCACAACCCCACGGCCATGACGGTCGACGACGACTTCTTCCCCAAGGTCGTTGACCTCTGCCGTCGACACCATGTGATGGTCATCAACGACTTCGCCTACGGCGAAACCTGCTTCGACGGCTACAAAGCCCCGTCGTTCTTGCAGGCCCAGGGCGCCAAGGACTACGGCGTCGAGTTCACCACGCTCAGCAAGCCCTACAACATGGCCGGCTGGCGCATCGGCTTCTGCTGCGGCAACGCCAAAATGATCGACGGCCTCGCCACGGTGAAAGGCTACTACGACTACGGCATCTTCCAGGCGGTGCAGATCGCCGCGATCATCGCCATGCGTGAAGGCGACGCCCACATCGAGCAGCAAAACCTCAAGTACGCCGCCCGCCGCGACATCCTCGTGAAAGACCTGCGCAAGCTCGGCTGGGAAGTTGACTCGCCCAAGGCGTCCATGTTCCTCTGGGCCAAGGTCAACCCGGAACACTTGGCGGCGTACAACGGGTCGAGCGATGAGTTCTGCGTGCAGATGGTCGAGCAGGCCGAGGTCGCCATGACCCCCGGTGCCGCCTTCGGCCCCCGCGGCGAAGGCTACGTCCGCCTTGCGCTGGTCGAAAACGAACAACGCATCCGCCAAGCGATGCGCAACCTCAACCGCGTGCTGAACAAACCCGCCGCGGCGGTGGGGTGAAGTCGTTGGTTTGGTCGAAGTGCAATCAACCGGCTCGACGAAGCTGCTGCGCGGCCCGGTCGAGGTAGGGGTTCATGTTGGCCGGGGCGTCTAGCCGGGCCTCGGCGGCTTTGAGGTTTTGGCGGATGACGGCGAGTTGCAACTCCAGCCGATCGTTCTCCCGGTCGAGGGCTTGGAGGTCGGCGAGGATGTCGGCGGCGGTGCGGGGAGCGTTGGACATAGATGAGTTATCGGCCGGGGCCGGGGTAAACTTGAAGCGGCGGCTGCGGCGGGGCGATATCTTTTGGGGATGGCGATGAAACTCAGCAAAGTGTTGGCGGGGCTTCGGGAGGTGGCCCCCGAAGGGTTGGCCGAGCCTTGGGATAAGGTGGGGTTGCAGGTGGGGTCGGAAAGCCGGCAGATCAAGTCGGCGCTGCTGTGCATCGATCTGACCGAGGCGGTGGTGGCCGAGGCGGTGTCGCGGCGGTGTGAGTTGGTGGTGGCGTATCACCCGCCGATCTTTCACCCGGTGACGCATCTGGTCGAGGGGAAGGATGGGCTTGCGGGGGCGTGGAAAGAGCGGGCGTTGATCGCGGCGGTGCGGCATCGCGTGGCGGTGTACTCGCCGCACACGGCGCTGGATGCGGTGCGCGGGGGGATGAACGATTGGTTGTGTGCGGGGCTAGGCAAAGGCCCGACGGTACCGATCGTGCCGAGGGCGGCGGCGACGGATCGGGATGAATACAAGATCGTGACGTTTGTGCCGGGCGAGCAGGCGGACGCGGTGCGGGAAGCGATGGACCGCGGCGGGGCGGGGTGGATCGGCAACTACCGGCAGTGTTCGTTCAACGCGCCAGGCGTCGGCACGTTCCGGCCGATCGAGGGGGCGAAGCCCGCGGTGGGCAAAGTCGGCGAACTCGCATGGGTCGAAGAACTCCGCATCGAAATGATCTGCGCGGGTCATCAATTAACGTCGGCGTTGGCGGCGTTGCGGGCCGCGCATCCGTACGAGGAACCGGCGATTGATGTGTTCAAACTCGAAGCGGAGCGGACGGCCGAGCCGCAATACGTGACCGCCCCGGGCGCGGGTCGGGTGTTGAAACTGGATCGGCCGATCCTGGCTGAAACGCTTGCCCAACGGGTCAAGCAGCGGCTCGGTGTAGAGGCGGTCAAATGCACGCCCGAGACCAAGAAGACTAAGGTCCGCACGATCGCGGTCTGCGTCGGGGCGGGCGGTTCGCTGTTTGAACAAGTGGAGGCCGATGCTTACGTCACCGGCGAGATGCAGCACCACCAGGTGCTGGACCTTCAGCAGCGGGGCAAGACGGTGATTTTGGCGGGGCATACGAATACCGAGCGGCCGTTTTTGCCGGTGTACCGTGAGATAATCGGCACGACCCCGGCGGCGGGCGTTCGCTGGCGGCTTAGCCGGGCGGACCGAGCGCCGCTGGGCTGGCGGTGAGTCAACCGAGTCCAAAATGCCAGCGAGCACCCGGTGATTTTGACGGCGGGGCGGGCGTTGTTACACTATATGACTCGAAAATCGGCGGCGGAATCGTTCCGCGTCGATCGTCCCGTCGGCCCGTCCGCGTGATCGGCCTCCCCCAACCCAAGACGGAGTTGCATCCCCATGACCCAGTTCCAAGCCTTCACCACCACCCCGCCCGCCAAAGTCGTCTTCACCTCCAGCAACGACACGGCGTTCGTCGATTACAAAAACAGCGAAGACCTGCGTCGCTACATGACGCCCAACGGCAAGATCCAGGGCCGTAAGAAGACCGGCCTCACCGCCCGCGAACAACGCCTCGTCGCCCAAGCCATCAAGCGTGCCCGCTACATGGGCCTGCTGCCGTTCACCTCCGCGACGCTGTGATCCTTCGACTTATCCCTTAATTGATGCACCGCAGGCGATTGATTCGCCTGCGTTTTTTTTAGGACGGCTTGCCGTCCACTCTCTCCCTACAATCTGCCCGCATGGCACTTACCGAAATCAAAATACGCGGCGCTCGGGAACACAACCTCAAGGGCATCGACCTCGATATCCCCCGCGACCAACTTGTGGTCATCACCGGGTTGTCGGGCAGCGGGAAATCGACCTTGGCGTTTGACACGATCTACGCCGAGGGGCAGCGCAAGTACATGGAATCCATGTCGGCCTACGCCCGGCAGTTCCTCGACCAACTCCAGAAGCCCGACGTCGAATCCGTCGAAGGTCTGCCGCCGACGATCGCCATCGAGCAGAGGGGCAGCTCGCACAACCCGCGCTCGACGGTGGCGACGACGACGGAGATCTACGACTACTTGCGGTTGTTGTTTGCGCGCGTCGGGCAGCCGACGTGTTGGCACGTCGAGGAGAAGGGTAAAGAATGTGGCGAGCCGATCGAGTCGCAGTCGGCGACGCAGATCGTGGACCACGTCATGGGCTTGCCCGAGGGCACCAAGCTGATGGTGCTCGCCCCGGTGATCCGCGGTAAGAAGGGCCACCACAAAGAAGTCTTCGAGGGGATGGTGCGGCAGGGCTTCGTCCGGGCGCGGGTCGACGGCGAGGTGATGGACCTGCGGGAGATCGCCAAGACCAAGGCCGGCTCGCCGTTTACCACCAAGACCCAGCGCTACCAAAAACACACCGTCGAGGCGGTGGTGGACCGTATCGTCGTCCGACACGAAGGCACCGACGAAGACGGCAACAACCCCGTGCGGACCCGCGTAGCGGACTCGATCGAGTTGTCGCTGAAGCTGGCCGAGGGGTTGGCGGTGGTCAGCGTGGCGGGCGAAGGCGAGACTTGGGAAGACACGCTGTTTAGCGAAAAATACGCTTGCCCGATCCACCCCGAGTGCTCGTTGGAAGATTTGGAGCCGCGGCTGTTTTCGTTCAACTCGCCTTATGGGGCATGTCCGAGTTGTTCGGGGCTGGGCACGGTGTTTGAGTTTGATGCCGAGTTGGTGGTGCCCGATGGGGAGCTTGACCTTGCGGGCGGCGCGATCGAGCCGTGGCGGAAGAACGGCAAGCGGATGAATATTTTTTACAACCGCATCATCCGCAAGTTCTGCAAAGAGTTTGAGGTCAGCCCGCAGACGCCGTGGAAGAAGCTGCCCAAGGCGGTTCAGCGGATCATGATGGACGGCACAACCGCCCGCGACGAAATCAAATACGGCGCGCATTTCGAGGGCGTCTTGCCGAACCTGCAGCGCCGATTCGAGACGACCGACAGCGAGTTTGTGAAGCAGCGGTTGTCGAGTTACTTGTCGGAGTCGCCGTGCGAAGCCTGCGGCCGGGCCCGGCTGCGGACCGAGGCGCTGCACGTCTTTATCCACTCGGGCAAGTCGGACAAGACCAGGGTCAACATCGACGACGTGGTACGGATGACGATCGAAGACGCCGTCGACTTTTTTGCGAACCTGAAGTTGACCAAAGAGGGCCAGCAGATCGCCGAGCCGATCGTCAAAGAAATCCGTGCCCGGCTGGGCTTCATGCTCAGCGTCGGCTTGGGCTATCTGAATCTTTCCCGAAACACCGGCACGCTCTCGGGCGGCGAATCCCAACGCATCCGCCTCGCCACTCAGGTCGGCAGCGGGTTGGTCGGCTGCTGCTACGTCCTGGACGAACCCACCATCGGCCTGCACCAACGCGACAACGACCGCCTGATCAAAACCCTCCGCCACCTCACCGACATCGGCAACACCGTGCTCGTCGTCGAACACGACGAAGACACCATCCGAGCCGCCGACTATCTCATCGACGTCGGCCCCGGCCCCGGTCGGCACGGCGGGACCATCACCGCCCACGGCCCCCGCAAGCAATTCCTCAACGATCAAAATTCACTCACCGCCGCCTACCTCCGCGGTGACGAAAAGATCCACACGCCCGAGAAACGCCGAAAGCTCGATCATAAAAAATGCCTGACGATCAAAGGCGCTCGGCAGAACAACCTGAAAAACGTGGACGTGAAGTTCCCCCTCGGCGGCATCGTGACCGTCACCGGCGTCTCGGGCATCGGCAAATCCACGCTGGTCAATCAGATCCTGCTCAAAGCCGCCAAGCGCGAACTGCTCAGCTCCCGGGTCAAGCCCGGCGAGCACGACAAGCTCACCGGCGTCACCAACATCGACCGCATCATCGAAGTGGATCAGTCGCCCATCGGGCGCACCCCGCGCTCCAACCCCGCGACCTACACCGGCGTGTTCGACATGATCCGCGACCTGTTCACCAAAACCAAAGAAGCGAAAATCCGCGGCTACAAGCCCGGCCGATTCAG
>CAYPCC010000179.1:0-5995 GCA_964409095.1 uncultured Phycisphaera sp. | reverse complement strand
TTTCCAAGCCGAGCGGGCCGAGCAGCGCGTCCTGCGTGCCCGCAACTCGCTCATCAACCAACAGGAAAGCTACGTCCGCGCGATCGACAACCTCAAGCTGCGCATCGGCATCCCCACCACCCAGTCGGTCGAAATCCTCCCCGTCGAAATCCAAGTCCCCGAAGTCCTGCTCGACACCGACGCCTCGGTCATCACCGCCCTCGAACAGCGCCTCGACTTGCAAACCGTCGGCGACACCGTCGAAGACGCCGTCCGCGACGTGCTCATCGCCAAGAATCAGCTGCTGCCCGACCTCGACCTGACCGCCGACTTCACCCTGCCCACCGACGACTCGCTCGAAGTTGGCGGACTTGACTTCGAGCTGGGCGACGGCGACTACGAAGTCGCCCTCACCCTGGGCCTCCCCCTAGACCGCAAGATCGAGTACACCGATTACCGCGCCTCACTCATCCGCCTCGAACGCGAAAAGCGTGACTACCAAGTCGAACGCGACCGCATCGCGCTGGAAGTTCGGCGGTCGGTCCGCGCAATCGAGCAAGCCCGCTTCATCCTGCAACTCCAAGAACGCGCCGTGGAGATCAACGAACGCCGGGCCAGCCAAATCGAGATCAACCAACGCGACCTGGGGCCACGCGAAGTCATCGACGTGCAAGAAGACCTCCTCGACGCCCGGAACGACCGCGACGAAGCCATCTCCGACCTGCGCATCAGCATCCTCGACTACCTCTTAGCCACCGGACAAATGCGCATCGGCTCGGACGGACGCTGGCTCGCCCCGGGCCGGCTGATTGCCCCCGCTTCCGATCCCGCACCCACTGACCCTCCTGACCTTAGCGACCCTAGCGACCCTAGCGACCCGGATCTCGAGTTGGATTCCTGACACGGCTCGTCCGCGAGGGCTACGATGACATCACGATTTACAATGGCCACGCCCATGAACCCAACCGCCTCCTCATCGTCAAACCCCCAAGCCACGCAGCACCCGGTTTATCCCGCGTCGTCGCGAGTGGGGGCCGTCCGCGTGGGCTGGCTCATCGGCTTGGCGGCGGTGGTCGGCGTGGCCGTGCTCGGCGTCGTGGCGATGGGCGGAGCGGGCGCGAAGGAAGCATCGGACACCAACCGCGCCGGAGCGATCGAGTGGTACCGCGTGCAGACGCGGAGCTTCGAGTTGACCGTCACCGAATCGGGCGACCTCGACGCTGCCGAGAGGTTGGAAATTAAGAGCAAGGTCGAAGGCCGACCCGAGATCATCACGCTCGTCGAAGAGGGCAGCCAGGTCAAAGCCGGCGACGTGCTGGTTACGCTCGACAGCGACGAGCTGCGCACGAAAATCGACGAAGCGATCCTCGCGGTGGAAAAATCCCGGACCGACGAAATCTACGCACGGCGTGGCTTGGATATCGAGCGCAACGAAGCCCGCTCCCGCCAGTCCGTCGCCGAGGTCAAGCTCGCCTTGGCCAAGCTCGAACTCGCCCGCTGGGATAAAGGCGACGTCCCCCAAAAGCGGCGAGAACTCGATCTCGCCCTGCAAAAAGCGCAGCGTCAAGTTGAGCGTACCCAACGCGACTTTGAGATCAGCCAAGCGCTTCACGCCCAGAAGTTCATCAGCCTCAACGACCTCGAAGACAGCGAGATCGCGCAGCTCGAAGCCGCCGACGCTCTGCTCACCGCCGAGCTGGCCCTTTCGGTGTACGACCAGTACACCTTTCAAACCGAGCAGCAGAAGAAGATCTCCGACGTCCAACAAGCCGAGTCGGACCTCGAACGCGAGATCGCCAAGAACGAAAGCGAACTCGCCCGACAAGAAGCCGACCTCGCCGGCAAAACGCAAACGCTTCAGATCCTGCAGGAAAAACTCGACAGCCTCCAGAGACAACTCCAAGCCAGCCGTATCCTCGCTCCGCAAGACGGCCTGGTGATTTACGGCACCTCGGTCGGCCGACGGTCGTGGCGCGACGAACCCATGGCCGAGGGCAGACAAGTCCGCTACAACGAAACCATCCTTTACATCCCCGACATCAGCCAAATGGTCGCCAACCTCGGCGTCGCCGAGGCCTACGAGCCGCTCGTCCGCGTCGGCCAAACCGTCCGCATCACCGTCGACGCCCGCCCCGGCGTCGTCTTCGAGGGCGTCATCGACCGCACCACCCCCCTCACCGAATCCGGCGGCTGGCTCAACCCCGGCCAACGCGAGTTCACCGCCCGCGTCAAACTCCCCGCCGGCCTCGAAGCCGACCTCAAACCCGCCATGCGCTGCACCGGCGAGATCACCGTCGGGCAAGTCGACAACGCCTTGGCCGTCCCCGTCCAAGCCGTCTTCACCCAAGGCGATCAACACTATTGCTACGTCCCCGCCGCCGGCGATCGGGTCAAAAAGCAACCCGTCGTCATCGGCCGGGCCTCCGAAACCCTCGTCGAGATCACCGAGGGTCTCGCCGACGGCGATCGCGTCCTTCTCCGCAACCCCCTGCCCGGCGAATTGCTCGACGAGTCGTGAGCATCTGGCGGTGACGTGGTGTCGTGCGTGGCGATTGAAGAACAACCAAGCATCACCCGTTTTCCGTGGACCCAACGGCAAGCTATCCATCAGCCGCCTATAGTCGGCCATACCTTGCCATCCCTCCATCATCCCATTCCCCAGCACCCGCTATGCAAATCGCCGTCATCTGTTGTTCGCTGAATCCCGAAAGCCGCTCCACCGGCATGGCCGAGTCCTTACGTGAGCCGTTGACCCGGGCGGGCGTCCGGGTCGATTGGATCGACCTGCGCGACCACGACCTGCCGCTCTGCGACGGGGCGACCGTGTACGGCCACCCCGAAGTCCAAGCCCTCGCGGACCGGCTCAAGGCCGCCGACGCCGCCATCTTCGCCCTGCCGATCTACAACTACGACGGCAACGCCGCCGCCAAAAACCTCATCGAACTCACCGGCAAACCCGTTTGGCTCCAAAAGACCGTCGGCTTCCTCTGCTCGGCGGGCGGCCGGGGCAGCTTCATGTCGATCATGTCGATGGCCAACAGCCTGATGCTGGACTTTCGCTGTGTGATCGTCCCGCGGTTCGTGTACGCCGACGACAGCGACTTCGGAGGCGACGGACTATCCGACCTCATCGAAACACGCATCGTTGAGCTGGCCCACGAAACCGTCCGCATGGCCACCGCGCTGTCGCAAGCCGACGCGGTGCGTTGATCGGTGGGGCTCAGCCCACGTCCACCAAACCCAGCGCCTTGCCGAACTGCAACATCAACACCTTGCGCAGCTTCGCATGCTCGGCCGAGCTTAACTCAGGGTCGTCCGCGATCATCGCCTTCGCGTCGCGCTTGGCCAGCTGCAACAGATCGATATCTTCGGGGATGTTCGCCTGCTTCATCGGCGGCAGGCCCGACTGCCTGGTCCCCAAGATCTCGCCCATGCCGCGGATCTGTAGGTCCAGCTCCGCGACCTTGAACCCGTCGTTGGTCGAGGCGATCGCGTCCATCCGGTCGATCGCCCCGTCCGTCGTCGGGTCGGCAATAAACACGCACAACGACCGCCGGTTCTGTCCCCCCCGGCCCACCCGGCCCCGCAACTGGTGCAGCTGCGCCAACCCGAACCGCTCCGCGTGTTCGATGATCATCACCGTCGCGTTGGGCACATCCACGCCCACTTCAATCACCGTCGTGGCGACGAGCACGTCGATCTTCCCCGCCCGGAATTGGTCCATGACTTTCTGCCGGGTCTCGCGCTGGAGTCGGCCGTGGACGGTGCCGACGGTGTAACCGTCAAGGAATCTTTGCTGCAGCGTTTTGGCCAACGCGTTGACCGACTTGAGAGTTTTGGCGGTTTCGCCGGTGTCGGGATGGGTCCGCGAAGTGGCGGCATCGATCGCGGGGACGACGATGTACGCCTGCTCGCCGCGCTCGATGCGGGTCCGCAAGTACGCATACACCTCGTCGGCCTTCTCCGGCCCGACCACGCGGTTCTGGATCGGCGTCCGCCCCGGCGGCAGCCCGGTCAACGTCGTGTTGTCCAAATCCCCTAGCAGCGTCAAACTCAGCGTCCGCGGGATCGGCGTCGCGGTCATCACCAACGTGTGCGGCACTTTCTCTCGCTTGTCAGCTCGCTCTTGCCCCGTTTCGGGGGGTTGACGCAACGTGGCCCGCTGCATCACGCCGAAGCGGTGCTGCTCGTCGATCACCACCACCGCCAAGTCCTTAAACCCCACCGACGCCGAGAGCAGCGCATGCGTCCCGACGACCAGATCCGCCTCGCCCGACGCGATCGCGTCGAGGTCGTCGCGCTGCTTGCCGGTCAGGAGCGCGACCCGCACGTTCGTGTCTTTGAGCATGTTCGAGATCGACAGGTAATGCTGCTCGGCCAACAACTCCGTCGGGGCCATCAACGCCCCCTGCTTCCGATCCGCGACCGCCATCAGCAAGGCGTACAACGCCACCACCGTCTTGCCCGCGCCCACGTCGCCCTGCAACATCCGATTCATCGGCCGTTCGCGCGACAGGTCCTTGGCGATCTCCGTCACCGCTCTCGATTGCGTCTCGGTCAGTTCAAACGGAAAGCGCTCGCGGATGTGCGCATCGATCGCGGCGGAGTGGTGCAACGCCGGGGCGACGAACTTCCGCTCGACCTCCGCCGCCCGCATCGCAATCCCCAGTTGCAACAAGATCAACTCGTTGAACGCCAGCCGCCGCCGCGCCGCTTTGGGTTCTCCCAAATCCGTCGGCCGATGGATCATCCGCAGCGCCTCGGCCAGCGTCGGCATGTTGTGGTGCTCCACCAAAGCCGTCGGCAGCGGGTCCGGCACCAACGGCAACGCCCACGGCAACACGCGGTCGAGCAGCCGTTCGATCATCACCGACGAAAAATGTTCCGTCGCCGGGTACACCGGCCGAAGCCGCTCGGCCGAGGCCTCCGGCTCGTCCTCCTCCTCCAGAATCTCCCACTTCGCCGAGACCATCTGCGGATAGTCGCCGAACATCTTCGCCTTGCCCTGCACCCGCAGCATCAGACCCGGCGAAATCTTGTCCCGCAGATACCCCGCGTTAAACCAAACCAGCATCAACGTCCGCCCCCCGACTTGATCGGAATTATCTTTCAGCGTCGCCTCGAACCGCCCTTTCTTGCCGTAGCCCCCCCCGGAATGCGGCGACACCCACCTACACGCCACGACTTGCCCCCGCGCCGACCCCACCGTCTTCCCGTCCGTCGGCAGGTCCGCGATCATCCCCTCGGCCGCCTCCTTCTCATACCGCATCGGCGTATGCCGCAGCAGGTCCGTCACCGAAAAAATATCGAGCCGCCGCAGCGCCGCCGTCCGCCCCTTACCGATCCCCGGCAGGTCGTCGATCGGCATCGACAAGCGTTTCTCGGCTGGGGGGACGTTTGCTGCCATGGGATGAAAATTAAACGCCAAGACGCCAAGACGCCAAGACGCCAAGGAAAATAGAGCGGTCATCGGATAACGACCGCCGTGATTGGTGATTTGAAATGAAAGCCCAAAACCGCCTATCCAAACCTCGCTGTTGCAGAAAGCTCAGCGCTACCACTAAATGTGGAAGCCTTTGCCTACTTGGCGTCTTGGCGTCTTGGCATCTTGGCGTGAAGTCTTGATGCAGAAGAGTAAACCTACTCATCCGTCACGCAACCCTCGGACGCGGTCTTCACGTTTTTGATGTATTTGTACAGCGTACCGCGGGTCGCTTTGAGCGGGGGCGCGGTCCACAACTTACGGCGTTCTTCCAAGACTTCCGGGGTGACGTCCATGTTGATTTGGCCGTGGTCGGTGTCGATGGTGACGACGTCGCCGGTTTGGACCAGGGCGATGGGGCCGCCGTCTTGGGCTTCGGGGACGACGTGTCCGATGATGAAGCCGTGGGAGCCGCCGGAGAATCGGCCGTCGGTGAGCAGCGCGACATCTTTAATCAGGCCCGCCCCGGCGACGGCGCTGGTGGGGGTGAGCATCTCGGGCATGCCGGGGCCGCCCTTGGGGCCTTCGTAGCGG
>CAYPCC010000178.1:0-6038 GCA_964409095.1 uncultured Phycisphaera sp. | reverse complement strand
TTGAAGATGACGTCCATCATGGCCGAGCCGCGGAGAGACTTGGGCGACTGGTCGCCGAGGACCCACTTGATGGCATCGACGACGTTGGACTTGCCGCAGCCGTTGGGCCCGACGATGCCGACGACGGGCTGGTCGAAGGGGATCTCGGTTTTGTCCGCGAAGGACTTGAAGCCGGCGAGGGTGAGTTTAGCTAGACGCATGCGGGTCGACCTCCGTGTCGGACCGGGTGCTGAAAAAGGGCCGGGCTCGGCGAGGCGCTCAGCGCGTCGCGTAGGGAATCCGGGACGAGTTGGTTCTCCCAAACCATTATCGGGCATCATATCGAATGCGGTTCAATGTTGCTGGGAGGCCTAGAAAAGAAGCCGACGGATGGCCATCCGTCGGCTTTGCGGGAAGGTCTTGGGGGTAAATCAGTTGCGCTCAGCGTGACGGGGAGGCGGCGGACGCCTCGGGACTCGCGGGAGACGCATTGGCGGGGGCTGTGGTCGGGGCACTTCGGGGGGGGGGGGGGGGGGTGGGGGCGGTTTCGGGGCGGTCGGGCCCGGGGGTGCCGCGGTTGTCGCGGGTGTCGTCGAGCAGGCGGGTGAGCGGGCTGCGGTCGACTTCGACCTCGGCGTCGATGGCCCCGGCTTTGGCGAATTGGTAGACCGCGTCGGCGACCTCGCCGTAGGTCAGGTCGTAGCCGGTCTGCGGCGCTTCGAGCGTCGGGCGGTGGGCGAGGATGTAGGCCAGCGTGGCGACGGTGGGGTCGATCTTGTGGGTTTCGGTGACGGTCTTGTTGTTTTGCTGGCGGTCGCGGTACTGATAGAAAAACTCGGCCGGCTCGTTGGCCGCGGTCCTCCGAATCATCAGCCGATCGCCCCACACGCCCGCCAGCGTGCCGACGTCAAACCCCAATCGCGGGTTGAAGATGACCAGCCGGGGGTAGCGTTTCTGCGTGATATAGATCAGCGGCTCCTGCACGGGCAGGCGGTCGATGACCAGCTTGATCTCGTTGTTGCGGTCGCGGAGGACGGTGCGTTCGACCAGCGGGCTGCCGGTGCGGGCGAGTGATTCGTAGGCCGCGATGCGCACCGAGCGGACCGGGTCGTCGAGCAGCGTGCGTAGCGCCCGGTTGCCGTAAATACTTTGGGGCAGGTTCACCAGCGCCTCGGCCACGCGGATGCGGACCGACGGTTCTTCGTGGCCGGTAAGCTCAAGCAAATATTCGCTGGCCCGCTCGTCGCCGACGTAGGCCCCGGCCTCGAGCGCGGCGAGGCGCAAAAACAACGGCGGTCGCTCGGACGCGGGCCGGTCCAAGCCCTCCTCGTAATAATCCCGCAACACCGACACCACGTTCGGCCCCAGCGCTTTCCACGCCAACGCCACCTGCGTGCTCCGCGACGGGTCTTCCAACAGCTGCTCGACCAACTGCTCGCCCTTGAACTTCACCAGCCCCGGCGAGCGGTCAATAAACGTGTGCATCACCAGGTCCACAAATTCCTTGGGCGTGTCGGCGAAGCGGTCGGGGATATTCAGCTGAATGACCAACGGCGAGATCGCGTTGGCGGTGGGCAAATCATCCGTCGGGGCCGCGGGGTAGCGCTCGTTGAGTCGATCGGCGATCGCGGCCGACCGCGCCCGGCTGGGCTGATTGAGCACCAGCTCAAACGACCGCGTACTGAGCACCTCGCCGCCCGCGACGACGAGCGCACGGCGCTGGTTCTCATCAAGCTCAAACGCATCCCGGCTCACCTCGTCCGTCGGCCCGAGATAGATCGGCCCCCGACCAACCGCCAGAGGCGTCTGGTAAAAGTTTTCGGGGTTCAGCCCGCCCGCCGAGAGTTCGCAGGTCCACAGCCGACCGCCCAGAAGACTCGTCGTGCTCGTGTCGGCGGCGCTGACCATCAAGTCGAATCGGCTACCCGCCACGGCCCCGGCGGGGATGATCCCCACGATGCGCACCACCGCCGTGTCCGGGCTGGCCAATAGCTGGGCCGGGCTCATCGGCAAGATTTCTTCAAACCGCTCTCGGCCGACGCCTTTTTTGGTCATCTCGTTGATCAACCACTGCCGCAGGGCCGAGGGCACCTCGGACGTGCCCGTGCCGTCGAGCCCGACGACGACGCCGTAGCCGCTGACGATCTGCGGCTGGTTGTTGGTGAGCCGCGCCAGCGAGCCGACGGTGTTGTAGAGGTAACGTGGGCCGGTATAGGTCGCGCCGGGCGGGGCGGTCGGGGCGTTACCCGGGCCATCTTTTTGACAACCGATCAGCGCGACGGCCATCGACCAACCCAACACACAAACCAGAGCGTGGCGGAATAGCATCGACATCATGAAAGGGCTTTCGGGCGACAGACGCGGCGGGTTCGCTCGGCGGGCGCGACCATCGTGTCAAGCCGAGCGGGGGGCGAACGGGGTCAAGCAGGTCAATCATTGTCGGCCCGCAGCGGGCCGGGGTCAAGCATTCTTCAGCGGTTACACTATTCCCATGCAGAACGACCTCCAACGCATCCTCATCACCCGCGAGCAGATCGCCGAGCGCATCGAAGCCCTCGCCGCCGAGGTCACCGCCGACCTGGCCAAGATCGACCACGACGGCGAAATCACCCTCGTGCCCATCCTCACCGGCAGCATCATTTTCGTCGCCGACATGATCCGCTGCTTGCCCCAACGCATGCAGATCCATCTCATGTCCGTCAGCTCCTACCCCGGCACCGCGACCACCAGCCAGGGCGTGAAGATCGAAAACGCTCTCAACACCGTCCCCACCGACCTCACCGGCCGGGTCGTTCTGCTCATGGACGACATCCTCGACTCGGGCAACACCTTCCGGGCCGTCACCGCCGAGCTTAAAAAACGCAACCCGCTGGCGCTGCGAACCTGCACCCTGCTCCGCAAGCAGCGCCCCGAAGCGATGAGCTTCCCCATCGACTACGTCGCCTTCGACATCCCCGACGAGTTCGTCGTGGGCTACGGCCTCGACTACGACGACTACTACCGCAACCTGCCCTACATCGGCGTCCTCAAAACCGACGTCATCGAGCAACACGCTTGACTCCCCGCTCCCCCGCCAAACCCGACTTCGCTGCTTGCGCTGCGGCCGCGCCGGACGATTCCCGCGCCGCCGCCGCGTCGGACGTCGAAGTCGACGGCGCGATCGAACGCGAGAACCTCGCCGTCCGCGCCGCGACCATGATCCCCGCCGAGTTGCTCCAGCCCGGCGAGATCATCATCCTCCTGCTCAAACCCCACCCGCTCTACATCCTGCTCTGGCCGCTTAAAACCTTGACGATCATGTCGCTGTTCATGCTGCTGGGCGTGCTCGTGGCCCGCGACGCGGGGTCGTATGATTTGGCGCAGAACATTGTGATCGCCGGGAGCCTGCTCATGGTTGCCCGGCTGTTTTGGCAGTTTCTTGAATGGCTCAGCCGGGTCTACGTCCTGACCGACCAGCGTGTCGTCACCGTCGCCGGCGTCCTGCGCGTCCGCGTCACCGACACCCCCCTGTCCAACATCACCCACAGCGAACTGTTCTTCTCGCTCCGCGAACGCTTCTTCGCCCTCGGCACGCTGGGCTTCAACACCGCCGGCACCGCCTTCACCGAAGCCTACTGGGTCATGGTCGCCAAACCCCTCGACGTCCACGCAAAAGTCGTCGAGACGCTCAAGCGTTATCGAAGATAACGCTTGACATCAACCCCAAGCCAATGACCCGGGGCCGCCGCGGCAAACAAACACCTTGAAATCTCAACCCCGCACGCGCACCGACGCGGCGTGCCCATCCAAACCCTCGGCCTCGGCCATGGCGGCGATGTCGGCGATGGTTTGCGCGGGCATCCCGTCGGGGTACGCCACGGTGCCGGTGCGTTTGAGGAAGGTGTAGACGCTGACGCCGCTGGTGAAGCGGGCCGTGGTGCCGGTGGGCAGGCAGTGCGATGGGCCGGCGTGGTAGTCGCCCGCGGCGACGGGGGTTTGGTCGCCAAGAAACACTTCTCCCGCATGACGGACCTGCGCCAACATCTTCCGCGGGTCGGCGACGGCGAGGTTGACGTGCTCGGCAGCGAACATGTTGGCGATCTCGATCGCGTGGGCTTCGTTACGCGCTACCACGGCACACGACTCGTCCCGCAGCGCGTTAACAATCGCTTCGGTTCGGTTGCGCTCTCGAAGTTGCGCCTCAACCTCGGCGACAATCGCATCGACGACGCGGCGCTCCCACGCCACGAGGAAACACTTGCCGGGGTTATGCTCGGCCTGGGCGATCAGGTCGGCGGCAACGTAGGTCGGATTGGCGGTCGCGTCGGCGACGGTGACGATTTCGGACGGGCCGTAGAACCCGTTGTCCGTGCCGCAGGCCGCGCCGAGTTGGGCTTTGGCGAGTTGCACAAAGATGTTGCCCGGCCCGGCGATCAAGTCAACCTGCGGCACCGACTCCGTGCCGTGGCCGAGCGCCGCGACGCCTTGCGCGCCGCCGATGCGGTAGACATGGGTGATGCCCAGCAGCTTGCACGTCGCCAACACGATCGGCGAAATATCGCCCCCGGAATTTTTCTCGCCGCTTCCGGACGATGTGGGCGGCGGCGACATGACGTGGATATTGCCGGGGGCGACACCCGCCACTATCGCGGGGACGGCGAGCATCACCAGCGTCGAGAACAATACCGCCGTCCCGCCCGGCACACACAACCCCACCTTGTCCACCGGCGACCACACCATACCCAGCTCGGCCCCGTTAATGGGGACTGTCCCCTTTGTTTCGGGCATGACGTGTTGTTGGTATTCGCGCACGTTGGCGATCGCCCGGCCGATCGCGCCGCGCAACTCACCCGACAGCTGCGCGTCGGCCGCATCGAGTTCTTCCGGGGTGACGCGGATGCGGGCGGCGTCGAACACGGGGTCGGTCCACTGCTGCATGTACTTGACCAGCGCCGCGTCGCCGTGGGCTTGCACGTCGGCCATGACGTCGGCGACGGTCTTCGCCGCGTCGCCCGTCGCCGAGGCGGTGGCGCGAAGGCGGGCGAGGCAGGCGTCGAGACCCGCTTGGCCAGCGGAAGTTTGGAGGTGGTAAATCGGGAGCACGGAGCGTTCCTTACAAAAACTCGGGGCAGGCGATGATACGCATCCACACCGCCGCGATTCGATAGTTTGACAGATATTCAGATGAGGTCCATTTAGTCCCGGGCGAGTCGCCCGGGGGCCGCGGGTTGCGGGTGATTTTAAGCGATTTCGCATCAGAAAGACGCGGCGGCCCCGAATCATGGACCCGGGGCGAAATTCAGCGGCGCCGGACAAACAACCCGCCTTGGCGTTGGATCACGCCGCGGATTTCGAGCATGGTCAAGTCGGCCTGCACCGGGCCGACCTCGACGCCCATCCACGCGACGAGTTGATCCAGCGACCGCCCTTCAACCAGCGCCTCGACCAGCTTCTTTTGCGACGCGGTCAGCGTGATGTCAAACAGCGACGGCGGGGCGAGGTCTTCTTCGACCTGAGGCTTGGCTGGACGGGGCGATTCTTGAAAGTCGGCTTTGAGGAGTTGGCCCGCGTCGCCGAGTTGGTCGAGTACGTCCGTCGCGCACGTCACGAGGGTCGCCCAGCCTTCGCGGATGATCTGGTGGCAGCCCGCCGAGGCGGGCGCATCGACCCGGCCGGGCAGGGCCATGCACTCCCGGCCGTGGTCTTCAACGCACAGCCGGGCGGTGATGAGCGCACCCGAACGCTGGGCGGCTTCGATGACCAACACGCCCATCGCCATGCCGCTGATGATGCGGTTGCGGCGGGGGAAGTTTTCGGGCTTGGGGCCGACGCTCATGGGGAACTCGCTGACCACCGCGCCGAGCCCTTCGCCCACGATCTCGTCGAACACCGGCACATGGTCTTGAGGATACGGCACGCCCAACCCCGAGCCGATCACGGCAATCGTTCGGCCCTTCACCCGCAGGACTGCGCGGTGGGCCGCGATGTCGATGCCGTAGGCGCCCCCGGAGATGATGCAGAGGCCCGCCGTTGCGCACTGGGCGGCGAAGCGATCCGCCTGTTCTCGGCCGTAGTGCGAG
>CAYPCC010000177.1:0-6113 GCA_964409095.1 uncultured Phycisphaera sp. | reverse complement strand
CCGGTCTTCTCGGTTTTGCGCAGCAACCAAAAACTCGGCGGCCTCGCCATCGACGTGTCACGCCTCGGCGTCTCCGAAGTCCAACACCTCCGCGTACGCCGGACCCGTACCTCCGACGACGGCTACGGCCCGATCACCCGCAGCGGTGTCGACTTCAACGCCGACTTCAAGCTCATGGCGGTCATCACCCACCCCGACCACCTGACCATCCTCAGAGCGCTCTACGACTGATCGCCCCCACCGCCTCGCCCCACCCCAAAAACCCCGGCCAAACGCCGGGGTTTTTTCATCTAAAAAATAAGGCTCGGGCACTTCAGCGCCCGTCTGCGTCAATCCAAACGATCAACGCTTGAGGCTTCCTTCGTCTTCACCGGCTTAAACTTCTCGGCCATCCCTTGGATCAAGTAAAAGAACACCGGCACAAACACGATCCCCACGATCGTCGCCAACAGCATCCCGAAGAACACCGCCGTCCCCAGCGACCGCCGACTCGACGCCCCCGCCCCGGTGGCGATCACCAACGGGGCCGTGCCCAGCACGAACGAAAACGCCGTCATCAGGATCGGCCGAAACCGCAGCTTCGCCGCCTCCAGCGCCGCGTCACGGATCGACTTGCCGCCCTTGAGCCGAAGGTCGCGCGCAAACTCCACGATCAAAATCGCGTTCTTCGCCACCATCGAAATCAACAGCACAAAACCCACCTGCGTGTAAATATTGTTATCCAACCCCAGCGCGTTCACGCCCACCAACGCCCCGAACACCCCCAGCGGCACCGTCAGCAAAATCGCCACCGGCGTCGTCCAGCTCTCGTACTGCGCCGCCAACACCAAAAACACGATCAAGAACCCCATCGCAAACGCGATCGCCGCCTGACTCCCCGCTTCGAGTTCCTGGTACGTCTGACCCGACCAGCCGTAGCTGAACCCCGCGGGCAAGACCTCGTCCGACAACCGGCGCATCGCCGCGATCGACTCGCCCGACGACACGCCCGGCGACGCCTCGCCGGTGATCGTCGCGGCGGGGTATTGGTTAAACCGCACGATCGCCGCAGCCCCCAACGAATCCTCCACCGTGGCCACCGAATCCAACGGCAACGTGTCGCCATTGACGTTGCGCACCTTCAGCAACGTGATGTCGTCGGCGCTGCGGCGGAATTCCGCTTCCGCCTGGGCATAGACCCTAAACACCCGGCCGAAGTAGTTGAAGTCGTTCACATACGACCCGCCCAGACTCGTCGCCATCGTGTCGAACACTACGCCCAACGGCACGCCGAGCTTCTGCGCTTTGACCCGATCAACATCGACAAACAACTGGGGCACCCGCGCCCGGAAGCTGCTGAACATCTGCGTCAGCGACGGGTCTTGCGTGCCCGCCGCCACCATCGCGTCGGCCACGTCCTGCAGCGCCCCGACGCCCGCGTCGCTGCGGTCCTGCAGCTGATACTCGAACCCGCCTCCGGTGCCCAGCCCCTGGATCGGCGGCGGGGTAAACGGGAACACGATCGCCTCGGAGATGCCCGCGAGCTGCGGGGCGATCTGGCCCATGATCGCGTTGACGTGCGGCCGATCGTCCCAGCCTTCGAGGATGACCACCGAGAACGCGTTGTTGCTGGCCTGGGTCCCGCTGAGCAGCGAAAAGCCGTTGACGCTGACGACGTTCACGACGCCGGGGGTGTTCAGGAGGATGTCGTCGACCTGATCGACGACGTCGCGGGTCCGGGCGAGCTTGGCCGCATCGGGCAGCTGCATGTTGACGAAGAAGTAGCCCATGTCGTCGGGCGGGATGAAGCCGGTGGGCGTCTTCTGGTAAAGCACGCCGGTGAGCCCGACGAAGCCGGCAAACAGCAGCAGCACGATGACCGCTACGCGAACGCCCTTGGCCACCAGCCAGAGATACCCGCTGCGGGTGCCGTCGAGCAGCGTGTTGAACAGGACGAATAACGGGAAGCGGACCTTCTTTTGGGGCCGCAAGAGCAAGCCGCACAGGGCCGGGCTGAGCGTCAGCGCGTTGATGGTCGAGAACGTCGTGGCGACGGAGATGGTGATGGCGAACTGGCGGTAGAGCACGCCGGTGAGCCCGCCGAGCAAGGCGGTGGGGATGAACACCGCGAGGACGACCAGCGTCGTGGCGATGAGCGCGCCGCTGACTTCGTCCATCGCCTGCCGGGCCGCTTCCTTGGCGCTCAAGCCTTTTTCGTCGATGTTGCGGGAGGTGTTCTCCACCACGACGATCGCGTCGTCCACCACGATCCCCACCGCGAGGATCAGCCCGAACAGCGTCAGCATGTTCAGCGAAAACCCAAAGAGCAGCAGCACCGCAAACGTCGCGAGCAACGACACCGGGATCGTAATCGTCGGCACCAGCGTCGCCCGCAGGTTCTGCATAAACATGAACGTGACGAGGAACACGAGGAAAATCGTGATGAACAACGTGACGATGACTTCTTTGATCGACGCGGTGACGAACGTGGTGAAGTCGAACGTGACCTGCTGCTTCAGCCCCGGCGGGAAGTCGCGTTCCAGCTCGGCCATCGCGTCGCTGATGCCCTGGGCGACGGCCACGGCGTTGGAGCCGGGCAGCTGATAGATGCCCATGGTCGCGGCGGCCTTGCCGTTGACCTCGGCCGACCAGGCGTAGTCCTGACTCGACAACTCCACGCGGGCCACGTCGCTTACGCGGACGACCCGCTGGTCGTCGCCGACCTTGACGATGATGTCTTCAAACTGCTCGACCGAGTCGAGCCGGCCTTGGGTGGTGACGGTGTACTGGAAGCCGTCGGCGGTGGTGGCGGGCTCTTGGCCGATCTTCCCGCCGGAGACTTGGACGTTTTGCGCCCGCAGCGCATCGAGCAAATCCACCGTGGTCAGGTCACGGGCCGCGAGTTTTTCGGGGTCGATCCAGATCCGCATGGCAAACGGCTTGCCGCCGAACACAAACACCTCGCCCACGCCCGGCACGCGCGCCAGGCGGTCCTTCACATAAATCTCGACGTAGTTCGACAAAAACAACTCGTCGTAGGCCGGGTTAACCGGATTCCCCTCGTCGTCCATCTCGGCAAACACCGAGACGACCTGCAGCAGGCTGCTCGAACGCTTTTTGGTTTGCACACCCTGCCGGGTGACCTCGGCGGGGAGGCGGGGCTCGGCGATGGCGACGCGGTTTTGCGTGTAGACCGAGGCCATGTCGGGGTCGGTGCCGAGCTTGAAGGTGACGTCGATCGTGACGGTGCCTTCGGACGTCGAGGTGGACTTCATATAGATCATGCCCTCGACGCCGTTGAGCTGCTGCTCGAGCGGCGCAGTGACCGTATCGACGACGGTCTGGGCGTCGGCCCCGGGGTAGCTCGCGGTGACCTGCACGACGGGCGGGGCGATCTCGGGGTATTGCTCGACGGGCAAGACGACGACGCTGATCGCGCCGACGACCATCATGATGATGGCGACGACGGCGGCGAAGACCGGGCGGTCGATGAAGAAGCGGGAGATCATTTACTCGGTCTCCCCGGTGTTGTCGACTGCAGGCTGAGCGTCGGGGCCGGTCGTTTTTTGATTTTTGATTAAGGATTTTTGATTGGTTTCGCGGATGGCGACCGGGGCGCCGGGGCGGGCTTTTTGGATGCCCTTGGTGACGTAGGTTTCGCTGCCGTCCATCCCGGCGGTGACGACGATGAGGCCGTCGCCGGTTTTGTCGCCGAGGGTGACGGTGCGTCGTTCGACGATGTTGTTGTCGCCGACGACGAGGACGAACTTGCCGGTGAGGTCGGTGCTGAGCGCGTCTTCACGGACGAGCACGGCGTTTTCGACGGTGTCGTAGGGGACACGGGCCCGGACGAAGAGGCCCGGGAAGAGTCGGCCGTCGGGGTTGGGGATGCTGCCGCGGACGCGGAGGGTGCCGGTGGATCCATCGACGACGTTGTCGATGTAATCGATCAGGCCGGCAAAGGGGTATTCACCGGGGGCGTCGCTGGAACGGGAGATTTCGATGGGCGGCGGGGGCGGGGCGTCGCCGCCGTTGACGTTGCCCTTGCGGTCTCGGTTGAGGTATTCCTGAACGATGCGTTCGCTGACATCGACGTAGACGTGGATCGGGTCCATCTGGACGATCGTGGTGAGCAGGGTGGGTTCGCCCACGCCCACGAGGGCGCCGACGTCCACGAGGTTGCGCCCGACGCGGCCGGCCATCGGGGCGACGACATCGGCGTAGTCGCGTTGGAGCTTGGCGTCGCGCAGCGTCGCTTCGGCGGAGAGCCGCTGGGCCTCGGCGGTCTTGAGCGCGGTGATGTACTTTTGCAGTTCGCGCTCGTTGGCGGCTTGCCTGTCGAATGCTTCTTGGAGCTGGTTCTTTTCGATGGTGGCGAGTTCGACGGCGGCCTGGGCGGACTTCACCGCGGCCTCGGCCGACTGGATGCCGATGTCGTACGGGGCGGGCTCGATGGTGAATAGCTTGGCCCCCTGCTCGACCGGCGAACTGACCTCAAAGTGCATGGCTTCGAGGATCCCCGACACGCGAGCCCGCACCTCGACGCTGGCGACGGCTTCGAGGTTGCCGGTGTATTGGTAATAGGACGTGACGTCGCGGCGCTCGGGCGTCGCCACCTCGACCGCGGGCGGCGGGGGCGGGCCTTGCTCGTCGTTGGGACCGCCGCAGCCGGTCACGGCCAACACCGCCACGGCCACCGCGCAGAAAGAGAATCGTGGGTGCATCGTCGGCTCCGAAAAGTGCTCGTGAAGAACACGCATCCTAAGCGAAGCTCCGACGCAACGCCCCACCGAAAACTCTAAAAATCGATGCGCTCGCTCACGGCCGAAACCACGCCACACACCCCGGCGCCTCGCCCACCGCGACCTCCTTCAACCACACCCGCTCGGGCAACGCCCCCGACACCGTCCACGCGATCTGCTCGGCCACCCGCTCGGCACTGGGGTTGATCGCCAAGCCCGTCCCACCGCCCGACGCCTCGCCCACGAACGGCGATACCGCATTGAGGGTCTGGTTCCGCCACGACCCGACCCGCGACTCGACAATTTTTTCCAAAGCGTGAAAATCCATCACCGTGTCCATCGCGTCGAGCCCCTCGCTGGCGACCGTGACCTTGACCCGCCAGTCGTGGCCGTGCAAGGGCTCGAGCGTGCCGTCGGGCAAGCGCAGGGCGTGGGCGGCGCTAAACGTCTTTTCGATGGTGGCTTCGTACATGATGCCTACACTGTCTCGCTATGACCGAAAAACCGCAAGCCCCATCCGCCGCCCCGGGAAATAAAAGCCTATCCGCCGGTTCTCTACAAAACACTTCCGGGGGCGATTCTGGGGGCGGGGGCGGGGGGCCGATCATCGGCATCGACTTGGGTACGACCAATTCCCTAGTCGCCCACTGCACCGAGGCCGGCCCCGTGATCCTCGAATCGCCCGACCCCGGAAAGGCGCGTTCGCTGCCGTCGGTCGTCCGCCTGCTCGCGTCACCCCACGGCGAGGTGCCGTACACCGTCGAAGCGCTCGGCCAAGCCGCCCGTGATCGGGCCGTGGAGTTCCCCACCACGACGCTGCACAGCATCAAACGCCTCATGGGCCGCAGCGTCCAAGACCTCAAAAACGACCTGCCGCATCTGCCCTACCCCGTCGTCGAAGGGCCTCAGCACACCGCACGCGTCGCGCTGCACGCGTCGGGCCACGACGCCGACCCGCTGACCATCACGCCGCAGGAAGTCAGCGCGATCTTGCTGCGTGAACTCAAACGCTGGGCCGACGCGGCGTTGGATACCAACGTGACCCGCGCCGTTATCACCGTCCCCGCCTACTTCGACGATGCCCAGCGCCAAGCCACCCGCGACGCCGGCCGACTCGCGGGTCTGCACGTCCTACGCATCGTCAACGAACCCACCGCCGCCGCCCTCGCCTACGGGCTGGGCATCGACGGCGAAGCCGCCCGAGAGCATAAAAGCGGGAAAGCCGAAAATCAGGAAAAACAAGGCGTTTCGATCTCCCTGAATACCAAGCTCAACCCCGACGCCTGCGCCGCCGAATCCGAAACCCCCAGCCCCCAACCCCCAACTCCCAACTCCCCCCCGTCGCAAACCGTCGCCATCTACGACCTCGGCGGCGGCACCTTCGATGTCTCG
>CAYPCC010000176.1:0-6135 GCA_964409095.1 uncultured Phycisphaera sp. | reverse complement strand
AGCCACCTCGAAGGCCACGCCCAGGAAACCATCTTCGCCACCCGCATCATCCTTGGCGACGTTTACCGGTTCAAAGATCAATACTGATCTACAATCCCAGCGATGCGTGAAAACAACCTGCTTCAATATGTGTACGCGGCCAACGCCGCGTTGCCGGGCCGGGTGACGATCCCGCCGGGGGACGACATGGGCGCGATCACGTTTGGCGACTCGTCGTTGTTGGTGGCGGTGGATCAGGTGGCCGACGGGGTGCATTTTGATTTGGCCGACACGCCGATCGAGAAGGTCGGGCGCAAGGCGATCACGCGGAACCTCTCGGACATCGCGGCGATGGCGGCGAAGCCCACGGCGGCCGTGGTCGCGGTCTGCCTGCCGCGCGATATGGGGGAGGCGAAGGCCACCGCGATGTTCGACGCCATGCGGGCCACGGCCGAGGCGTTTGCCTGCCCGCTCATCGGCGGGGATATCTCGATGTGGGACGGGAAGCTGGTGATCAGCGTGACCGTCTTCGCCGAGCCGTGGCGGGACGACGAAGGCCAAGCCATCGCCCCGGTACAAAGACGCGGCGCACTTCCGGGGGACGCGATCTACGTCACCGGCGAATTGGGTTATTCGCTGCCCACCGGCCACCACCTCGACTTCACCCCGCGGGGCGACCTCGCCAAACACCTCGTGACCAGTCCCGGGGGCGGTACTCGCCCCACCGCGATGATCGATCTGTCCGACGGGATCGCTCAAGACTTGCCGCGTCTGGTGGCAAACGCCGAGTTACACACGCGGATTTTGCCGATCCGTTCGCACGAATCGTCTCCCGGTCGCCAGCCGTGGCAACACGCGCTGGGCGATGGTGAAGACTACGAGCTGCTGTTCACCGTCCCGGCATCTGCCGACGTTCCTCACGCCTTTGGTGAAGATGAAGACGAGCAAGTCCTCATCACCCGCATCGGCACCGTCACCGACGCGGGCGGGATCATCGTCGTCACGCCCGACGGTACGCGGTTGCGCCTTGACCAGTCGAACGCCCAAGGATGGGAGCATCGGGGTTGATCGAACTGCTCTCGACCAGTCTTGACCACACCGTCGCCATCGGCCGAGCGCTCGGCCAACTCGCCCAACCCGGCGACGTGTTCGCGCTCGACGGCGAACTCGGCGCAGGCAAAACCCAATTCGTCCGAGGCCTCGCCCAAGGCATGGGCCTTGACCCCGCCCACGTCAGCAGCCCGACCTTCGTCTTGATGCACGAATACGATTCCCCAGCAACGCCGACGGATGGCCATCCTTCGGTCTCACTCACGCCGCTCGTCCACATCGACGCCTACCGTGTCACCGGCCCCGACGACCTGGCCACCCTCGGCTACGACGACGAGCTCCGCGACACCAGCGTGACCGCCGTCGAGTGGGCCCGCCTGATCGCGTCCACCCCCGGCCAACCGCTCGGCGAACACCGCCTGCACGTGTTGATCGAACACGGCGGCGACCCGATAGGCGAACAACGCCGGATGACTATTGAACCCCACGGCCGATGGGCCGACCGCCTCCCGACCCTCCAAACCCTCACGAGCCTGACGCCATGAGCGACCGCCCCCTCCATCCAACCCCCAACGCGGCCCCGAAAACCGTCGCCTGCCCGACCTGCAAGACCCGCGTCGCCGAGGGCGTCGAGACGTTTCCGTTTTGCACTTTGCGTTGTAAAACCATCGACCTGGGCCGATGGTTCGATGAGTCGTTCAAAATCAGCCGGCCGATCGAGCAGGCGGATCTGGAGTAAGACGATTAAACGCCCCCAAAAGCCGCGACCGGTGGTCACGCGGTTGGTTGCGGACCAAACTTGCAGGATGCAACTAAAAGTATTTCGTGCGTTATACGAACGCGCGACCAGCGGTCGCGGCTTTATGAATCGGTGTCGGCCTGCTCGGCTTGCTCGGCTTTTTGCGCCTCCGGCGAAACGCCGTACACCACAAACCGGTGGCTGACCGGGTCAAACCCGTGCTCTTCACAAAGGCGTTGCATCATCGCGTCCAACTCGGCGGTGGGGAACTCGACGATGCGCTGCGTCTCGACGCAAACGAGGTGGCCCTTGGGCGCTTTGCCGAAGGCGAGTTCGTAGTGGGCTTTGCCCGAATCGATCAACACCTCACGGATAATGCCCGCTTCCAAGAGGTGCTTGAGCGTGCGGTACACCGTCGCCCGGCTGACGTGGTGGCCCGCGATCTTCATCTCGTCGAGCAGTTCATCCGCCTCAAACACATGCTGCTTACCCAGCACCACGTCCAGCGTCTGGGCGCGTTCGGTGGTGAACTTGAGGCCTTGGCGTTTGAGGAACCGGCGGAAGATCGCGCAGATCGGCGTGATCAGCAGGTCATCGGCGGGGCTGTCGCTCGGCACGGCAGTCGTAGGTCCAGGCATCTTGCTCACCCTCACAGTGTAGCCGAGCGCCGTGGCGGCTGGTATCCTGCCCCCCGGAACGCCCCCCGGAATCCGCCCCGAATCCACGCCAGAGTGGATCACGGTTTTGCCGAGTTTTTCAGGAGTTTGAATCGATGTCGCAGCCCGCTTTTCACGTCGCCATGATCGGCTACGGCACCGTCGGCCGCGGCGTCGCTCAACTCCTCCACGAACAGGCCGACCTCTACGCCGACCGCGTCGGCCGACGGATCACGCTCACCCAAATCCTCGTCCGCGACCAAGCCAAAGCCCTCGCCGCCGCGCGCGATGGAAACTTCGATCCGTCGATCATCACCGACAATGACGACACGTTTTTCGCCGCGGTGGCCGAAAATGCCGACGTCGTCATCGAAGTCGCCGGCGGCATCGACCCGGTCGGCGGCTACGTCAAACGCGCCCTCGAAGCCGGCAAACACGTCATCACCGCCAACAAATCCCTGCTCGCCAAAGACGGCCCCGCCCTCTTCGCCGCCGCCCGTAAACACAACGTGTCCATCGCCATCGAAGCGTCCATCGGCGGCGGCATCCCCTGCGTCACCGCGCTCACCGCCGGGCTCATGGCCAACCAGATTACCGGCCTGTTCGGCATCCTCAACGGCACCTGCAACTACATCCTCACCCAGATGACCCAGCACGGCGAGTCCTACGCCGACGCCCTCCAAGGCGCTAAAGACCAAGGCTACGCCGAGGCCGACGAAACCCTCGACGTGTCCGGGGCCGACGCGGCGCAAAAGCTCGCCGTCCTCGCTTCGCTCGCCTACGGCGTCAACATCACCGAATCCGATGTCCACTGCCACGGCATCGACACCCTCGACCTCGATGATGTCCGCTTCGGCGACGAACTGGGCTTTGACATCAAACTCATCGCCAGTGCCGAGCGGTGGCCCGGCCAAGACTACATCTGCGTCAACACCGCCCCCTGCTTCATCCCCAAGACCCAGCAACTCGCCCAGGTCCACGGCTCGTTCAACGCGCTCTCGGTCGTCGGCCACGCCGTAGGTCACACCATGTTCTACGGCCGCGGTGCCGGCCAAGGCCCCACCGCCTCCGCCATCGTCAGCGACCTGCTCAACGTCGCCTGCGGCGCTTACCCGCTGGCCTTCGCCAACATGCGTCTCACCCCCGACCTGCACCAACCCGCCCCGCTCGTCGAACCCGGCGACCTCGAAAGCCGATGGTACCTCCGTGTCAACGCCCTCGACGTCCCCGGCGTCGTCGCCAAAATGACCAAAGCGCTGGGCGACCGCGGCATCAGCCTCTCGTCGTTGCTTCAGCACGACGCCCACGCCGCCGACGACACCGTCCCCGTCGTCATCGCCACTCACGAAGCCCGGCAAGGCGACCTCCAAGCCGCCGCCGACGAAATCCATGCCCTCGCCGAAATCCACGGCAAGCCGGTGATCTATCGCATCCTCGATTTACCCGAATAAGGGTTTGCCGAGCGCCTCCGCGCCGAGCGGTCAGGGCTTCGCCCCAACACCCCAAAACCAAAAAAATCAATCCCCTCCAACCTCAAAGCAAAGCCCACTCACCTTGCCTTCGGGGTGCAGGGGCAGATCCCTCCTGCCGCTCGCCGCGCAGGCGATGCCTTCAAAAAACCCGCCATCACCACGAACAAAAACGCAAAATCTTATTCCCCGTATTGCTTGATCAACTCCGGCAACTGATTCGTAAATGCCCCCCGCGCCATCACCCGATCCGCCCCCACCCGCTCCGCCCCCGCCATCGCCCCGGTCATCACGTGCGGCGCAAAGGCGATCACTTGGGCCTTAGCCTCATGTGCGGCCGCCAATTTGATCATCTCAAACGCATGCTCGCCCATCTCCAGATCGATCATCACGCACGTCACCGCCTCGTTCACCTTGCCATCGTCAACTTGGTCCAGCCGGGCCCGCAGCATGTCGATGTTTCGCGCCGGCCGAGACTCGATCTGCAGCACCTCGGCGGTGGTACGAATCTTCGTCGAAAAAATCAGGTCGCTACAGGAATAAATCAGCATACGCTCACGATTGTATGCCCTACGGCGTCGGGTGATGATCTCGTGCCGCCCCTAGACTCAATCGGCCTCGATGGGATCCATATCCCGCTACCCCTCGAATCAACCCCAGCCCATCGCGTGGCCGATAGTACCAATCATCCATCACGACTCGCGCATCACTTGACCCCGGCCGTCTCGGCCTCTATTCCCCAAGGCCCGCCATGCCCAACTCCCCCGCCCGCATCCTCAACGACCTGGGCTTCCGCTACGACCCCGCCAACATCTACCAACAAGTCATCACCCAGGTCCTCGACGCCGGCCACCGCCTCGACCTGCCCCGCCACCTCCAACTCATCATGGCCCAGCCCAAGGCCGAGGTTATGGTCCACTTCCCGGTGAAGCTCGACGACGGCAGCTTCAAACTCTTCAAGGGTTACCGCGTCCAGCACAACAACATCCTCGGCCCATACAAGGGCGGCATGCGCTACCACGCCGGGGTCAGCCTCGACCACGTCAAAGCCTTGTCCGTGCTCATGACCATGAAGTGCTCCCTGGCCGGACTCCCCCTAGGCGGTGCCAAGGGCGGGGTCCAAGTCAATCCCCGCGACCTGTCGGAAGACGAATTGATGCGGCTCACCCGGCGGTTCACCACAGCGCTGGGCGACAACATCGGACCCAGCCACGACATCCCCGCCCCCGACGTCGGCACCAACGCTCAGGTCATGGCCTGGATGGCCGACACCTACATCAACTTCAACAAAGCCACCCACCTAGGCAGCGGCGCAGCCGTCGTCACCGGCAAACCCGTCGCCTTCGGCGGATCGGTCGGCCGCGAAAAAGCCACCGGACAAGGCGTCGTCTACGTCATCGAAGACGTCCTGCCCGAGCTCCTCAAAAAGCCCCTCGCCGACACCACCTACTCCGTCGTCGGCTTCGGCAACGTCGGGTCCTGGACCGCCAAACTCCTCGCCGCCCACGGCTGCACCCTCGCCGCCGTCATGGACCACACCGCCGCCATCACCCACCCCGACGGCCTCGACGCCCACGCCCTCGCCCAGCACGTCACCGCCACCGGCGGCGTTGCCAATTTTCCGGGGGCCACCCTCATCAGCGAAGACGAGTTCTACAGCACCCCAGTCCATCTCTTCGTCCCCGCCGCGCTCGAGCAGATGATCGACGTCAAGCAGGCCCAGATGCTCAACTGCCAAGTCATCGCCGAGGCCGCCAACGCCCCGACCACCCCCGCAGGCGAGAAGGTTTTGGCCGAACGCGACATCAGCGTCTTGCCCGCGATCCTCTGCAACTGTGGCGGCGTCATCGTCAGCTACTTCGAGTGGATGCAAAACCGCCAATCCGAAATCTGGGAACTCGACCGCGTCGATGCCGAGCTCCGCAAACACATGCGCAGCGCCACCGCCAAAGTCCTCGCCACCGCCACGGAACTCAAATGCGACATGCGCACCGCCGCCTACGCCGCCGCCCTCAAACACATCGCCGAGGTGTATCGCCTCCGCGGTATCTTCCCTTGATACAGACAGGGTGCCAGACAACGTAGGGCCCAATTCATCCGGCCAAGTCTGCCACTCAAGCAGGCCGGATAAATCCGGCCCTACCTGCTGATTAGTTGGTATCGGAATTGTTAGCGTGTTTTTTAAGTGGCGGATTCAATTCCGAAGCGCAACACCGGGTAAATCGTTGAGGACCTCGATCGG
>CAYPCC010000175.1:2698-6151 GCA_964409095.1 uncultured Phycisphaera sp. | reverse complement strand
CCGTGTGCAAGATCATGGACTACGGCAAGTGGAAGTACGCGCAAGCCAAAAAAGAACAAAAAGCCAAAGCCCACGCCAAAAAGTCCGAACTCAAAGGCATGCGTCTTCGCCCCAACATCGACGACCACGACCTGAAGTTCAAAACCGACAAAGCCCGCGAGTTTCTCGAAGACGGCGACAAGGTCCAGTTCGTCATGCTCTTCCGCGGCCGACAGATGGCCCACCAAAACCTCGCCCGCGACACGATGAACGGCATCATCGACCTCTTGGAAGACGTCAGCAAAATCGAGCAGCCGCCCAAAATGATGGGCCGCCGCATGACCATGATGCTCACCCCCGACCGCAAGAAGCCCGCCGCCCCGGAAAAAACCAAGGCCGAAGGCGACGCCCCCAAGCCCGCCGTCCCACCCGCAGCCGAGCCTAAACCTGCTCCCGCCGAGGGCTAAGGTTTCTGCCTCGATGATCCACACACCAGCAACCCGCGACGATTCGCGGGTTTTTCTTTGGGGTTCCAGCAAACATCGCCGCACATCGATGCAGGGTAGATTTGATTTAACCGACGATCTCGAACCCGCCGCCTCGTAAAATCATCGCTATGGCCGACGGCATCAACACCCCCCGCACGATCTTCCACGTCGATATGGATGCGTTCTTCGCCGCCATCGCGGTGCTGGACAACCCGGCGCTGGCGGGCAAGGCGGTGCTCACCGGCGGGAGTTCCGGGGGCGGCAAACGGGGCGTCGTGACCACCGCGTCCTACGAGGCCCGCAAGTTCGGCTGCCACTCGGCCATGCCCATGGCCCAGGCCCTGCGGCTCTGCCCCCACGCCATTTGCGTCAAAGTCCCCGGCGAACGCATCCGCGCCTGCTCGCAGGCGATGTTCAAAGTCCTCGACGATTTTTCGCCGCTCGTCCAGCCGCTGTCGGTGGACGAAGCCTTCCTCGACATGACCGGCACCGCCCGACTGATGGGGCCCCCGGAAGTGGTCGCCCAGGATTTGAAAGATCAAATCTTCCGGGCCACCGGCGGACTCGTCGCGTCCGTCGGCGTCGCCCCCAACAAGTTCCTCGCCAAGCTCGCCAGCGACCTCGAAAAACCCGACGGCCTCACCGTTATCCCCCCCGACCCCCGGAAGATTCAAGACACCCTCGATCCGTTGCCCATCAGCAAAATCTGGGGAATCGGCCCGGCCACCCAACGCAAGCTCGAACAACGCGGCATCCACCGCGTCGCCGACCTCCGCCAGCTCTCCGAAGCCCAACTCAAACAGTCCTTCGGCGACCACGCCCAGCGCTACTACCGCCTCTCCCGCGGCCTCGACGACCGCCCCGTCGTCCCCGACCGCGTCGCCAAATCCATCGGCCACGAGCAAACCTTCTCCGAAAACCTCACCGACCCGGAGGCCATCCTCGCGGTCATGCTCGACCAATCCGAACAGGTTGGCACCCGCCTCCGCCAACACCATCTCCGCGCCCGCGGCCTCACCCTCAAAATCCGCTTCGGCGACTTCCAAACCATCACCCGCTCGGTCACGTTCGACGCCCCCACCGACCTCACCGAGACGATCTACGAAAACGCCAAAGCCCTCTTCCGGGCGTGGGCCGAGTCGGGCTTCCGCAGCGTCCGCCTCGTCGGCGTGAGCGCCTACCCGTTAACGGATCAAAGCGAACAAGCCGAGCTCTTTCCCGACCCCCGGAAGCAAAAGCAAAAAAAACTCGACAGCGCCTTGGACCAGATCACCGCCAAGTTCGGCAAACGCAGCGTCCACCGCGGCGGCGGGCGGGAATAGCTTTCCTTGCGATACTTTTGCGTTTAGCGGGTACGGCGCAGCCGCGCGTCAAAAGTCGGCACTCCCATCGCAAGCAAACAATCGGGACGCTTCGCGTCACCCGCTAAACGGTGAATCCGAGGTTTAAAACTCGACCGCGTGACCGGCGACGCCCGAAACTTAGCCCCATCGCCGAGGCGAGCAGCAGGGCCGCCGAGGTGGGCTCAGGGACGAGTTGCAACGCGACGTCGTTGCCGTCGCCGGCGTTGGTTAAGATCAAGAAGTTGTACGACACCCCGCCGAACAGTGCCGCGACGGTGGAACCGTTGCTGAACTGGCCGGCGACGGCGTCACTGCCGTCATTGTTGATGATGACAAACAAGTCGTCGCTCATCGGCGCGGTCAGCAGGTTGAGCGATAGCGCCCCGGCGAGGTTCACGCTGCCGGTGATGTTGAGCACGTCGACGTTGTCGAGCACGGGGTCGAGATCGATAAAGAGCGTGCTGGCGGGGTTGAGCGACAGGTCGCTGCTGGAGATGCTGCCGAGGCCGGTGGCGTTGGCCGTGTCGCCGGGGCGGAATTCGGCGCCGGCTTGGACGGTGAGGCTGCCGTTGAGTCCGCCGGTGCCGGCGAGAACGCCGTCGGCGATGACGAGGCCGGCGATGTTGCTGTTGTTGTTCATGACCATCACGCCGTTGCCAGTTTTGGTCAGGATGCGTTGGTTGAAGAACTGGCCCGCCACCCCGCCGAAGGTCGCCGAAGCGTTGCCCGAGATGTTCACCGTCGAGTCGGCGAGAAGTCCCACGCGTTCATTAAAAACGTGATCGCCTTCGCTGATGTGCAGTGCGCCGTTGCTGCCGGTGCTGCCTTGTCCGGTGAGGCGGAAGTGTTCGTCGGTGGTGATGCCGGGGCCGGTGAGTTGGAGGGTGCCGCCGTCGCCGACGGTGGTGCGGGTGGTGCTGGTGAATCCGCCGACGCCGAAGGCGAGGGCTTCGTTGGTGCGGAGGATGCCTTCGTTGATGTAGAGCTCGCCGTTGAACGCGGAGTTATCGCCGTCAAACTGCAGGGTTTCGCTGCCGATTTTGGTGAAGCGGTTGCTGCCGGCGAGCGAGGCGTTGATACGGGCGAATGCTTGGGAGTCGATCGTCGCGCCGCCGGCGGAGGCGCGGAGGGTGCCCACCCCGTCGACGATTTGGAACGGGCCGCTGCCCGCGGCGTTAGGGGCAAAGCGGATTTGCGAGACGGTGATGTCGTCGGCGACGGTGACGAGGGAGGCGTTGGCGTCCGTCGAGCCGAACACGGCGGTGATCGGGCTTTCCGGGGGGGCGTCATTTTCCCAGGTGTGGTTGAAGCCGGTGGCGAGGTTGAAGAAGTTGGGCCGATCGGTAGCCCATTGTCCTCCGCCGGCTTGGAGGCCGGCCGTGGTGGGGTCGCCGTCCCAGAAGATTTCGGTGGGGGCGGCTTGGACGCGGGCGTCGAAGTCGAGGCCGGTGGTGGTTTCGATCCAGTCGTAGACCGAGGCGACATCCGAATCGACGAAGCCCACGCCGCCGATCGCGCCGAAGGTAGTGCCGGCGATGAACCACTGGTGGTTGTGCTGAACCATCATCGGGCCGCCCGAGTCGCCTGGGGCGGTGGTGACTTCGAAAGCGGTGGAGGCGGCGGTGGTGTTGCTTTGGTTGTAG
>CAYPCC010000175.1:0-2688 GCA_964409095.1 uncultured Phycisphaera sp. | reverse complement strand
AGGCTGTTGGGGTCGATGCCGATGGCTTGCTTGCTGTTGACGATGTTGGTGCCGGCCCGCATGGTGCCCGTGGGCAGGCGGTTGGTTTGCGAGTTGGCGGCGCTGGACGCTTGGCCCCGGCCGACTTTCCAGATGAGTTCGCCGACGGGGTTGACGTTGGCGTTGGGCGCGATGAAGACGGTGCCGGCGGGGAGCTGCTGGTTGGCGTCGAGTTGGATGAGCGCGACGTCGCTGCCGGGACGGCTGATGCTGGTGCCGAAGTAGGTTTGGCCGTTTAAAGAGAACGCATGACGACTGCCGTTGCCGACCACGTGGCGGGCGGTGATGACCCAGCCCGGGGCGATGGCGGCGGCGGTGCCCCCGCCGGTGACGCTGCCGACGCCGGCAAACTGTTGCTGCTGGGCGAGGTCGCGGACCTGCTGGTCGGTGATGTCGTTCCGCCAAACGAGCGCGTCGGCCGGCTGCACGGTGCCCAGCCCCACGGCCACGGCCAGCCCCAACGGAGCGAATACACGTCGGACAGACCGCAAAGTAGAAGCAGAAGCCGTATTCAAAGCAGGATTCCTCGATTGAAACAAGATCAAGATGCGGGATGATTTGCTAATTATGACTAGACCATACGATGTCATATCCCGTTTATTTTCCGGACGGGCCTTTTAATATAACCGATCAATTACAAAAATCACACAAATTTTGCGGATCATCCTCAAGATAGAAGAATACGCCCCAAAACGAGCTATTGACTAGTCTTTGATCGGAAAGTGGGGGATTTATAAGGATCGACGGGTCGGTCGTCGATGGGGCTTAGACGTGGTTTAAGGTTTGGGCGAGAGCAGGTAGGCGTCGTCGGGGCCCTGGGCGGCGAAGAGGTCGTCGTCATCGTTGAACTGGCCATCGGGGGTGTACCGAGTCCGCAGCCGGGAGGACTGGACACGCTCGGCAGATTCAGCGGCGGTCTCGGCGGCGAGGTAAGCGCTGTGCCACAACACCCAGCCCGACCACTCGGCCGGGCCGTCGAGGCCCAGCGACGCGGGCGACTCGGCGAGGATCGGAGCGTCCGGCGCGGCCTCGGTCGTCCAGGCCCCGCGGCGGGCACCCGGCGTGCTGATGTCCAAGAGGGCGTAGGAATACGCCGCGTCGGGGCGGGCGTCGGCAGGACTCCGCAAAAAGTCGGAAGTCAAGTAGCGGCCCGCGACCAGCAACTCGTAGCGCTCGGCGGGGTCGTTGGTCAGCAGCGTGCCGTCGGGATTGAGGCCGGGTAAGAAGCGATTGTTGTCGAGGCCGTAGAGCAGCATCGTTTGGTGGATCGAACGGAGTTGCCATTGGATTTCTACTTGAGGTGCCAGCCGCGGCGACGTGGGCCCGATCATCACCCCCAACAGCGCACCGATGACCAACACACACCCCACCCCCACCGCGACATCCGGCCAACGCATCCCCGCACCCTTCCCTGCACCACTCGACATCCTCACAGCGTACCCCGCAACGCCGCACCATGGAGTTTCGCCGCCAAACCCTTTGCGGGCAAACGGTCATTCACAACCCCGGCGAGCCGTCGGGCGACGCCGCCCGCGCTTCCGCTTCGTGGTCGGACTCAGGCTTGGCCGAGTCTTTGGTGTCCGGCGGCTCCGACCAGCGTGCCGCCAACGCCTGCTCGATCGTTTCGACCCGCATCAACACCACCGGCGTCGCGTCGGGGCCGCCTTCGTAGCGCAGCACACGGTCGGGGTCTTGCCGCCAGAGTTGGTTCGCCAGGGTGTTGGGCAGGAAATTGCGGTGGAGCCTGGGCGAGATGTGCGGCGGGCCGTAGGTCCGCAAAAAATCGCAGACCGCGATGACGCAGAAGCCCGGCGTGCGCAAGGTTTGAAACACCTCCGAGCGCCGGCCGTTGGCGGCGCCGTCGAGCAGGGCCTTCTGCATCGCTTGGGCTTGGGCGGGTTCGAGGTCCCACTCGAAGACGTAGAGGAACGGCTCGTTGAGCCAGCGCTGGCGGTAGGTCCACCAGGTGGGCAGGTCGGGCGGGGCGCTGAGGATGATGTCGTGGGTTCGGCCGTAGGAAGGCTTGGCCCGGCCGTAGGCCCCGCCGGGGTCCCAGAAGACCGCGGGGGCGCCCGGCGTGGTGACGCGGATCGTGGTGTGGGTCGAGTGCGTCCGGCTGTAATGAATGAACACCTGCAGCCGGGGTTCGCGGTCACGCTCGATCTGGGCCTCGGGTCGCCACGCCGCGGCGGGCGGCGACACGTCGACATCCACCGCCCACCCGTCGGGCACCGTCGACCCGCTGCGACACCCCGCCGACAAAAGCAGCGCAAGCAGCAGGCAGATTGGACCCAGCATGCGCATCCTATTTCCTATCGGCTGCCCGCATGATCGGCCAAAGCCCCGCCGCGTCAACACCCCTCACCCGGTTCTTGCCAAAGCCTCACACCACCCTCACGGCTTCACCACATAGTCCGCCAACACGCCGTCGATCTGCTCCCGAATCCGCTCGCCGACCGTGCCTTCGGTCGCGGGGGCCGATGCGTTTTCGCTGACCGCCGCGGCCAACGCAAACACCCGCCGCCACCGCGGCTCGCCGTTGAACTCATCTCGTAGCCGCACCGCGCTGCCGCCCACGAACCACTCGTCCCACGCCCGCCGCGCCTCGGCCCAGAACGGCCCGACCCGCGCCCAATACCGCGACGCCTC
>CAYPCC010000174.1:248-6180 GCA_964409095.1 uncultured Phycisphaera sp. | reverse complement strand
GACGCCACCCGCGCCGCCCTGGCCGCCCTCCAAAACCGCTAAGAAGCCCACGGACACCGTCCGTGGGCCGCTCCGTCTGCTAAACTTCCCCTTCGGCCCGCGTCGGAGCCGACCCAATCACACCGACGACCCAACGCACCAACTCGCCCCGAAAGGAGCCGAGCCGTGGAATTTTTGACCTCCGAAGACAAAGCCAAGCTCCAGGAACGCCTCGATCACCTCAAGGCCAACCGCACCAAGGTCTCCGCCAAAATCGCCGAGGCCCGGGAGCACGGCGACCTCAAGGAAAACGCCGAGTACCACGCCATGCGCGAACAGCAAGGCATGGAAGAGGCCGAGATCAAACGCCTCGAAGACCGACTCGCCCACGCCCAGGTCGCCGACAACGTCGATAAGCCCGACGACATGGTCTTCCTCGGCTCGATCGTCCGCCTCAAAGACCTCGACGACAACTCCGACGACCTCTACAAACTCGTCGGCGCCGCCTCGGGCAACTTCGATGCCGACGAAATCGAAGTGACGGCCAACTCCCCCATGGGTGAAGCGCTCATGAAGTCGCGCGTCGGCGAAACCGTCAAGGTCGATCTGCCCAAAGGACCCAAGCGCTTCGAGATAGTCGAACTTCTGTGAACGGACCGGTCGCTTATGCGACCAGTCCCAACCAACTCAACCCCGCGCGCAACCAAAGCGGGATCGTCACCAGCCCCAGCACCGCCGTGGTCAGCGCCACCCGCATCGCCGTGCCCGGGTCCCCGCCGTACAGCCGGGCCAGCAGCACCGGAAACAGCGCCGAAGGCATCGCCGCCTCCACCGCGATCACCCGGCGCAGCTCCACGCTGCCCCACCCCGTCGCGCCCGGCCCCAACGCCCACGCCAGGGAAAGAAACAGCACCGGCAACACGCCCAGCCGAAGCAACGCGCCCGCCGCCATCACGCCCCAGCCCTCCCGCAAATCCGCCCGACGAAACTCGTCCATCGTCGTCGCCCCCACCAGCATCAGCGCCAACGGGATCGCCGTCGCCGCCACCATCCCCCCGCCCGCTTTCACCGCCGACACCGCCACCGAAGCCCCGCCCTCCAGCCCGTTCGCCCAGCCCGGAAAACCCACCAGATTCAGCACCAGCGCCGCGACGATTGCCAGCAGCGGCGCGTTGACGACCTTCCGCAAGCCCGCCCGCGTCAGCCCGCCCGAGACGATCATCACCCCCAGCGACCACATCGCCGCGTCCACCCCCACGTTGTGCACCAGCAGCACCCCCAGCGTCTCGCCCCCGCCGAACAGCTTCTCAATCAGTGGGATCGGCACGTACCCGTAATTGAACATCCCCACGATCAGCGCGAACGTCCGACGCTTCGCCGCCGTGTCAAGCCCGATCCTCGGCCCGATCGTCCACGCCACCGCCCCGCCCGCCGCAAACCCCATCGCCGTGCACCCGAACCCCACCAAAGGCGGCAACCACGCATCCCCGAGCGACGACAACGCCGGATTCCCCAGCAGCACATGCAACACGAACACCGGAAACAGCGCGTTGATCATCACCTTCAGCAGCGACGCGTCCGCCTCCTCCGTCAGCCAACCCACGCGGCGCAGCCCCGCGCCCAGGCCGATCACCCCGAACACCCCCGCTACCGCGCCGACAATCACCTCGCTCTGCGTGCCCATCGAGACAGCCTGACAACTCGCCGCCCCCAAGTAAAAACGCCGGCCGTCCGCCACGCTTTACCATGACCGCCATGCCCATCACTTTTGCCCAACACACCCTGACCAACGGCCTGACCATCCTCGCCGAAACCGACCCCCACGCCCACACCGCCGCCGTCGGCTTCTTCGTCCGCACCGGGGCCCGCGACGAAGACGCCGCGCTCATGGGCGTCTCCCACTTCCTCGAACACATGATGTTCAAAGGGACCGCCCGCCGATCCGCCGACGACGTCAACCGCGAGTTCGACGAGCTCGGCGCCGACTACAACGCCTTCACCAGCCACGAAATGACCGTGTACTACGCGCACGTGCTGCCCGAGTTCCTGCCGCGATCCGTGGACCTGCTCGCCGACATGCTTCGGCCCTCCCTTCGGCCCGACGACTTCGCCATGGAAAAGAAGGTGATCCTCGAAGAAATCGGCATGTACGACGACCGCCCTGAGTGGCGCCTTCAAGATCGCCTGCTCGAAGAGCACTTCCACGGCCAGCCGCTGGGCTTCCGCGTGCTGGGCACCACCGACACCGTCGCCGCGCTCACCCCCGAGCAGATGCGGTCCTACTTCCAAGCACGCTACAGCCCGGACAACCTGGTCGTGGCCGCGGCCGGTCGGCTGGACTTCGACGCGCTGTGCCAGGACCTCGAAGCGCGCTGCGGCCACTGGCAACCCACCGGCGCGCAGCGCGACGCCGACGCCACCCAGCCCGACGGCCGGCGCCTGGTGGTCGAAGACGCGCGGATCAGCCGGGCGTATCTCGCCTTCCTCACGCCCGGCCCCTCGGCGCAAGGGCCGCACCGCTACGCCGCGAAGGTGCTCGCCGACGTGCTGGGCGACGCGGACGGCTCGCGGCTGTACTGGGCGCTCATCGACCCGGGCCTGGTGGACGAGGCGGATTTTTCCTTCATGCCGCAGGACGGCTGCGGCGCGTTCCTGGGCTACGCCACCTGCGACCCCGCCCGCGCCGACGAAGTCGAAGCGACGCTGCTGGCGACGATCGACGCCGCCGTACGCGACCAGCCCATCACCGCCGACGAGGTCGAGCGGGCCGTGAACAAACTCGCCACCCTCGCCACGCTGCAGGGCGAACGGCCCAGCGGCCGGATGCACGGCCTGGGCTCGCGCTGGCTGTACCACGGCCAATACCGCTCCCTCGAAGACGAACTCGCGGCGCTGCAGAGCGTGACCCCGGCGGACGTTGCGTCGCTGCTGTCGGCCTACCCCATGGCGGTGAAAACCATCGTCCGCCAACAACCGGGGGGCGGATCGTGAGCCCGGCCGAGAAAATCGCAGAGCAGGCAGAGCCGCAGAGACGCAGAGGAAGCACCATGGTTCAAGGCGATCTAGGCGGCGACTTGACCGAACGGGTCATCGAAGCAGCCATCGCGGTTCATCGGCACTTCGGCCCAGGGTTTTTGGAGAAAACCTACCGGCGAGCGATTGAAATTGAACTGCGGCACCGAAACATCCCTTTTGCTTCGGAAGTGCCGGTGACACTGAGCTATCGCGGGGAAGTGGTCGCTGACGGCCGGATCGATCTCCTGATTGACGGCACACACGTGATTGAGATCAAGGCAGCCAAAAGCGATGCGCACGAGTTCAAGCGTCAAGTGGCGGCTTACCTCAGGGCCACCCGCCAACCGCTTGGGCTGGTGATTAATTTCCATCATCCAAGACTTGTTGACGGCATCGCGCGCGTCGCTCATTCGCAGCATTGACCGGCCTCTGCGCCTCTGCGCCTCTGCCTACTCTGCGGTCCTTTCGGTTCGAGCGAATCCAATGCACCCCATCCAAGACATCCTGAACGACCTGCGTGCCGGCAAGATCATCGTGCTGCTCGACGACGAAGGTCGGGAGGACGAGGGCGACCTGGTCTGTGCCGGGCAGTTCGCCACGCCCGAGGTCATCAACTTCATGCTCCAGCATGGCCGGGGCATGTTGTTCGTCTCGCTCACCGGCGAGGCCTGCGACCGGCTGCAACTGCCCCCGCAGCACAGCGTCAACACCACCCAGCGCGGCACCGCCTACACCCTCACCGTCGATGCGACCGCCCGCCTCGGCGTGACCACCGGCGTGTCGGCCCAGGACCGCTCGACCACCATCACCAAGCTCGCCGACCCGCACGCCTCGCCGCTGGACTTCGACCGGCCGGGCCACATCCAGCCGCTGCGGGCGCGCGACGGCGGCACGCTCGTCCGGGCCGGGCACACCGAAGGCCTCATCGACCTCATGCGCCTCGCGGGCCTGTCGCCTTGTGCCGTGGGCATCGAGGTGATGAACGACGACGGCACGATGGCCCGCCGGCCGCAGATCGACGCGCTGTGCCAGCGGTTCAACCTCAAGGTCTGCACCGTCGCCGACATCATCCAGCACCGCCTCGAACGCGACCGGCTGATCGAACGCATGGACGCCGTGCCCTTCACCAACGAGCTGGGCGACTGGCGGCTGGTGGCCTACCGATCCGCCGTGGACCCGTTCCCGCATGTGGCGCTGGTGTGCGGGGCGACGCTGGCTAGGTGGGACGACTTCGGCGAGGCCATCGACGCCCCCGGGCCGGTGCTCGTACGCATGCACAGCCAGAACCTCCTGGGCGACGTCTTCGGCGACGCGACCCAGCCGTCCGGCCAGACCCTGCGTCACGCGATGCGGATGATCCAGCAACGCGGCCAGGGCGCGGTGGTCTACCTCCGCCACGAGGGCATGGGCCGCGGCCTGCTCAAAGCGCTGCAGACCGGCAAGCACGTCGATGAAGACCGCCTCAAGCTGGGCCACCACCACGCCACGCCCGGCACCGCGCCACCCACCAACAAGGCCGACTACGGCATCGGCTGCCAGATCCTCCGCGACTTAGGGATACGGCAACTCCAACTCATCACCGCCCACCCCTTCACGCCCACGGCGCTCTCGGGCTACGGCCTGGAGATCGCACAGTTCGTGCCGCCCATCCCCGGCGCATGAAAAAAGCCCACGCCGCAAGGGCGTGGGCTTCGTGGTTCTGCGGGGTTCAGTCAAACAGCGGACTGACCAACGTGGGCGGAACTTCCTTGAGCTTCAGCGTGGTTTCGATGCGGAAGTTCGATTCGCTGGTGTGACGCTCGGCGAAGAACACCTTGAGTGGGTAGGTCTTCCCCACGATCAGGCCCAGCCGATCGGCTTCCCGATCGACATTGATCGACGCGGTTTGCTGGCTGTGCACCCCGCCCAGGTCGATGGCCAGGCGGTTGTTGATGAACACCCAGACGTCGTCGTCGCCGGTGAACGTGAACTCCATGGCGTAGCCGCGGTCGGCGGGGTCGGTGTACGTGAACTCGGTTTCCAGTTCATAGGTGAAGTGGAAGTTGTGCTTGCCGGGGCTCTCCCAACGCAGCGTGTGCTTGCCCTTGTTCACGGTCTTGCCAAAACCCTTGTCGTCGATGGGGAAGAAGTATTTCTTATCGCCGCCCATCTGCTTTTCCCGGGCGAACCAGAACACGTTGGGCTTGGTGGCGTGGGGTTCGAGGGTGATGGTGTACGGGATGGTCATGTTCACGCCGGGCACGTCGTTGAACCACTGCGCGAAGGTCTCGGCCGAGGTGACCGACTGATTGCCACGGGAGATGGACGTCCGGAGATAGTCCAGGCAGAGGCGGGGTTTGCCGTCGGCGGCGAGCGTGGGCAGCACCTTGTTGTAGGTGCCGGGGTAGGTTTCCATATCGGGGTGATCGATCTCAAAGTCCCGGATGATCCCGGTGAGCTGGATGGTGTCGGCGTCCTCGAAGTGATTGCCGTGGCCCTGGCCGTTGGCGTGACCGGGATGGACGGCTGCCGTCATGGACAACGTCGCGGCGGCGAGACCGGTGGCGACAAATCGTAGGGGGCGGGGCAGATGCGTGGTCATGGCGAAGTCCGTTCGTAAGCAAGTTTGCTGGCTGTCATTCTTCCGGATCGGGCAACACGCCCGACCGAAGGGTCACGAACGAACCGTACGATTCACCGGGCAAGCCCCGCCAAGCAATCACTCGCAGATTCCGGCGACCCGCGGGCCTTCCCCTACGCGCCGCCGGCACAGACCGCACAAACCCCCCCCGATGGGCAAGCCCCGCCGAGCGTGGGCGGGGCCTGCGGGGCGTCACTGCGTGCGGCGCGGGGCCCGCGACGCCCGGGCGGCTTAGTCGTACAGCGGGCTCAGCGTGGTCGGCGGGACTTCCTTGAGCGTGAGCGTCAGCCGTTCGCCGGTGGCGGGGTTGTCGACATC
>CAYPCC010000174.1:0-238 GCA_964409095.1 uncultured Phycisphaera sp. | reverse complement strand
GTGAGCGTGGTCTCGATGCGGAAGTTGGACTGCGTGGTGTGCCGTTCGGCGAAGAACAGGACCAGCTCGTACTTCCCGCCGGGCTCCAGTCCCAGCGTCTCGGCCCGGGCGTCGAGGTTCACCGAGCCGGTGGCCTGGCTGTGGACGCCGCCGAGGTCGACCGCGAGCTTGCCGTTGATGAAGACCCACACGTCGTCGTCACCGGTGAAGGTGAAGACCATGTCGTAGTCGCGTTCAG
>CAYPCC010000173.1:0-6183 GCA_964409095.1 uncultured Phycisphaera sp. | reverse complement strand
ACCCCGTCACCCAAACCGCGCTGGCGGATGACGAAGTCGAAATGGAAGAAGTCGACGGCAACTTTTATTACCTGCGCTACCCCGTGTGCGACGCGGACGGCAACGAAACCGGCGAGCACATCACCGTCGCCACCACCCGACCCGAAACCATGCTCGGCGACACCGCCGTCGCCGTGAATCCCAACGACCCACCACGCGCCAAATACGTCGGCCAGTTCGTCAAGCTCCCCATCGTTGGCCGCATCATCCCCGTCATCGCCGACGACTACGTCGTCATCCCCGATCAGAACAGCGACGACAGCAAGGCCCGCATGGCCTCGGGCTTCCTCAAAGTCACCCCCGCCCACGACCCCAACGACTACGAGATCGGCCAACGCCACCACCTGCCCATCATCAACGTCATGGCCCCCGACGCCAGCATCTCCAAAGACCACGGCTGGCCTGCGGAAGAATGCAGTGGCACCGGCTTCCAGCCGGTGATGAAGACACTGCTCGGCCTCTCCCGCGAAGACGCCCGCATCGCCATCGTCAAATACTTCAAAGCCCACGACCTCCTCGAAAAGCTCGTGCCCTACCGCCACGCCGTCGGCCACTCCTACCGCAGCCACGTCCCCGTCGAACCCTACTACTCCGACCAGTGGTACCTCAAAGTCACCGACGACCAACTCCGCGGCGCCGCCTTGCGCGCGATGGACAAATCCCAACGCACCCCCAGCGACTTCTTCTCCAGTGACACCGCCTTAGCCCCCAGTGACACAGCCTCCGCCCCCAGTGGCACAGGCTTCCAGCCTGTGATCTCTACCCCACCGCGACCCCTCCTCCACCAAATCCGCCGCAACCTCCCCCACTTCTCCCGCGACGGCAGCATTTATTTCCTGACCTTCCGCGTCAAACAAGGCCAACTCACCGAACCCGAACGCCAAATCGTCCTCGACGCCTGCACGCATTGGCACGGCCAACGCATGACCCTGCACGCCGCCGTGGTCATGCCCGACCACGTCCACCTCCTGCTCAACCCTGCGCCCCGACCCGACGGCACCGACTACCCGCTCTCGGAACTGCTGCACAGCATCAAAAGCTTCAGCGCCAACGCGATCAACCGCCACCGCAACGCAACCGGCCCGGTCTGGCTCGACGAGTCGTTCGACCGCATCGTCCGTGACGCCGAGGAGTTCGATCAAAAGACCCGGTACATCCGCAACAACCCCGTGAAGGCCGGGCTGGTCGAACGCAGCGAGGACTATGCCTTTCTGGCGTTTCCCTCGGCCGTCCCGGCCGATCACCGGCTGGAAGCCGTTGCCACTCAAAGAGAAGACCACGACCCCACCACCGGCCTCCAATTCACCCCCGCCCGCTACGCCAAAACCTTCCAGACCTGGCACGAAAACCTCCGCGACTGGTGCATCTCACGACAACTGTGGTGGGGGCATCGGATCCCGGTGTGGCACGACAAGTTGGGCACACAGAAAGAACACGAACCGCACATCGTCAAAGGGCGACATGTGGGGACGCCAATTTCCATCCTTCCCCAGCTAGTCGAATGGAACAACGAAGGCCGAATCGGAATCGGCTTTGATAAGAATCCGGATGACCGGCCGGGTCATATCTGCGTCCGAGACGACTCGGATGTCGAAGTCATCGAATACCTCGAATCATTCGGATACGAACGCGACCCCGACGTCCTCGACACCTGGTTCTCCTCCGCGCTCTGGCCGCTCTCCACGCTGGGCTGGCCCGACGACACGCCCGACCTCAACACCTGGAACCCCACCTCGGTCCTCTGCACCGCCCGCGAGATCATCACGCTGTGGGTCTCGCGCATGGTCATGTTCAACCTCTACTTCCGCGGCAAGCTGCCGTTCAAGGACGTGTTCATCCACGCGATGATCCAGGACGGCCACGGCCAGAAGATGTCCAAATCCCTGGGCAACGGCGTGGACCCGATGGACATCATCCACTCCCACGGCAGCGACGCGATGCGCTTCACCCTCGCGTCCATGACCACGCAGACGCAGGATGTCCGCCTGCCCGTCGACATGCTCGATCCGCACACCAACGAAGCATTCACGCCGACCTACATCACCACCAAGGCCGGCCACAAAGTCGCCGCACCGATTCAGGAACGCAACGGCAAGAAGGTCACCTCGTCCTACGGCGCCGCGTCCGGCGAAGCCATGCCTTCCGACGATGCGCCGCTCGCGCGCAACACCAGCGAGAAGTTCGACCTCGGCCAGCGCTTCGCCAACAAGATGTGGAACGCGACCCGCTTCGCGCTCACCAAGCTCGACGCGAGCCCGGCACGGTGTGCCCGGCCGGCCGTGGACACAGTCCATGGCTCGCAGGCACCGTCGCTGCCCGAGCGTTGGATTTTGTCGCGCCTGGCGCGCACCGTCGAACAGTGCAACGAAGCCTTGAAAACCTACGCCTTCAGCGAGTACGCCACCGCGCTGTACGACTTCTTCTGGCGAGACCTCTGCGACTGGTACATCGAGGCGGTCAAGCCGCGCATCGCCGAGTCGCCGACGATGCAGCGCACGCTCGCCGCGTGTCTCGATGCGGCGCTTCGCCTGCTGCATCCGGTGATGCCGTTTGTCACCGAGCGGCTGTGGGAAGCGCTCAACGACGCCTGGCCGGACACGCGCTCGGTGGACGGGCTGATGCTGCAACCCAGCGAGCTGCTGGTGACGGCCGCCTGGCCGCGGGTCGCCGAGGTGCTCATCGATGCGTCGGCCGAGCACGAGTTCGCCCGCATTCAGGAGATCGTCGGCGCGGTCCGCGAAGCCCGCAATCGCGCCAAGGTGCCGCCGCGCGAAACGATCGAGCTGTCCAGCGAAGAGCCCGCCGCGATCGCGCACTTCGTCGCGGAAAACCGCTGGATCGCCGAGGGCCTAGCCAACTTCCGTGGCCGGGAGTTCGGCCCGAAAGTCCCGACCCCCGACGGCGCGGCCGTCGTCCTCGCCGGCGGCTGCAAGCTCTACCTCCACGGCCTGGGCGGCAACGCCGCCGAGGAAGCCCAGCGCCTTACCGGCGAGGCCGACGTGCTCCGCAAGTCCATCACCAACTTCGAGCAGCGCCTCGCCAACAAGAAGTACGTCGACAAAGCGCCCGCCCACCTCGTGCAGGAAACCCGCGACCAACTCGCCGCGACGCAAAAGCAACTCGCCACGATCGAAGCGCAGCTCGCCGCGCTGCGCTGATCCCCTCACCCCATCCGGAGCGACCGATGCCCTGGCTGAAAATCATGTGCGTCCTGAGCCTGTACGTCGTGTCGTGGCCCGCCGTCGCCGAGCCGGCGGCGCGCGAACTCACGCCCCTGGCGATGGGCGAACTGTATGTGCCGGCCCATCTGTCGCCGCGCGACGGCGAGGTCGGCCTGATCGTGCATTTTCACGGCGGCCGACGGGTGACGCCCGAGGCCATCGACACGCTGCGCCTCAACGCCGCGACGCTGATGGTGAACCGCAACGGCCTCTCCTCGGTTTATCGCGAGCCCTTCGAGAATCAACCCAACCGCTTCGCCGAATTGATCGACGATGCGCAGGCGGCGCTGCGGCAGCGCGAAGGCTTCGCGGAGGTGACCGTCGGGCCGGTGTGGATCGTGTCGTTCAGCGCGGGCTACGGCGCGGTGCGGGAGATCTTGAAAGTCGAGACCAACCTCGATCGTTTGTCGGGCGTGCTGCTCACCGACTCGATGTACGGCAGCTACGCCCCCGGAAGTGAAACAACCGGCGAAAGTGAACCCGCCCGGGGAAGCGATGCGCCGGGGAACTTGCCTGCGCGTGCGGTCGAGCCGGCCCACGTCGAGCCGTATGTCGCGTTCGCGCAGCGGGCGATGGACGGTCACGCGGCGTTCGTGGTGACGCACACCTATCTCGAACCCGGCAGCTACGCCGGCACGCACGAAGTCGCCGCCGCGCTGGTGGCTCGGCTGGGCCTGCGCTCCGAGCGCGTCGCCCAAGCCGACGCCGACACGCACGCCGAGCGCTTCGCCGTCGGCGACCTGCGCCTCCGCGACCGCACGATCGCCGGCCAACTCGCCGTGCTCGGCTACGACGGCGACACCGGCCAGGACCACGGCCAACACGTCGCCCGCACCGCGGTCTGGCTGCCCATGCTCGGCATCGAAACCGCCCCGGAATAACACCCCCGCCAAGCTACGGCTCCACCGCATTACGGCTTCACGCCGTCCCGCGTGAGCGCCGTCAGCAGCACCGGCGCCTCAAACTTCTGCGGCGGGCTCACCGGCGGCGGCGGCGGCGCGGGGATGTCTTCGAACACCCGGATCATCGCGATCTCGTCGCACGCCGCGTTCTTCGGGCAACGCACGCAGTCCGCCCACACCTTCATCGGCAGCTTCTGCCGATCGACGATGCCGAACCCCAGCTTCTCGAAAAACCGCTGCTCGTACGTCAGCGACATCACCCGGCGAATCTTCAGCGTCCGCGCTTCATCCAGCACCGCCTCGACCAGCTTGCGCCCCAGGCCCCGCCCGCGGTGCGACGGCGCGACGGCCAACGACACCACCTCGGCCAGGTCCGCCCAGATGATCGACAACCCGCACACGCCCCGCACGTCGTCCTGCTCGTCCACCGCCACGACAAACTCACGCACGTTCTCGTACAGCTGCGCCCAGCTCTTGGGCAGCATCAGGCCGAACTCGGCCGCGTCGTTGATGATCGCGCCGATCTCGGGCACGTCGTCCACGCGGGACCGGCGAAGCGTGATGGTCGAAGCGTCGCTCACGGTGCAGAGCATAAGAAAGCGCATGCCGTGACGACGCGGGCTTCGGTGCGTTGGAGATCCGCGGCGCGAAAGTCCCCAACGCAAAAGCCCCCGGCGGATGCCGGGGGCTTCGCATGGATTTGGTTGGAGCGGGAAGCTTACGCTTCTTCGCGGCGACGCTTCATACCGGCGAGGGCCATCAGGCCAAGACCAGCGGCGAAGGCCGAGGGGGTGGGGACGGCGGTGATGTTGCCGTCGCCGGAGAGGGCGTCGGGGTTGCTGAGCGGGCCCGACACCGAGAAGAAGTCCACGCCGTTGCGGTCTTCGACCAGCGAGGCGACGCGGTAGCCGTAGCCACCGATGAGGGCTTCGACGTCGCTGAAGGAAACGCCTTCGGCGTAGTTGAAGGTCATAACCATACGCTGGGTGTTGTTGATGCCGTTGCCCAGGCCCGGGGCCGTGACGGACAGGGCGGTGCCGGTCCAGTCGATGAGTTCGGGCATGTCCGGGGTTTCGTTGGTGACCGAGAAGGACGAGGTGGTGCTGACGAAGGTATTCGTCGGGACCGGGGTCTTGTCCATGAACTGGATGGTCGGGCCACCCGAGATCAGGTCCGCGATGCCGGATTCGAAGTACACGCCGGTCAGCTCGGTGCGGGTGGAGCGGAGGATGTTGGCGATGTTGACCAAGAACGACCCGTTGCCCAGATCGCGGACGGCGTAGGACGAGGCGTCGGCCATCACGTCCTGAGCGGCGTTCTGGTAGTAGACCGTTTGCGACTGCAGGATGCGGGCGGCGTCGGCCTGGAAGGCGAAGCCGGTGGTGGTCGCCACGGCGGCGGTAAGAGCAAGACCCTTCAAAACGTTGGATTCTCCCATGAACATTGTTGCAACCCTTTCTGAAAGTTCCGGTAGTGGAACCTCGGTTCCTTGTACCCACCTACCGTGGAATTGTGGTTCAGGACACCTTCCCTGATGCCTTCAATTTACCTCGCCTTTTCTCGAAAGCAAGCGTTTTGCTTCGCGGCGGGGTGAACCCATCTAACCACGGATATCGGTCGCGGCCAGTCGGGGAGACGAAAAAAGTCGCTTTTCCCGGACGATGGCTAACTCAGGACGTGAAAAGCGGACGTAAAGCCTTTTTTTCAACATCTTAATGCACCAGAAAAACCCCAGCAAAACCGCGTTGAGCGCGGTTTGAAGCCGGGTCCACCGCCCGGGGCCGGGGGGACTTTGCGGGCTGTGGCGTGGGCACCACACCTCCTGATTCCGATAACTCCGCAGGCTCGGGCCGACCCCGCCGAGATTTTTCGCCGCTCCGACGCAAGCCGGGACTTTCCCGGATTAAATTGAGCGGGCTTCGGGATCATCCTTAGCCCTCCGGCGTCGCGGAGACGCCCGATCACGCGATTCCCGGTACCGCCGTCCGGGGACCGGGGGCCGGGGGCCGGGGGCCGGGGGC
>CAYPCC010000172.1:4798-6216 GCA_964409095.1 uncultured Phycisphaera sp. | reverse complement strand
CCGGTGGCGGTTCGGGGATGAGGAGGCCAAGTCGATCCTCCGGCCGTGGCCGGTGACGGCGAGCGGGCTGAACGACGAGCGACGGTTCAACCGCCCCAAGCAGTGGTTGCGGACGGTGAACACGCCGATCAACGAGGCGGAATTGGAAGCCCTACGCACCGCCGCCCAACGCGGTCGGCCCTACGGCAATCCGGCGTGGGTGGAGCGGATGGTCAAGCGGTACGGGTTGGAATCGACGATGAGACCGCCCGGCCGGCCATCCAAACAGTGAGGCGGGTGCAGGGTAGCCGAGGCGGCGAACTTCTCACATCCATGGGGCAAGATCATCGCCGCGCTTGCTACGGTGTGGGACCAAGAGAAAAGCCCGCGTTTGTTGAACGCGGGCTTGTGGCGGGTTGGGGTTAGGGGTTGGGTCGAACCGCTGGGGGGTTTAGTAGGTCAGCATGGGGGGCAGTGCTTTGGCTTGCTCGATCCAGCCGGCGACGACGGATTCGCTGGGCAGGCTGCGCACCAGCTTCTTGGCTTCGTTGATTTCGATCATCTTGGCGGTGAGGTTGTCAGCACGGCGCATCTTCAGCTCTTTGACGGTATCGACGCCCGCGGCTTCGAGCAGCTCGGAGTATTCTTCGCCGACGCCTTTGATGCGCATCAGGTCGGCCATGTTGGCGAACTTGAGCAGTTCTTTTTCGGTGAGGCCGGTGGTCTGGGCGGTGGCCTTACGGCCGGCGGGGTCTTTGCAGGCGTCGAGGAGTTTTTCGGTGGTGCTGATGTGGGCTTTGGCGAGCGCTTCTTTTTTTGCCGGGCCGATGCCTTCGATTTCGTCGATTTTGTAAGTCATGGTGTGTGTCTTTCGTGTTGTGGGAGTGGACGTGATGTTTAAGTTTCCTCACCCGCACGCCGGGCAATGGGTATGCCAAGAGTTTAAGGGTTTTTGGTGAAACTTTGCACCCCGAGTCGGATTTCGGGCTTATCCGGACCTTGCCGGTGGCTTCACCAGTCCAGCGGTTTGAGCCAGGCGTTGCGTAATTCGTCGAGTGTGGCGGAAAAGACTTGGCCTTGGGCGGCGGTGCGGAGGGTGAGGTTGTGGTGGTCGGCGAAGGTGCCGACTTGGCCGAAGGCGATGCCCGCTTCGCGCAGGGATCTGATGACGGCATCGAGGTGGCCCGGGGCGATTTCCAAGAGGTAACGGCTGGGCGTCTCGGCAAAACACTTGGCGGTCAGGTCCAACTCGCCCCCGGAAGCACTCGCGGAAACAGCGCCGGGTTGATTCGTCAGGTCCAAGTCCAATCCGACGCGACCGGCGAACGCCATCTCGGCGGCGGCGACCAAGAGGCCGCCTTCCGAACAGTCGTGGGCCGAGGCGACGAGGCGATCGGCGATGAGCGACGCGACGGCCGCCGCGGTCTTCGGCCCGGCCT
>CAYPCC010000172.1:0-4788 GCA_964409095.1 uncultured Phycisphaera sp. | reverse complement strand
CCTCAAGGTCAACCCGCGGGATCCGCAAGTCGCCCCCGGAACCGGCGATCGGCGCTAAGCCACAAGCCGCGAGGTGCGACCCGCCGAGGTGTGGCGTCGTCGCTCCGATCACCAAGAGACTATTGCCGGCGGCCTTGGCGTCCATGGTCCGAGCCAGGGTGACGTCATCAATGATGCCCAGCGCCGAGATCAGCATCGTCGGCGGGATGGTGATGAGTTGGCCGTCTTCGGTGGTGAACTGGTTCGACAACGAGTCTTTGCCGGAGACGAAGGGCGTTTGGTAGGCCATCGCGCCGTCGTAGCAGGCTTCGGCGGCGCGGACCAGCGAGCCAAGTTGAGCGGGGTCGTCGCAGCGTGGCCAGCAGAAGTTGTCGAGGATCGCCAGATGCCGGGGGTCGGCCCCGACGCACACCGCGTTGCGTACCGCTTCGTCGAGCGCCGCGAGGGTGGCCCAGTACGAGTCGCCGTCGATGGCGGTGCCGTCGGCGGTGGCTTTTTCGGAGAGGTACGGCGCGAGGCCGTTGGACAGCGTGATCCCTTTGGATGAGTTGAGTTTGGGGCGGAGGACTGCGCCGTCGGACGGGCCGTCTTGCTCGGGGCCGACGAGGGGTTTGACGACGCTGCCGCCTTGGACCTCGTGGTCGTATTGGCGGATGATCCAGTGCTTGGACGCGATGTTGGGATGCGAGAGCAAAGTGATGAGTGATGAGTGAACAGTGAACAGTTCGGACGGCGTTGCCTTGGCTGTGGACTGTTTACTATTCACTGTGGACGCATCACTCTTTGCCGCAGGCCAAGCCGCGGAGCGTGTGGGCGTGGGGATGCCGTCGTGCATGAACGCCATGGCGAGTTGGCCGACTTCTTGTCCGTGCCAAGTGAGTAGGAGCGTGGGGACGCCGTCTTGCTGGTACCCGAATTCGCCGAGGTCGCAGAACGGGACATCTTCGGCTTGGGCCAACTTCCGCAGCGCCTCGACGTTCTCGACGGGCACGGCCAGCGGCATCCGCTCCTGCGCTTCGCTGATCCAGACTTCGGTGTAGGTCAGCCCGTCGTACTTGAGCGGCGCGGTATCGAGCGTCACTTTCGCGCCGACTTTCTCGGCCATTTCGCCGACGGCCGAGCTGAACCCACCCGCCCCGCAGTCGCTGATCGCGCTGAACAGGCAACGGCTTTCGCCGGTTTGGGGGTCCACATAGTCGCGGGCCTGGAGGATGACGTCGAGGGTTTTCTTTTCGGTGATCGCGTTACCGATCTGCACGGCGTGGCTGAACTCGTCGGCGTGGGTGTCGGTCAATTCTGCGGAGCTAAAGGTTGCGCCGTGGATACCGTCGCGTCCGGTCGCGCCGCCGAGGACGATGATACGGTCGCCGGGCTGGGCCTTGCCGAAGCATTTATCCAGCGGGATGATCCCGACGCAGCCGGCGTAGACCAGCGGGTTGGCGATGTAATCTTTGTGGAAGTAGACCGCGCCGTTGACGGTGGGGATGCCCATGCGGTTGCCGTAGTCGCGGACGCCGTCGACGACGCGGGTGAGGGTGCGTCTGGGGTGCAGCACGCCCTTGGGCAGTTGTTGTTTCGCAAGCGTGGGCGGCGCGACGCAGAAGACATCGGTGTTGGCGATGGGCTTGGCGGCGAGGCCCGTACCGATGATGTCGCGGATGCACCCACCCGCGCCGGTGGCGGCCCCGCCGTAGGGCTCGAGCGCGGAGGGGTGGTTGTGTGTTTCGACTTTGATGGCGATGCCGTGCGTGTCGTCGAGCTTGATGATGCCGGCGTTGTCGTCGAAGACGCTGACAAGCCAAGGCGCGATGTCGGGCTCTTCACGGAGCTTGAAAGTGGCGGCGGCGACGGTGGCCTTGAGCAGGTTTTGGATCGTGACCGAGCCGTCGTCGTTTAATGTGTGGTGCGGGCGTGTGAGGTGTTGCTGCGCTTCGGCGGCGGGGCCTGTGTAAGTGACGGTGCTCTTGAGGGTCTTGTGGACGCAGTGCTCGGACCACGTCTGGGCGAAGGTCTCGAGCTCGATGTCGGTGGGCTCACGCTGCGCGGACTGGTAGTAGGCCTGGATGGACTTCATCTCGTGGAGCGAGAGGAAGAGGTGGCCGTCGCGAGAGAGGCGGGTCAGGCCCTGGTCGTCGAGTGTGGTGATGTTGATGTGCTTGAGTTGCAGCTTGTAGGGCGTGCCGCGGAGGAAGGCGTCGGGGAAGTACGGATGGGTGTGGGTCTGCTGGATGACGGGGTTGGAGAGGTGTTGCTCGCCGAAGACGCGGAGGTCCTCGGCGGTCACGGTGGGGTCGTGCGTGAAGTCGTAACGCAGGGCGGTGCGGACCTGCGGAGTCGGGTGGTCGGCATGGGCGAACATCTCGGCAAGCGCCGCCTGAGTCGAGTCGGCAACAGGGTCCATGACGCCGGGGAGGTAGTGGACCTCGATCGTGGTGACTGTGTGGTTGCCGTGGTCTTGCGCGGGGCGGATGCCGGTGTGCGGCGACTGCGTGATCGGGTCGGTGAGTAACTCGTGCGCGACCCGCTGCAGGTCTTGCGTCTCAAGCATGGACTCGATGAGAAACACGTTTGCAGTTGCGACGTGATGGACCCCGGGCAAGGAGGCGCGGGCGGCGCGCAACGTGGCGGCGGCGCGCGGGTCGATCTCGTGAGGCGCTGGCCAACACTCGATGCGGGCGATGTGAGGGGCGGTGGCGGTAAGAGTCATAAGCCGATGATAAAGGATGGGGGAGGAGGGGTCGAAGGTCGGGAGTCAAGTACGAGGCGTCCGCTTATCACTCTTGACATTCGACGTTTGACATTTGGACGTAAACGGGTCGCCACCAGACGCTTCGCCCCAGGAAGGGGCTCAGCGTCGGCGTGGGTGCCGTGTGTGAGGGCATGAAAAAACCCCCGTGGGTGCGGGGGCTTTTGTGTGTGGAGTTGGGTGTTGTCTTACTTGATGAAGAGCATCTCTTCGTACGTCGGCAGCGGCCAGAGGTCATCGGGGAGGAGCGACTCGAGCTCGTCAGCGATCTTCCGGGTGGCGAGCATCGCGGGCAGGACGGTGTCCTTGCAGAACTCGGCCTCGTGCTGGCCGAAGCCGCCGCCGTGCGCGTCGCCGGCGAGCTTGCTCTTGCATTCGTCGAGCGCCTCGATCGCGTCCTCGAACTTGCTCACCAGGGCGCAGACCTTTTTCAGCGTCTTGTTGCCGGTCTTGATCTCGACGTCCTGCAGCGCTTCGAGCGTTTCGGCCAGCTCACGCTGGTACTTGTAGCACGCGGGCAGAATGATGGTCTGGGCCATCTCACGGCAAAGATTCAGCTCGACGTTGACGGTCAAGACGTACTGCTCGGTGTAGATCGCGTAGCGCGATTCCATCTCGCGCTTGCTGAGCACCTTGTGCTTCTTGAACATCTCGATGATGTCCTTGTCGAGCAGCGCGGGCAGGGCGTCGGGCGTGGTGCGGAGGTTGGGGAGGCCGCGCTTCTCGGCCTCCTTGTGCCACTTGTCGCTGTAGCCGTCACCGTTGAATACGATCGGCCAGGCCTCGGTGACGACGTCCTTGAGCACCTTCTGCAAGGCGCTGTTGAGCTTCTTGGGGTCGCTCCCGCCGGCCTTGATGATCTCATCGGTGATGTAGTCAACCGAGTCAGCGACGATCGTGTTGAGCGCGACGAGCGGGCCGGCGATCGACTGGCTGGAGGCGACGGCGCGGAATTCGAACTTGTTGCCGGTGAAGGCAAACGGCGAAGTGCGGTTGCGGTCGCCAGCGTGCTTGGGCAGCGGCGGGAGCGTGTCCACGCCGACGGTCAGCGTGCCGGCCTTCTTCGAGCCCTTGACGCTGCCCTTCATGATCTGCTCAAAGACATCCGTAAGCTGATCGCCCAGGAAGATCGAGATGATCGCCGGCGGGGCCTCATTCGCGCCCAGGCGGTGGTCGTTGCCGGCCGAGGCGACGACGGCCCGCAGCAGCTTGGCATTCTTATAAACCGCCCGCAGCACCGCGGCGCAGAATGTCAGGAACTGCGCGTTGTCGTGCGGCGTGTCACCGGGCTCGAGCAGGTTGCCGACCTCGGCGGAGCCCATCGAGAAGTTGACGTGCTTGCCCGAGCCGTTGACGCCGGCGAAGGGCTTCTCGTGCAGCAGGCACTCCATGCCGTACTTTTTGGCGATGCGGCGGAGCGTCAGCATGATCGTCTGCTGGTGGTCGGCTGCGACGTTGGCGTTTTCATAAACGGGCGCGATCTCGTACTGCGACGGGGCGACCTCGTTGTGACGTGTCTTCACCGGCACGCCGAGCTTGAACAGCTCGCGCTCGCACTCGAGCATGTAGGCGAGCACACGCTCAGGGATCGCGCCGAAGTATTGGTCGGCGAACTCCTGGCCCTTAGGGGGCAGCGCACCGAAGAGGACTCGGCCGGCGTTGAGCAGGTCGGGCCGGGCGTAGAAGAAATTGGCATCGACGAGGAAGTATTCCTGCTCGGGACCGCCGCTGGCGCTGATAAAGTCCTTGGGGTCGTGGCCGAAGAGTTTGAGGAGCCGCTTGGAGGCGACATCGATGGCTTTCATTGAGCGGAGCAGGGGGGTCTTCTTGTCTAGCGCCTCGCCGGTCCAGGAGACGAACGCGGTGGGGATGCACAGCGTGGTGCCGTTGGGGTTTTCGAGGATGTACGCGGGGCTGGTGACGTCCCAGGCGGTGTAGCCGCGGGCCTCGAAGGTGGAGCGGATGCCGCCGGAGGGGAAGGACGACGCGTCGGGCTCGCCCTGGATGAGCTGCTTGCCGGAGAACTCGGCGATGGAGTGGCC
>CAYPCC010000171.1:0-6219 GCA_964409095.1 uncultured Phycisphaera sp. | reverse complement strand
CCGCCTCGGGGATCGTCATGAAGTAGCGCGTCATCTCGCGGTGCGTCACCGTGATCGGCCCGCCTCGGCCGAGTTGATCCGTCCAGATCGGAATCAGCGAACACGCCGACCCCAGCACGTTGCCGAAACGCACCATGCAGAACGTCGTGTCGCTGTTTTGGTTGAGGTGGCGGATATACAACTCGGCCAGCCGCTTGCTAGCGCCCATGACGGATGATGGGTTGACTGCTTTATCGGTGGAGATCATCACGAAGCGTTCGCAGCCCGCTTGGGCCGCGGCGTCGGCGATGCTGCGCGTGCCGTAGAAATTATTTTCCACCGCCTCGGCCGGGTGGTTCTCCATCATCGGCACGTGCTTGTGCGCTGCGGCGTGGAACACCACCGCCGGGCCGATGCGCTGGACCAGGTCCAACGTCCGGTCGCGTTGGGTGACGTCGTGCAGCACCGTTTCGCGTGGGAGGTCCGAGTACCGCCGGGCGATCTGGCGGTCGATCTCGAATAGCGCATTTTCCGAGCGTTCGACGAGGACCAGTTTAGCGGGACGGAAGCGAGCGACGATGTGGGCGAGTTCCGAGCCGATGGACCCGCCGGCCCCGGTGATCAGCACGGTCTTGCCGGTGACGCTCTGGCGGATCGCGGGTTCGTCGAGCGGCCGGGGTTGGCGGTCGATGAGCTGGGTCGGATCGACCCCACCCCCGCCTCCGCCCCCGGAAGTAACCCCGGAAGTAACCCCGGAAGCAGAACGAATCGGGTTGCGCGGGGTCGAGTGCCCGGCGAGTTGGTCGGCCAACGGCGGAAGATATCGCCACGTCACGCCGAGCCGATCCAGCGTCGTGGCGATGATGCGCAGCTGGCTATCCATCGCCGCGGGCAGGCTGACGAGCACCTGCTGCACCTCGGGCCGGGTGGCCATGGCCTCAAGCTGGTCGAACCCGCCGAGCACGGCCAGCGGCAGGATCGCGGGCTTGGGCAGCAGGCAACCCAAGACCGACGGGGCCGGGTCCAGCGTGAGCAGGCTGGGCAAGAGTTGTCGGACGCTCAGCGAGGTGCCCACCAGCAGCGTGCCGGTTCCGGTGCGTCGCGGCCGAGGCATGCGACGGCGGTTTTGCGCCTGATTTTCGACAAAAAACGGGCTACGCGGGTTGGATCGGCCAGACTGGTCCATAGTGGGTTATCGGCTTTGGATCGCCTGCAACTCCAAAGTGGGTTAGGCGCGGTTTTCCGGTCGCAACGATTAAGTACTTCTTGCGGCCCGCCGATAGCGAGGGGGAAGAGATTCCCACCCGCCCGATCCGGAGACGATGGATGACTGATTTCCGCCTGACCACGCCCGAGCCCACCCCGAACGACAGCCGCAAAACCGAAGCCCGGCGTCAACCCCGGCTCAAGATCGCGGCGATGTACAGCCTCGTCCGCGTCCGACCCGTCGGGGCCGACCGCTACTGCTGGACCGGCCACATCTATGATGTCAGCCTCAGCGGTATGCGGTTCGAGCTCGACGAACCCCTCGAGCCCGGCACCGCCATCGAAGTCCGCGGCATCCTCCCCGGCCAAGAACACATCACCTTCCGCGCTTCGGGCCAGATCGTCCGCTTCCACGACGACGAGCCCGAGATGGGCCCGACCCGCATGGGCATGGTCTTCGAACACTTCCACAGCGAAGTCGATCAGGACCGCCTCACCGGCTACCTCGGCGACCACGGCCTCAAGATCGCCGCGTAAACCGATGGGCATCATCAATCCTTACCGAACGCTCGTCGTGCGAAAGCCCGACGGGCGTTTTTACTTGGCCGTCACCTGAGCCAACCCGAAGAAACGCTCCGCGTTCGCGTCCACCGCCGCGACGAACTCCCGGAGCATCATCCCCCGACGCTCGGCCAAAAACTCGGCGACCTGCCGGACGTAACGCGGCTCGTTGGTCCGCACCTTCCGGTACGGCACCGGAGTCAGATACGGGCTGTCGGTCTCGATCATCAGCCGATCCAACGGCACCCGGTCCGAGGCCTCGGCCACGGCCGCCGCGCCCGTGAACGTCGTGATCCCCGTAAAACTCACCCTCGCCCCGATCGCCAAAATCTGCTCGACCTCGGCCTCCGAGCCGGTGAAGCAGTGGAACACCAGCCGATCGCCCGCGACCCCGTGATCGGCGATCATCGCCAACGTGTCGTTGGTCGCCTCGCGGTTGTGGACAATGCCGTGCAACTCGGGCTGCTCAATCATCAGTTCCAGCTGCGCCGCAAACGCGGGCCGTTGCTTGGCCATCGGCGGGGCGGGGTAATGCCGGTCCAAGCCCATCTCCCCGATCGCCACGACCCGGGGATGGGCGAGCAATCGACGCAGCCCTTCCTTGAGCGCCACGTAATCCGTGACGTTGTCGCTGTAACCCGGATGAAGCCCGGCTGTGGCGAACACGTTCCCGAAACGCTCCGCCAACGCCACCGCCTTCGCCGCGTCGTTCGGCGACGTCCCCACGGTGATGATGCGGTCCACCCCGCTACGCTGCGCCGCGTCGAGCACCTCCTCCACGCGTTCGTGCAGGCCGTCGTAGGTCAGGTGGCAATGAGTGTCGATCATGGCGAACAAGCTAACGCAGATTCAGCGTCCTCGTCACCGGCTCCAAACACGCCGCGTCGGTACACGCCTGATAAGTGAGCGTCAGCTCTGTGATCGACTGATCCGCCCGGACCACGATCTCCACCCGCCCGGTATACACGTCCAGCGGCGCATCGGCAAAGGCGTAACGCTCCCGCTCGGCGGGCGGGTAGGTCACGTCGAGGCGCATACCGGCGGCCGACACCGTCGTGGCGATCAAACCCTCGGCCGACGCGGGGTTGGCATTGAGGTGATAGCCCTCGGCCACCGTAAGCAGCACGCGATACGCCCCCGTCTCGTTTTCAATCGGCTTGACCTGCACCGTCACCGGCCGAGCCGTCTCGCTCGCCCCCGCATCCGCTTCCTCCAACGCCGCGGTCCACATCGCCGGCAACTCGGCCACGGCGTGCAGCGCCGCCCTCAGCATGTGCGTCATCCCCAGCCCGCTCTGCTCGAGCGCCCCGGCAAAGCTGCGCAGGTCCAACACCGCCTGCCGGGCGTAGGCGTCGTCGCCGGTGAGAACGCGCAGCCGAAGCAGGTTGTGGATCATCTGGCTGTTGCCCGACGGGATCGCTCCGTCGTAAGTCGATCGGGTCCGCACGAACAAATCCGCTTGGTCCGCGAGCGTGTCGAAGTAGCCGCCCCGCGGCGCAGCGAATTGCTCGTGGGCGATGCGCATCAGCCGGACGGCTTGGTCGCGGTAGCGGGTTTGTTCGTCGGGCAGGGCTTGGTCGAGGGCGAGTAGGCCGTGGGCGAAGAAGGCGTAGTCTTCGAGAAAGGCGTTGATCTTCGCTTCGCCCTTGCGCATCGAGCGCAACAGGCCGCCGCCGGGTTGACTCATGTGCTTAAGGATTGCTACCGCCGCTCGCTGCGCCGCGGCGATGTATCGCGGCTCGTCCAGCACCCGGCCCGCGTGGGCAAGACCCGCAATCACTAAACCGTTCCAAGCAACCAGCACCTTGTCGTCCGTGCCCGGCTGATCGCGGGTGTCGCGCACCGCCAAGAGCGCCGCGTTGATCCGCTCCCGCATCCGCATCACCCCGCCCATGTCGCCGTCGGCAAACTCGACGAGTGCCGACATCGACTCGGGCATAAACAAGACGTTCACGGCCGGGGCGTCGCGGTGGTGCGGGTCCTGGAAATTCGTGCCCCGCTCCAAACCGTACATCTTCAAAGCAAGCGCGGTCAGACGTTCGGCGTCGTCTTCGCTCGCCAACGCCGCGCGGATTTGCTCGGGGGTCCAGACGTAGTTCTCGCCCTCTTTCGTGTTGACCTCGGCGTCCTGCGCCGACCAGAACGCGCCCCCGGAATCAGCTGACCCATCGAGCATCTCGCGCAGCAAATACTCGGCCGTCTCCCGCACGACCCGGGCATACAACGCCGCGTAACGCTGCTCGCCCCAGACTTCGTAAGCGTGGGCATACAACTCCAGCAGTTGCCCGTTGTCATAGAGCATCTTCTCGAAGTGCGGCACCAGCCACTGCTCGTCGACGCTATAGCGGTGGAACCCGCCGCCGACCTGGTCGTACATCCCGCCCATGGCCATCCGATCGAGCGTGTGGCGGACCTGTTTTTCGAGCGCCTCGTCGGGCTCATGCTGGAGCAGGTCCAGCAGCAGCGCGACGGTGCTGGGCGTGGGGAACTTCGGGCCTTGGGGCCCGGAAAATCCGCCGTGGGTGGGGTCGTAGCGGGATTGAAGTTGCGACGCTGTGCGCTGGACCCGATCAAGCGTGACCGGCCCCGCCCCGCCGCCCTGAGCGACCTGATTTCGCACCGCGTCGGCGACCCGGCCCGACTGTGCGATCACCTGGTCCCGCTCGTCACGCCACGCCTGACTCATCGCGTCCATCACCTGCGTAAAACTCGGCCGACCATACGCAGGCGTCGGCGGGATATACGTCCCCGCCCAGAAGGGTAATAATCCACGACCTATGTGCTCAACGGCCTCGCCCTCGCTTTGCGCACTTCCGGGGGCGGGTGGGGTGAGGAAGACGGACATCGGCCAGCCTCCGCCGGTGAGCAACTGCGTGGCGGTCATGTAGATGTCATCGACATCCGGGCGTTCTTCGCGGTCGACTTTGACGCAGACAAACTGCTCGTTCATCTGCCGGGCGATCTTCGGGTTCTCGAAAACCTGGCGTTCCATGACGTGGCACCAGTAGCAGGTGGAATAGCCGATGGACAAAAAGATCGGCACTTCCCGCCGCGCCGCCTCGGCAAACGCCGGCTCACCCCACGGCCGCCAATCCACGGGGTTGTGCGCGTGCTGCCGGAGATAGGGGCTGGTCTCGTCGGCGAGGGCGTTGGTGTACTTCCATGACCCGTCGTCGTTGATCAATGCGTGGTGGTGAGGAGATTCAGTCACAACCGCATTGTAGGGCCGCCGGTCGCAGGTGATGGAGACGAAACGGTGCGGAGGTTAAGCCGAGCCTCGGGCGAGATCGACCAGGATCGCCAACCCGCGTTCGAGCGTGGCATCGTCACACGCATAGCTGAGGCGAAAGTGCGTGTCGCGCTGCGAGAACACGTTGCCGGGGATGATCAGCAGGTTCTTCGCCACCGCCGCCTCGACAAACTGCGTCGCCGTCATCCCCAGATGCTCGGGCACTTTCGGAAACGCATAAAACGCGCCGCCCGGCACGGTCAAGTCGTAATGCGGGCCGAGCACCTCCACCACCCGGTCACGCTTCCGGGCATACGCCGCGACGTGTTTGCTCATGTCGATGTCCAGCGCCAACGCGCCGGCCATCTGCGTCATCGACGGGGCGCACACAAAGCTGTACTGCTGCAACTTGGTCATCTGCTCGACGATCGGCCTGGGCCCGACCGCGTAACCCAGCCGCCAACCCGTCATCGCGTAGGTCTTCGAAAATCCGCGCATCAGCAAGACATCCGGGCAGTGTTGCAGCGGCGAAGGAAAAGCACTTCCGGCGCTGCCGTACTGAAACACGTCGTAAATCTCATCGCTCAGCAGAAGCAGGTTCCGCTCTGCGCAAAACGCGGTGACCGCTTGGCAGATTTCCGGCGGCGCGACCACGCCCGTCGGGTTGCTCGGGGTGTTGAACAGCACCAGCTTGGTCCGCTCGGTGACTTTGGCCGCCAGCCGTTCGGGCGTGACCTGAAAATCAGGGTAGGTATCGACATACACCGGCGTCGCGCCCGCCAGCGTCACCAAGTGTTTGTACATCACGAAATACGGATCGGGGATCAACACCTCGTCGCCCGGCCCGACACACGTCATCATCGCCAGCATCAACCCCCCGGAAACCCCGGAAGTAATCAGCAGCGAGCTGTCGCCCGCGGCGAGGGAGGGGCCGAGCGTGTGCGGGAACTCGCGGGTCAATTCATCGGCCAGCTTCGTCCGCAGCTCAGCGATACCTTGGGTCTGCGTGTACCGATTGAAACCTTGGTCGATCGCCGCGGCGGCGGCCCGTTTGATAGGTTCGGGCACATCGAAGTCGGGTTGGCCGATCGAAAGATTGATCGGGTCTTTGAGCTGGGCCGCGAGGTCGAAGACCCGGCGGATCCCCGAGGCGTCGATGGCCCGCAAACGGTCGGTGATAAAGCGGTCGGCGTTGAACATGGGAGATGTTTTAGCTTAGCGGGGTTCAATTCGCCAAGAAGACG
>CAYPCC010000170.1:0-6348 GCA_964409095.1 uncultured Phycisphaera sp. | reverse complement strand
TGGTGGATCGGGGGTGGGCGCAAGATTTGCGCGGAAACATTCAACCCATGCGAAAGACGCCTGCGGAGATCAGTCCACGTCGATGACGATGGGCATATCCACCGGCGGCGGCGGGGGCTGGCGATGAGCCCCCGACTCGGCCGAGGCTTTACTGGCCACGCCCAACGGCAAACACATCACGGCAGCTAAGGCCAGCAGACTGAAGAAAGAACGGACTCGCATCGGAAACTCCTTGGAGGTTGATCGCTCGTTGGCCCTGATCGTGGTGGGGTGGCAGGGAAAACGGGCGAGGCTCATGGCCCAACCGAGGGCATTTAAAACGTACCTCCAGCTGAACGCCCAAACCCGCCGGATTATTGGCGGATCAACGGGATGAGGCACGCCATCAATCCATAAGTCTAATCATGAAAGCGGGTTGAAGCCACAAAATAATTTTCATCCCCTGCGAACCCCCTTCCGGCTGCGGAGGGGGTTCGCCACGAGGGAATAATATCTTCAACGTCATGAATACACATTATTTATAGAAAATTCGAGAACTATCGAAGCTCTTTTTATCGCCCACAATCGTCTCGCCCGCCCCGCCTTTCGGGTTGGTCGAGTCGATCGGCGGCCGCCCATTCGCTTTTGGGCCGATCCCGGAACGCAAAGGAGCTTCTCATGCAACTGCCCCTCGTCTCAAACGTACCCCGTCCCCGCCGGGCGGGCCGACTGGCTCTGCTGGCCGCGGCCGCCCTGTCGGTGCCGCTGCTGCTGCCGCCCGGCACCGCCTCCCCCGCCGCGGCGGGCGAAACCCGCTGGTCGGTTACCGTCGGGTCGGGGCACCACGGCCAGACCTACGAACGCCGCGGTTCCCGCTACGACCGCTACCACTCAGGCCGCAGCTACGGCGATCACGACGCACGCGGCGGCTACACCCAGCAAGTCTGGGTCCCGCCGGTCTACCGCACCCACTACGACGACTGCGGCCGGGCGTTCCGCGTGTGTGTTCGCCAGGGCTATTACAAACAGGTCTACGTCTCCGCTCCCGCCCCGCGGTACCGCGATTACAACCGCCGGGGGCAGTGGGGGAATTCGGGCTCGTGCGGGTACTGATCCGCGTTACACCACCTCAACACCGGCCCGGGGGCGCTGCGAACGGTTCGCGGCGCCCTCTTTTTGATGCCCGATTCACTTCGGCAATGTCCGATTCCAATCGTCGGCCTAACGCCGTTGCCACGTCTGAGATAAGCGTTATGATGCGTGGCCCATGCCAGCAAACATCCGCGAAATCAAGGGCCGAATCAAGGCCGTGGGCAACATCGAACGCATCACCAAAACGATGCAGCTCATCGCCTCCGCTCGCTTCCAAGCGATGCAGAAAAAGGCGACCCAGTCCCAAGCCTACACCCGCAAGATCGGCGAGATGGTCGGCGAACTCGCCGCGGCGCTCGGCACGGGCGGCGACATCAGCCACCCACTCATCAGCCCCCCCGCCACGCCGGCCAACAAAGAACTCATCCTGATCCTCACCTCCGAACGCGGCCTCTGCGGCGCGTACAACGGCAACGTGATGCGCACCGGCCTGCGCTACATCCGCGATGAGCAAGGCCTCGACAAAACCCGGCTCGAAGTCGTCGGCAAAAAAGGCCAAGCCTTCTGCAAGTTCAACGGCCTACCCGTCGCCGAGAAATACAGCTTCGGCGATTCGCCGGCCTACGAAGACGTTAACGCTTTGGCCCAGACCTACATGGAGGCGTTCACCGCCGGGCAGTACGACGCGGTGAAGGTGGTCTACATGAAGTTTGTGTCGATGAGTCGGCAGACTCCGGTCGTGCAAACTTTATTGCCACTCGAGCCGCCCGTCGCGGCGGAGGGTGACGGCGGAGCTGCGACCCAATCGGTTTACGAATTCTCGCCCGACCCCGAGACGCTGCTCAGCGAGCTCTTGCCGGTGACGGTCAAGACCACGTTGTTCCAGTGCTTCAATGATGCGGTGGTCAGCGAACAACTCGCCCGGATGGTGGCGATGAAGTCGGCGACCGACGCGGCGGGCAAACAGAAAACCGCCCTCAAACGCCAGTTCAACCGCGCCCGCCAAACCGCGATCACCACCGAGTTGTCGGAGATCATCGGCGGTGCGGCGGCCCTGGAGTAGGCCCCGCCCTCTTTCGAGGTTTTCACCGTGGCCGATCCCGACCCCGTCCCCGATCTCTCGAAGCACGGCCCGCCGCGCAAGCCCGGCTGGGCGGATCGTTTTTTTGGCCTTGCCCCGACCAGGCGTAACGACGCGGCGGACGAAGCCCGCCGACAGAAACATGCCATGGCCGGCGCGGGCCTCGAACTCGCTGCGGGTATCGGGTTGTTTGCGGGGCTGGGGTATCTGATCGACCGTTGGCTGAACCTTCTGCCGTGGGGCACCGTGGCCGGGGCGGTGCTGGGCATGGTCGCGGGGATGTATCTGTTGATCAAAGCGGCGCAGCGGCAAGGCGGGAGCAAGTGACCAACGGCCCACTGCCCACCGGTACGATTGATTTGAGCTCGGCGATCCGCAAGGCCGCGATGGCTTTGGTTCTGCTTGGGGCGTTGGGCTTACCCGCCACGTTTATTCTTGCCGGCCTGGCCTTGGGTTCTGCGGGAGGGCCGGGCGATCCGTTACCCGCATTGTGGCCCGCGATGATCGCCGCGGCGTGGGTCTGGCTGGTTGCGATGCTCGGCCTCGTCCCGCTGTGGCTGGCCCGCGTGGCCCCGCCGGCCCAGCAGGTCAATGCCCGTTTGGGCCACGTCATGATCCGGTTGCTCTTGACCGCCGGCGGGCTTGTGGTTTTGCTGCTTCAACTGCCCGAAAATGACCGCTTGACCGTGGGGTTTTTCGGGCTAGTTTGGTACGCCCTGACGTGGATGATTGATTTCATGTTGCTGAGGGTGAACGCCGCACAAGCCGCTTCATAATTGCTACACTACCGCCCCGTATGGAGGTCGTCGCGGAACGACGGCCAATCCCTCTGACTCTCCGATGCTGAACACCACTTCACTCATCCCGACGTTGGCGGCCAAAGACCCCGTCTCGCACGTCATCCCGCACACCATCGTCGGGCCGTTCCACAACCAATTGATCATGGGCACGGTGGCCGCGGTGTTGCTGCTGCTATTGTTGCTGGGCCTTGCTAAAAAACTGGGTGGCCCCAAAAACACCAACCGCGACTACGTCGTGCAAGGCGTGGGTTGGCAACTGCTCGAAACCGTCTGTGTGTTTATCCGCGAAAACGTCGCCCGGCCGAACCTCGGCAAACTCACCGACAAATACGTCCCTTACCTTTGGACCGTGTTCTTCTTCATTCTGTTCTGCAACTTGTTGGGCATGATCCCGTTCGGCCCGGTCGGCGGCATCCTGGCCTCGATCGTCGGTGCGGATACCGCGTACTGGTCGCACTTCGGCGGCACGGCCACCGGCTCGATCGCCATGACGATCCCACTGGCGTTGGTAGCCTTTGTGGTGATCAATATCGTGGGCATTCGGGAAGCGGGCGTTGAATACTTCAAACACTTCAGTCCCGGTCCGATTTTCATGGCTCCGCTGCTGGTGCCGCTGGAAGTCATGGGTCTGTTTATCAAGTCGGCCGTGTTGGCGATGCGTTTGTTTGGCACCATGATGGCCGGCCACTTGGTCATCGCGGCGTTCATCGGCCTTGTCGGCCTGGCGGCCGGTGCCGCCGCGGGCTTGACGATTGGTATCGGCGTCACCGTCATGGGGGCGGCGCTCATGGGCCTCGAACTCTTCATCGCCCTGCTCCAAGCCTTCATCTTCACCTTCCTGACCACGCTGTTCATCGCCCAAGGCGCGGTGCACCACCACGACGATGACCACGGCCACGTGCACGACGACCCGGAGCAAGCCGGGGCTACCGACGCCTTGGTTCACCCTGTCGCCGCGACGGCTTGAAGCGGACACGTTGTTACTAGATCCCAAATGATCCGCCGCCGTAAGCGGCCCGACCGAACCCCGGACACCCCTGAACCCGTAACACCCACCCACTCCTTGGAGACTCCGACCGATGCAACGCTTTTTCACCCTCGCTCTCATGATCGCCGCTGGCCTCGTCCTCATGGCCGTCTCCCCCGAAGCCATGGCCCAAACCCAAGCCATCAACCCCACCGAAGGATTCGGCACGCTCGGTAAGGGCATCGGCATGGGCCTGATCATCCTCGGTGCCGGCCTGGGCATCGGTCGCATCGGGGGCTCGGCCGTCGAAGCCATCGCCCGTCAGCCCGAGGCCGCCGGCCCCATCGGCACCAACATGATCATCGCCGCCGCGCTGATCGAAGGCGTCACCGTCATCGCGCTGATCCTCGCGCTGATCGCCTAAGACCCTTGTGCCGCCCGCCGCGTCGGACCCGATCCGATTCATGGCGGGCTCATCGAAATTCAGCCGCGCGGGGCCTCCCGCTCCGCACGGCCTTTTTCTCGGGAGAGAGCTCGCTTTCTCCGCTCCGTCCCCGCTCCATTGAGGCATCTCCATGCTTGCTAGGCTGCTCATCCCCGCGACCCTCGGCCTCGGCCTCGCGCTCACCCGCACCGCCGCCTTCGCCGCCGAAAAAGCCGGCGACCCCAAAGATCAACTCTTCTCCCGCGACCCGTTCAGCTACATCTGGAACCTCCTGATGTTCCTGATCCTGCTCGGCGTCCTGTGGACGTTCGTTTGGCCCAAAATCCTCGGCGGCCTCAAAGCCCGTGAAGAGAAACAACTCGGCGACCTCGATGCCGCCGAAAAGGCCCGCACCGAAGCCCAGGCCTCGCTGACCGAATACAAATCCCAGCTTGCCGAGGCCCGTAAAGAAGCCCAGTCCATCGTGGCCGAGGCCCGCACCGCTGCCCAGCAAGCCGCCAACGCCGACCGGGCCAAGATCGAAGCCGAAGTCGCGCAGCTCAAAGCAAACGCCCAGCGCGACATCGCCTCGGCCCGCGAGCAAGCCCTCGCCGACATCTACGCCCAAGCCGCCGGTCTCTCGACCGCGATCGCGGGCAAGATCCTCGGCCGCGAGATCAACGCCGATGATCAGCAAGGCCTCGTCAACGAGTCCGTCGAACAGTTCAAACAAAGCGCATCGAGTAACTAAACCCCATGCCTTCATCCGCCTCCGCTCACGATTCGGTCGGCCGCCTCTACGCCCAAGCGTTGATGGAGCTTTCTATCGAACAGCAGCAGCTCGATGCGGTGGCCGACGAACTCAAGGACCTCTGCGGTCTCGTCGAGTCCGACGCTGACCTGCGTCGCCTGATCACCAACCCCATCCTCGGCAGCGGCCAACGCGCCGGGATGTTGCAACGGCTGTTCGAGGGTCGGGTAAGCGACCTGCTCTATCGGTTCTTGCAGACCATCAACCGTAAAAACCGCCTCGCCGCGCTGCCAGCGATCGGCTCGGCTTTCGTCAAGCTCCTCGCGGCGCATCGCAACGAAATCGAAGTCGAAGCCTACGTCGCTTCGCCGATGGACGCCGGCACCGCCGACCGCGTTGCCGCCGGGCTCGGCTCGACGCTGGGCAAGCAAGTCACGCTGACCCAGCACGTCGATCCGTCGCTCATCGGCGGACTCAAGCTGCGCATCGGCGACCGCCTGCTCGACGCCAGCGTCCAGAGCCAACTGCGTTCGATCCAACAACAACTCATCGCCGTCGGCCGGGAAATCGCCCGCGCCGCCGCTAAGTAAACTTACCAACGAAACATACTTGTAAAACAGGAACCGCAGATTACGCAGATTTCGCAGATGAAAATGACGACGCGTACACCGATGCTTCAATCTGCGAAATCTGTGATTACTGCCTTAGCGATTCAGAGCTCCCCATGAAAATCAACACCGACGAAATCACCAGCCTGATCAAGCAAGAAGTCCAGAACTTCTCCACCCAACTCGAAGTCTCCGAAGTCGGCACCGTGGTCGAAGTCGGCGACGGGATCGCCCGGGTCTACGGCCTGTCCAAAGCCATGTCCGGCGAAATGCTTGAATTCGAAGGCGGCTCGTCTTCCGGGGGCGGCAGCGTCCTCGGCCAAGTCATGAACCTCGAAACCGACATCGTCGGGGCGGTCATCTTCGGCGACTACCTGGGCATCCGCGAAGGCGACACCGTCAAAGCCACCGGCAAGCTGCTCTCCGTGCCTGTCGGCGAAGGCGTGCTCGGCCGGGTGCTCAACGCGCTGGGCCAACCCATCGACGGCAAAGGCCCCGTCGCCTCCAGCGAAACCGCCAAGGTCGATATCATCGCCCCCGGCATCGCCGAGCGCCAGCCCGTGACCCAGCCCATGCAGTTCGGCGTCAAGGCCGTGGACTCCATGATCCCCGTCGGCAAAGGCCAACGCGAGCTGATCATCGGCGA
>CAYPCC010000169.1:0-6366 GCA_964409095.1 uncultured Phycisphaera sp. | reverse complement strand
CGAGATCTACTGCAACGGCATCAGCACCTCGCTCCCGATCGATGTGCAGGAAAAAATCGTTCACGCGTTGCCCGGCTGCGAGCGGGCGGTGATTTTGAAGCCGGGGTATGCCGTGGAATACGACATGGTGTGGCCGCACCAGATCGACGCGACCTGCATGACCAAACGCCTGCCGGGTTTGTTCCTCGCCGGCCAAATCAACGGCACGTCCGGCTACGAAGAGGCCGCCGGGCAAGGCCTGATCGCCGGCGTCAACGCCGTGCGTCTGACGCGCGGCGAAGAGGCCTGGCGGTTAAGGCGGGATGAGGCGTATCTGGGCGTGATGATGGACGACCTGGTCACCAAGACGCCGCGCGAGCCGTACCGCATGTTCACGAGTCGGGCCGAGCATCGCTTGCTGTTGCGCAGCGACAACGCGGATGTCCGCCTCACGCCCGTCGGCCGCGAACTGGGCACCGTGGACGATGCGCGGTGGGAGGTCTTCCAAACCAAGCAGCAACGCCGGGCCGAGCTGAATCAGTGGATCGACGCGACCATGGTAGACGACCGCCCGATGGGCAAATGGATCAACAGCGCCGGGGTTGGACTTGATGACGTGATGGGCCAACTCAACTCAACGACGCTCTCGAAAGAATCTTCCGGGGGGCGTGACCGCCACGTCCTGCGGGCCGTTCTCGCCGAGCGGCAGTACGCCGGCTACATCGACCGCAGTCACCGCGAGATCCAGCGCCTCGCCGAACGCGAACACCAACTCTTGCCGAGTGATTTCAACTTCCGAGGCGTGCCGGGCCTGCGCGGCGAAGCCGCCGCCGTCCTCGACAAATTCCGCCCCGCGACCCTCGGCCAAGCCGGCCGCCTCGCCGGCGTCAACCCCGCCGACCTCATGATCATCAGCCTCGCGGTGGGGCGGTAGTCAGAAACCGGTGCGGAATCGGCCAGATAAGACAATACATTCACCCCACGCAGCCGCTATTCTTGTGCTATGCCCCACTCCGCCCCAAACCCGCGACCCGACGACTGCCTACTTGTCATTTTTGGCGCGTCCGGCGACCTGACCAAACGTAAGCTGCTGCCCGCGCTCTACTACTTGTGGGACCGCGGGATGACGCCGGAAAACTTTGGCATCCTCGGCGTCGCGCGGTCGAAGTACGACGACGAATCGTTCCGTGAGATGATCCACGACTTCAAGCCCGACCACTACGACGACCAGAAGTGGAAAGAGTTCTCGAAGCACGTCCACTACGAACCCAGCGACTCGACCGACGCCGCGGCCTGGCCGGCGCTGACCCAAAAGATCAAGTCGCTCGCCGGCGAGCACGGCACGGGCAGCAACCTGCTCGCCTACCTCTCGATGGCCCCGCAGTTCTTCGAGCCGATCATCGACAACCTCGGCAGCTCGGGCCTGATCATCGACGGTAAGCGCATGGTCCCCATCGACAAAAACGATCCGACCTGGCAACGCATCATCATCGAAAAGCCCTTCGGCAAAGACCCCGAATCTGCGGTCCAGCTCAACAACTCCTTGGCCGATGTGTTCTGGGAAAACTCGATCTACCGCATCGACCACTACCTGGGTAAGGAGCTGGTGCAGAACATGCTCGTGCTGCGGTTCGCCAACACGATCTTCGAGCCGCTGTGGAACCGCGAGTACATTGACCACGTTCAGATCACCGCCAGCGAAACCGTCGGCGTCGAAGGCCGGGGTAGCTACTACGACTCGCCCGGCGGCGGCGCGATGCGGGACATGGTGCAGAGTCACCTGCTTCAGGTGATGTCTTTGGTGGCGATGGAGCCGCCGGTGAGCATGGGGGCCGAGGACATCCGCACCGAGAAGATCAAGGTGTTCAAAGCGCTACGCGTCCCCAAGGAAGACGAGATCCCCAAGATCGCCGTCCGCGGCCAATACGGCGACGGCACGGTCAAAGGCTCACCCATCACCGGCTACCGCAAGGAAGACGGCGTCGACCCGAAGTCCCAGCGCGACACCTACACCGCGATGCAGTTCAACGTCGACACCTGGCGGTGGGGCGGCGTGCCGTTTTTCCTGCGGTCGGGCAAAGCGATGGCCGAGAAAAAAACCGAGATCGTCATCTACTTCAAACCCACGCCGCACTGCCTCTTCCGTCAGCAAGCCCGTCAGCAAAAGCCCAACCAGATCGTCATCGGGATTCAGCCGAATGAAGGCATCCGCATCCGCTTCGAGGGCAAGGAGCCGGGCGTCGGCATGAAAATGAACGAAGTGGTCATGGACTTCGACTACGTCAAGCAATGGCAAGTCGATCCGCCCGACGGCTACGCCACGCTCTTGCACGACTGCATGCGGGGCGACCAGACGCTGTTCAAACACCGCGACGAGATCGAAGCCTCGTGGTACGCCTGCCAGCCGGTGCTCGACTACTGGGAAGAAAACGCCCAGGCCGACCTGCCCAACTACGCCGCGGGCACGTGGGGCCCGCCCGCCGCGGACCTGATGATGCAGCGCGACGGCCGGTACTGGCGGAATGATTGATTGTTCGGCGCTAGGCGCTGGGGATGAGGCGCTAGGCTCCAATCTAAATATTTTGATGTTCCCTTATTTTCCTGGCGCCTAGCGCCGAACCCCTAGCGCCATGCCCATGCAGAATCTGCCCGGCTCCACCGTCATCGCCCCCGACACCGAAACCCTCTTCGAGAAGCTCGGCGACGCCCTGCTCGCTGCCGCGCTCGCTGCGGTTGAACAACGCCAAGTCTTCCATGTGGCGCTATCAGGGGGCGGGACGCCCGAGCCGTTTTACGTTCGCCTGGTCACCGATCCCAAGTTCCGGGCGATGCCTTGGGCGCAGACGCACGTCTGGATCGTGGACGAGCGCTGCGTCGCGGAGGATCACGAGAAGTCCAACTTCAAGATGATCCGCGAGGCGTTGACGGACCATGTGCCGACGCCGGCGAATCAGGTCCACGCGATGCCGGTGCTCGCCGACGATCCGGCGGGGGAGTACGAAGCCACGATGGCCGAGGCGTTCGGCGTCGCCCCCCCGGAAACAGACAACACGGCAGACCACGCCGGCGAGGTGCCGAAACTGGACTTCATCCTGCTGGGCATGGGCGGCGACTGCCACACCGCCAGCCTGTTCCCCGAATCGCCCGCGCTGCATGCGACCCGTTGGATCGACACGAACGATGGCGAAAAGGTGGTGCCCCCGCCGCGGGTCACGATGACGTATCCGCTGATCAACGCGGGCCGGCACGTCGCGGTCCTCGCGGTGGGCGGCGGTAAGACCGCGGCGCTGCAACGCGTCGCCGACCAACTCGCCACCGGTTCGCCGGATATTCAGAACATCCCCATCAGCGGCATCACGCCGGTGAGTTTTGGCGGCGGTGATCTGGTGTGGTACCTCGACGAAGCCGCGGCGGGTTAAACAGGAGCCAAAGATGCCTGATTATTTTGAATTTGAGGTGTCTCATCTTCACATCAAGCCTCGCATATGGCGGCGGTTTTTGTTGCCCGTGACCGGGAGCACGTTTCTGGACCTTCACATGGCGATCCAAGATGCGGGTCCGTGGCGGGACTATCACCTCTGGCGGTTCGAGGAGCATCACCGCGGCGGTGAGATTTTGGCCACGACGCCCGGGCAAGGCGAGCCGATGTTCCCCGACGATGAGCCGATCCCTGACGCGGATGACGTGCCGCTTAAGCGATATTTCACCCGCGAAGGGCCGACCCGCTGCGATTACTGGTACGACTTCGGCGATGACTGGTGGGCGAGGGTCGAACTCAGAAAACGTCAACGCCTCAGCGAGAAGTTTTACCGCAAACTCCTCGCGGGCCGACGGGCGTACCCGATCGAGGACAGCGGCGGCCCCTACGGCTATAGCGTCTGCGTGGCTTGCCTGGACCCGAAGATCATGCAAGCCCCCGACCTCGATCCGGATGACCGCGAATATTTGACTGAGCGACGGGAATGGGTGCGCGAGATCGGGTGGGACCCCGAGACATTCGACTTGGCGGTGGGCCAACAATATTTCGATGCCGTTGGCGCAAAAGGCTTACGCCGACCCTACCACCAACTCGATCCTGAAGCTGTGCTTTATCGAGCGTAATCACTCTTTTTTTATAGTTTCGAGTGTCGGCGAGGATCGGATCACCACAGCTTTCCGCCGGGGTGGGGGTTGTGGTGGTTGAGGTGGTCGATGCCGGCTTGCACGGCCGCCTCGGTTTGGCACGTGAACGTGCCAACCGCGGCGCGGAGTTTGGGGTGCGCGGTCAGGATGTCGCGCACGTCGATCGGTGGGTTGAAGTGGACCCAGGCGTGACGGCTACCCATCGGCGGGGGCATCCGGGTCAGCAAATCTTCTTCGAGTTTTTCGACGGTTTCGCTGAGCCGATCGATCGTCGGCCTCTCGGCGGCGTAGCCCATCGGGTAGCTGGCGATGCGGTAAGCGAGCATCGCTTCGTCGGCCCAGGTCGCGGCGGCGGCGTGATCGACGGCGCGGTCCGGGTCGATCCGCACTTCGTGGATCAGCCGACGGGCCGAGCGCACGCGATCCAACGGCGTGTCTTTAGGCTTGGGCGTGATTTCGAGTTTGGCTTCGAGGCGCTCGAGGACCTGGATCGCGGCTTGGTGGATGAGCGTGCCTAAATCTGGAGCGGCGGGGATGTCGAGGCCACGCTGCTTGAGGTTGCGGTGCAGCGCGATTTCGCCGGCTTGGTACACGGCCTTGACCGGCTCGGCGTGGAAGTCGGTCGTGACGCCGAGCTGTTTGCCCAGCGGCTCAAACCGTTGGGCGATCCGCCGCCGGGCGTTGGTCAGATGCGTCACCTTGATCGACACCGGCACGGCCAAAATCCTTCCCGACTTTCCCTCGTCTTTCAGTAGCGCCTGCTGAGCCTTGAGCGCGATAAATGCTGCGCCGTCCATGAACGGCGTGATGCGGTCGTTGGTCAGGTAGACGTTGCCCTCGGGGAAGATCGTCAGCGCGTCTTTGCCGCGGTCCAGCGTCGCCAGCGCCTGTTTCATCGGCTTGGGGCAGCTCCCGTCGCGGTCCACGGCAAACGCGCCCATCCGCTGCATCGTGAAGCGGTGGACCCGGCCGCGCAGAAACACGTCGTACGCCGCCATACACAGGCTGCGGAGGCCGATCTGTCGCAGCGACTCAAGAAAGATCGCCGCGTCGGCGTGCGTCGAGTGGTTGGGCAGGAACACCAGCCGATCGCCGGGCTTGATTTGCCCAAGCAGCGTGTCGTGTCCGCTGGTGACGACCTCGGCGATGCGCTGCGTGCCCGGCAAGTGGCGGACGCGGTTGTGGTAGAGCAAAAGCGTCGACCAAAAGCGCGAGAACTTCGGCGGGAAATACTGATAGGGCTGATCGGAAAAGTCGAGCATGGGCTTAGGCTTTACGGCGGAGGATGCACTCGATCCGGTGGCCGGTGTGGGTGGCCCGGGCGAGGTGGCTGACGATTTTTTCGTAGGAGCGGGCGACGCCGTGGATGTCGTGTTCGTCGCGCTGGGGCCGGGGCCGAAAGCCTCGGGTGGTGCGGAAGACGAACTCGAGGCCGCAGTGGTCGAGGTAGTGCTGGAAGCTCAGCCGGGTCGGGACGAATTGGTGGCCGGGGGCGAAATAAATCCACCCCAGCGGCTGGGCATGGAGCGACAGGCACTGGGCGTTGAGCGTTTGCAGATAGATCACCCCGCCGGGCCGCAGCGCCTTGGCTGCGGTGCGTAGGACGTGCCGCGGCTGGGTGAGGTGCTCGAAGAGGTTGTCCATGATGATCAGGTCGTAGGCGTTTTCTTCGAGCTGCATGTCCTCGGCCGGGCCGACTTGGATGGGGATGCCGGTGCGCTCGGTGGTGTGCTGTGCGGCGAAGGGCGAGAACTCAATGCCCTCGGGTTGCCAGCCCAGGTCGCGGGCCATCTCGACGACCGGGCCCAGGCCGGTGGCGATCTCGAACATCCGGCCGTGGGTGCGGTACGGCTGAAATCGTTCGAGCAGTTCCTTGGCGGACCGCTTTTGTTTCGCCGTCGGCTCGCCGCGTTCGACCATCTCGCGCCAGTGGCCGTCGTAGGCATCGGGGGCGGGGGGGATGAGCACGGTGTGTTCGAGTTGGCCCGTCTCCGAACAGACCCAGTAGTCGCCGCCCTCGGTCGTCACCCGGCGGTGCATCGTCGGCCGATCCAACGCGTCGGACGTCCGCAGCGTCTGCGTCGCCGGGTCGGTGTACGACCACAGCCGGGTCAGCGTGCGGGGAAACGTCGGCGAAGGGCGTCGGCTCATGCGGCAGATCATTCCGGCTGGGACAATTGCAGGGGGCGTCCGGGGGGCGTCCGGGGGGCGTCCGGGGGCGGGTCCGGCCGCTTTCCGGGGGCTTTCCGGGGGCGGGGATTGACC
>CAYPCC010000168.1:0-6406 GCA_964409095.1 uncultured Phycisphaera sp. | reverse complement strand
CTCGGCTGTCGGGCACGCAGCTGCCGTTGTTGGAGTTCAAGACCCAGTTCATCGTCGCGGCGTTGACGGTGTTGGCGGGGTATCAGGTGCTGCGGGGCGGGTTCACGTTTGGCGACCCGTCGCCGGAGAAGACGTTTGCGGCGTTGGTGATGTTCTGGTTCATGGTCCCGTATTTCTTTACGCCGATCCGTTTGCTGGCGCAGCAGTTCAACACCGCCCTGACCGCGATGGCGGGAGCCGAGCGGGTGTTTGGCTTGCTGGATCGAGAGCCCGAGCAACTCGACGCCGACGACGCGATCGCCCCGCCCCAGCTCACCGGCCGGGTCGAGTTTCAAGATGTCCACTTCGGCTACGACCCCGACCACCCCGTGCTCCACGGCATCAGCTTCACCGCCACGCCCGGCCAAACCGTCGCCCTCGTCGGCCACACCGGCAGCGGCAAGTCCACCGTCATCAAACTCATCTGCAAGTTCTACCTGCCCACCCAAGGCAAGCTCCTGATCGACGGGATCGAGGTCTTCAAACTCTCAACCGCCGCGCTCATGGCCCAAGTCGGCATCGTGCTGCAGTCCAACTTCCTGTTCACCGGCACGGTGATGGACAACATCCGCATCGGCCGACCCGACGCGACCGACGACCAAGTCATCGACGCCGCCCGCCGACTCGATTGCCTGGACCTCTTCGAGGCACTACCCGAAGGCTTGCTCACCGACGTCGGCGAAAAGGGCGGCAACTTGTCGCTGGGCCAACGGCAACTGGTGTGTTTCGCCCGGGCCATGCTCGCCGACCCGCGGATTTTGATCTTGGACGAGGCGACCAGCAGCGTGGACACGATGACCGAGGCGCGGATTCAGAAAGCGCTGGAGGTGTTGCTGCGAGGTCGAACCAGTTTTGTCGTCGCCCACCGCCTGTCCACCATCCGCCACGCCAGTACCGTCCTCGTCCTCGACCACGGCCTGATCGTCGAAGAAGGCCCGCACAACCAACTCTTGGCCCAAGGCGGGGTGTACGCCAACCTCTACCGGCAATTCATCAGCGCGACCGAGGCTTGAGGCCTTCTGCTTTTCAGCCGGCAACTATTTTTTGGTTTTTACAAAACTTGAGGCGGCGGGTGAATCAGTTGGAGTCTTTGGCGATCCGCAGCGCCACGACCTTGCCCTCATTTTGTAGCAACACCATCCCGTCGCGGACTTGGATGAGGCGGTAGCCCGCGATGGTTTGGCCGGGGGTGACGATCTGGCCGCCGATGACCGCCGAGCCGCGACCCCCGGAATTGTTCAACCCGTTAGCCGTGCCCCCCGATCGCTTGGGCGGGATCGTGGCTTCGAGGCGGAGTTTGGGGTCTTGGGTTTTGATTTGGCCGATGGACTTTTCGGGCGACCAGTCTTCAAAACCTTCCACGCCGCGGAGGTCAATGCCGAGCGGTTCGGTAACGTCGAACGCGGCTTCGACCGGCGGCGGGGCGGGGGCGATCATGGCCATCACTTGCTGAGCGCCGCCGTCACGCAACACGGTGAGGTACAACAGCGCCGCAACGAACCCGACCACGACCACCACGGCCAAGCTGCCCAGCGGATGACTCGATGTCGGTTGGCGGACCGCCCCCGGAACGCCCGGCCCGGCGGCCCGGGGAGACGGCATCAGGTCCTGCGGCTGTTCGTTTGCGGGGGTGGCGTAGGACGGGGATTGATTGAACCGGTCGCGTGGGTCGCGGCGGGCCATCTTCACCGCGGCCGCCCCGGCCAACGGGTGCATCGGCTTGAATTCGTGGACGGTGATACCCAGACGCAGGGCGATTTCCTGTGCGTCGTCTTCGCTGCGGGCTTCGATGACGGTGCTGATGTTCTCGCCGGTCTGGTGGTCGAGCCCGAGAATGGCAAAGTGGGCCATCGGCTGCGACGGCGGACACGGTGCGCCCGGCCGACGCCCACCGCCTTCAGCTGAGAGCGGCTGCCGGTGCGGCGGAAGCTGGGGTTGTCGGGAAAAGTTGGCCATGGACGTGGACTCCACCACTTTATCGGGCCGAGTCCGCCGCAGGTTGAGTCATCGCCCCTAGGAAATACCGGCAAGGCGGATCGAGCTTGCGGGTTGGAGCGATTGTGTTGTCCAGACCCCGCCGCCGCGTCTTAGCCATGGGTCTTGGCAAATTCACGCATGAAATCAGCCAACGCCTGCGCGCCCTCGATCGGCATCGAGTTGTAGACCGACGCCCGGCAGCCGCCGACGTCGCGGTGGCCCTTGAGCCCGTCCATGCCTTGGGCCGCAGCCTCGGCGATGAACCGGGCTTCGAGGTCTTCGGTCGGCAAACGGAAGACCACGTTCATCGTCGAGCGATAATTTTTATCGACGGGGCAGTGGTAAAAACCGCCGCCCCCGGAAGAGGAGCCGCCCGCTTCGGCGATCGCGTCGTACAGCAGGCCGCTGCGCCGCTCGGCCAGGTCCGCGGCCCAGGTCAAGCCGCCCTTGTTTTTCAACCACTCCAGCACCAGCCCCATCATGTAGATCTGGAACACCGGCGGCGTATTCAGCATCGAACCGCCTTTGACGTGGTTGGCGTAGTTGAGGTAATTCACCTGATCGCCGTTGCATTGCTGCAACAGGTCGTCGCGGATGATGACGACGGTGACGCCCGCCGGGCCGATGTTTTTCTGGGCCCCCGCGTAGATCAAACCAAACGGCGAAACATCGAACGGCTTACTCAAAAAGTCGCTGCTCATGTCCGCGACTATCGGGGCGCTTCCGGGGGCGTCGCAGGGGGGCATGGCTTTCCACTGCAGGCCGCCGATGGTTTCGTTGGTGGTCAGGTGTAAATACCGGCTGCCCGCCGACGACTTGACGGTCGCGGGGTCGGGCAGGGTGGTGAAGTTCGAGTCGCTGCCGTCGAACACGACATTGACCTCAGCGCCCACGGCCTTGGCGTCGGCGATGGCTTTCTTGGCCCACGCGCCCGAGTGGGTGTAATCGACGCGCACTTTGCCGGCGCTTCCGGGGCCGGGGGTGGCGAGGTTCAGGGGCACCATGCCGAACTGAAACGTCGCCCCGCCCGCGAGGAACAGGACGTGGTAGTCGTCGGGCAGCTGCAACAATTCTCGCAACGCCGCGAGGGCGGCTTCGTGGACTTCGACCACCGGCTTGCTGCGGTGGCTCATCTCCATGATGCCCATGCCCAGGCCCTTAAAATCAACCAACTCGGCTTGGGCTCGCTGCATCACCTCCAACGGCAGCGTGCACGGCCCAGCCGAGAAGTTGTAGATGCGGTGGACGGTGTGAGACTCGGAAGCGGCGGTGGGCATGTCGGCTCGGGGGTAAAGGGCAAACGGGGGGAAAGCAGCTCAGTTTATCCGCAAGCCTCCCGCCCGGCGAAAACGGCTTCCAAGCGTTTGGCTCAACCCGCCCCATCTCGTCAAACCCCGATATCCTCATTCCACAAATCCGGCTTCTCGGCCACGAATTTTTTCATCAGCGCGATGCATTGCGGATCGTTCATCAGGACGAGCTCGACGCCGCGCCCCCGCAATAAATCTTCTGCACCTAAAAAGTTCTGGTTTTCGCCCACCACGACACGGGGGATGCGGTAGAGCAGCGACGTGCCGGTGCACATGATGCAGGGGCTGAGCGTGGAGACCAGGGTGAGCTCGGGCCAGTCGCGGCGGCGGCCGGCATTGCGGATGCAGACCACCTCGGCGTGGGCGGTGGGGTCGTCGGTCTGGACGCGTTCGTTATGGCCGCGGGCGACGATGGCGTCGTCGGCGGGGCTGTACAGCACGCTGCCGATGGGCAGGCCGCCCTCGTGGTAGCTCTTGAGGGCCTGCTCATAGGCGGCGTCCATCAGGTCTTGATTGGTCATCGTGGGGTCCGGGGGGCTTGTATGTTTTTGACGAGCGCCGCAAGGTGTCGCGGGGCGGTAAGCCATTCGCGGTATCTTAACGATCCTTTGCTGGGATTATCGATACTTTTTGCGGTCGCGTTGGGCCTGCTGATCTCCGTCGGCGTGGCGGCGATCGTGTGGCAGATGAACAAACCCCGGCGAAAGACCTTGGGCGTCACGCTGGCGATGGGCGGCGCGGCCGACCCGGCCGACTTGGAACTGAGTGCTGAAGAAGTCACGTTCAACCTCGCCGACGGCTCGCCCAGCCCCGGCTGGATCATCCGCGGCGACTCCCCCGACGGCCCGGTGGCCGTCGTGGTCCACGGCCACCGCGACAGCCGCTACGGCTCGCTGTACCGCGCCCAGATGCTCCAACGCTACTGCAGCCACATCGCGGTCTTCGACCTGCCCGGCCACGGCGACGCGGCGGCGGGGCGCTGCCTGATGGGCCGACGCGAAGCGGACGATGTCCGGGCGGTGGTCGAGGGGCTGCCCGAGGACGTGCGGCGTGGCCGGGCGCTGGTGCTGCTGGGGTATTCGATGGGCGCGACGATCGCGCTGAAAGCCGCGGCGAGCTTTCCCGACATGATGGAAGGTGGGGGGGTGATCGCGTGTGCGCCGTATCGCCGATGGGACGAGGGGTTGCGGGGTCAGATGACGCGGCGGGGGTTGCCCGCGTGGCCGATGGTGGCGGTGGTTGGGCTGCTCTTGCGTGTGTCGGTACGGCTGGGCGTGGCGCTGAGCGAACACCCGAGCTTTGACCGCGCGGCCGACGCGGCGCGGATTGCCGTGCCCGTGTTGGTGCTCCACGGCGACGCGGATGTGATCTGCCCGCTGAGCGCGGGCGAGGCGATCGCCGAGGCAGCGCCGCGGGGCGTACTGGTCGTGATCCCCGGCGGCACGCACAACCAACTCCTCGGGGCCGACTACCACGCCGTCCACAACGCCCTGGCAGACTTTTTCAAAAAGCTGGGCAAACCCAACTGAATAGGTATGATGAGACGCTGGCCCGTACGCCATTCGGAGAACCGATTTGCCCGCACCTTCCCTAACCTTCCCTGACCTCTCCAAGAGCCCGACCATCGACGAAGTCGGCGTGCACGAGCGCGTCGCCCGCCTGCAAACGCGCAGCATCAAAAACGCCGCCAAGATGGAAGCGCTCAAGATGACCCTGAGCATGATCGACCTCACCACGCTCTCGGGCATGGACAGCCCCGGCAAGGTCAAGCAGCTCTGCAACAAAGCCAAGCACCTCCACGACGCGGTCGAAGGCATCCCCCACGTCGCGGCGATCTGCGTCTACCCCAACATGGTCGCCATCGCCAAGAAAGAACTCGAAGGCTCGGGCATCCACCTGGCTTCCGTGGCGACGGGGTTTCCCGCCGGGCAGGTGCCGTTGCAGAATAAGCTCGATGACACCAAGGCCGCGGTCGAGGCCGGGGCCGATGAGATCGATATGGTGATTAGCCGGGGCGAGTTTTTGCGCGGCAACTATGAATTCGTGTTTGACGAGATCGTGAAAGTCAAAGAGGCCTGTGGGGAAGCGCATCTCAAAGTCATTTTGGAAACCGGCGAACTCTCGACCTACGACAACGTGCGCAAAGCCAGCGACCTGGCCATGCACGCCGGGGCGGATTTCATCAAGACCAGCACCGGCACGATCAGCCCCGCCGCGACGCTGCCGGTGACGCTGGTCATGCTCGAAGCGATCCGCGATTTCTACTACGACACCGGCAAGATGATCGGCATGAAGCCCGCGGGCGGCATCAAAAACGCCAAGCTCGCCCTGCAATACCTCGTCACCGTCCGCGAAACGCTCGGCCAAGCCTGGCTCAGCCCCGACTGGTTCCGCTTCGGCGCCTCCAGCCTTGCCAACGATGTGCTGATGCAGATCGTCAAGCAGCAGACCGGAGCCTATCAGTCCGCCGACTATTTCTCGATGGATTAAAACTTTAACCGCAGATTTCGTAGATTCACGCAGATTTAAGAAAACAGGGTTTAGTTTGTAATCTGCGCCGATCTGCGTAATCTGCGGCAAACATACGAATCGTAATTTAACCATGACCACCTCCCCCACCCTCAACTTTGCCACCGATTGGTCTTACGACCCCGCCCCCGAGTCGGCGAGCCACGCCCAGATCGACGAGCAGTACGGCCTGTTCATCGGCGGCCGATTTGTCGAGCCCCAATCCGGCCAATATTTCGACACGGTCAGCCCCAGCAGCGAAAAAAAACTCGCGTCAATCGCCGAGGCGGGCGACGCCGATGTGGATGCCGCCGTCGCCGCGGCACGCTCGGCCTACGACAACGTGTGGTCCACGATGCCCGCCGCCGACCGCGCTAAATACCTCTATCGCATCGCTCGGATTCTGCAGGAGCGGGCCCGCGAGTTTGCGGTCATCGAATCGATGGACGGCGGCAAGCCCATCCGCGAGTCACGCGACATCGACATCCCCCTCGCCGCGGCCCACTTCTTCTACTACGCGGGCTGGGCCGACAAACTCGAATACGCTTTCCCCGGCCCACGCAAGCCCAAAC
>CAYPCC010000167.1:0-6412 GCA_964409095.1 uncultured Phycisphaera sp. | reverse complement strand
TCTGGGACGAGTGCCCGCCCGCGCAGCCCGGCGAAATCCGCTCCCTCATCGACGAAGGGCGAGAGCCTTGAGCCGCATTCTGATCGATGCCAGCACCACTCTGGCCTGGGCCTTCAACGAAAGCGGCCGTGGCCCCGGCCTGCTCCCTATCTTTCGGGATCACGAGCTGGTCGCCCCGTGGCTGTGGAAGCTGGAAGTCACCAACGCCGTCCTGGTCCGCGAGCGCCGAAAGACCATCAGCGAGGCCGCCGGGGTCCGGCACCTGGCCGCCCTCGAAGCGCTCGGCGTCGAGCTGATCGACGAACCCGCCGACCGCTCGCTCACGGGCCTGGCCCAGCTCGGCCGGCCCCACCAACTCACCGCCTACGACGCGGCGTACTTCGACCTGGCGGTCCGAACCGGGCTTCCTTTCCTCGTGGACGACGGGAACCTGCGCCGCGCTGCGGAGCGATCAGGCGTGGCGCTGGTGAAACGGCCCGGCGACGCGGGGCAGTAGGAAAAGAGATCACCACCGTTCCGCTTGTCCAAGAGTCGCAAGCACGAGATTGCCTAGCGAGGTGAGTTCAAAACCGCTCGATTTCATCATGCCTGTTTCGGGATCGAACTCGGGCAATTCATCGCGCCTTGGCTTTTTAAAGCGGGGACGCAGCAAGCCGAGGCTCCGGAGCTTCTCTTTGATTGTGGCGTGTACGACGCCGCGATCGACTTCCTCCGAAGTTGACCCGAGATGCACGCGCGGACCCATCAGCAAGTCCTGGTGCTTCTCGTGCCACTCGTGATCCATTTGCTTGTCTCGGGTGTACGAAACAAGCACGAGCAGGTGGTGGTCTTCAAGCTGCCCGATCAGATCAAGAACCACTTTGAGCCGCTGATGATCCAGCTCTTCCGCCGTCAGCCCCTGGCTGACGACTTCGGCGGCATGCTCGATCTTTGCCTCAGAGAGGCTTTTCGCGGCGACGAAGAAGCCCGCTTCGAGCAAGTCGATCATTTCGGGCTGACGCATTCGTTCTTCGAACCGCTCCCCGGTCACGTCTTTGAGCCGGTCGTCAAGGTGTCGTGTGAAGGCGGCGATACGATCGATCCGTTGATTCGGAATCAACGAGCCAATGACTTCCGCGAGAAGGGGACCGGCCACCGGGCATGCGCCAAGAACCCCTTTCGTGAGAGACGTCGTGCGATCCAGCCAGTTTGGTTCTGAATCCCGGATCATGATCAGTCGTCTTTCTGAACCTGCTCGTGGCAGTACGAGCAGTACTCCGTGCTCCAGAACTCATAATCGAGATCGATCAACTCCCCGCCGCGACGGCAGACGTACCGGGGGCGAGATTTGAGCACGTGATTCAGCGTGGCCTTTTGCTTCGGCGACAAAGAATCAACGCCTTCGGCCAAGAGCTGACGCGCAACCCCTTTCTGAGCGTCAGTATCCAGTTCGTCATGCTCCAGCATGTACTCGATGGGTTCCTCGCCCTCGGGGTCTGCAAGGGTGTAGAAACGCTCATGCTCGGGGGCATCGAATCCGGAAAAGTCGGGGGTCATGGAAATTCTCCTGATCGAGCAGGGCGTGGTTTAGAACGCAAACCGCCCAGAAATCATACCCGCCCGGGGATGCCGCTTTCACCTGAGACAAGGGCAAAATCCTCAATGCTCGAGCCTGCAAACGGCTCTTAGTTAGGCCGCCGGTTCAGTCGCAATCGACAACCGCAAACCCGAGGCGTGCAGCACTTTGTTCAGCGTGTCGAGGCGCGGATTACCCTTCCGCGACAGCGAGGTGTACAGCGCTTCGCGGGCGAGATTGGTTTCCTTCGCCAACTCGGTCATGGTGCCCACGCGGGCCGCAGCCACGTGCTTCAAAGCTTCCTTGAACAAATCCATGTCGCCGTCGGCGAGGATCTCTTCCAGGTACATCGCGGCCGCCTCCGCGTCGCGCAGCAGTTCGTTGCTGGTGGCGTTGAACGACCGGCTCGGCAGCACGGCGGACGCGCGGCGGGTGGTGGTGGGTTTGGTTTTCTTGGCCATGGTCATGGGCTCCTTCTCTGCTCGTAATCGGCCAGCCATTCCTTGGCCTGGGCGATGGTTTTGGTTTGGTCCTTCTTGCTCGATCCCGCCAGCAGCAGCACGATCGTCTGGCCGATCACCGCGTAGTAAATCCGGTAGCCGGGCCCGTGATGCTCCCGCATCTCGTGCAGGCCCTTCACGCCCTTGATCGGCTTCCAGTCGCCGAAGTTGCCGAACGAAGCCCGCGTCACCCGAGCGCGAAGCCTGATCTGAGCCCGCTTGTCCTTCAGACCCAGCAGCCACCGCGAAAAGGGGGCCTGGTCGTCGGACGTGACGTATTCCTCGATCTCGTACTTCGGCTTCATCTCCCCAACAGTGTAATATAAAAATTACACGCCCTGCAAGTCTTTTCTCACGCCAACCCGCTCGCGTCGCCGCGAAGTCGCGCTAATCCGCCGCCGAAGCCGCACGCGTGGGACTTTACCGGTCGTATCATCGCCTCATGCACTCTTCCGGAAACCATCTCTCGCGTGCGCTCTCCACCGAACTCCCCGTCCGCAACGCCTACGACCGCACCAAGCGTCGCCACCTGTGGCGACAGCGTTGGCGCGCGGCGACGATCGGGCAACGCATGGTCTTCGTTCTCGGGTGCGCGTGGATCGCTTGGGTGGCCGTCGCGTCCGCGATCACGCAAGCCCTGGGCATGCATGTCGGCTGGATCATGATCCCGGGCATCCTGTCCGCCGCCCTGGCCACGGTCGCGGCGGAACGCCGGGCGTTCGGAGACTATTTCCGGGCCCACCGCATCGACAGCCGCCCACGTCGGGGCGAGTTTGAAAAGCTTCGGTATCTGGTTTTCGTCGATGGCCTGAAAAGTCACGGTGAAGTGAGCGCGACCGATTTGGCGGCGCTGATCCCGGCCATGGCGGCCCGCATCGGGTTTCGGGGCCACGTGCTGCGACGCCATCCCGTGGCGGCGCTGCATTCGGCGCTGATCGCCATCCTGATCGCCGCCATGCTGGCGCAGCCACCGGTGTGGCAAACCGGGTTGGGGCCTCAGCTGCTGGTCTTCGCTTCGCTGCTCTGGCTGCTGACGCTGATCCTGGGGCCGTACTGGCGGGAGCTGCGCCCCAACGCCGAAGCCCGTGAACGCGAGCTGCTGGCATTCCTGCACATGGCCGTAATGGATCTCGCCGAGCGGCAGGAGGGTCAATCGAGCCACGAAACGTCCGAGAACCGACGCCCGTTCGGACGTTCCGTAAGTGCTTTTCTGGAAAGCCTTTAGCCGCCATTTTGGCGTCCGAGAATGGCCCTTATGTTCAATTCAGCCGCAGCAACAAAAATGTTGCCAATTTTTGCCAAGTGTGGCAGGATGGATGGACGATACGTGTCATCGACAGGAGTGCCGCCCATGCCCACCCAGAACGTCAACCTGCCTGATTTCCTGGCGAATTTCATTCGGCAGCGGGTCGAAGCCGGGCGCTACAAAAACGCCAGCGAAGTTGTTCGGGCCGGGCTGCGCCTGCTCGAACAGCACGAAGCCGAGAACGCCCTGAAGCTCGAAGCGATGCAGCAAGCCATTCGGGAAGGATTCGAGGCGTTCGACCAGGATCGATACGAAACCCTGACCGATCAAAACCTTGATGCCTTCATGGACTCCGTGAGCGCCAAGCCCCAGACCGCCGCGTAGACCTCATGACGTGGCAATTAAGAATCTCGGCCGCCGCCCGCCACGACATCGAAGAGGCGCTGCAGAACACCCTCGACCGTTTCGGGCGATCCAAACACGACGAGTACCGCGATCTCATCCGACTTGCCTTGGTGGACATCGCCCAAGACCCCCAGGCCTTGCCGGCCAAACACCGCGGCGAGCTTCACCCCGACGCTCTGGTGTTTCACCTCGGCCGAGCGGGTCGAAGAGCCCGGCACCTGTTTGTTTATCGCATCGCCGACGACGGCGTCGTCGAGGTCGGAAGGCTTTTATACGACGGGATGGATGTCGTGCAACACCTGCCCACCGACTACCTGTCCCCGCCTCCGCCCCCGGAGAGCTGACCTTTCGCCTATCGCGCGTCTTCGAGTCACCTTTCTTCGACGGCCATAGGGGTGCTGCCCTGGTGCGGAAACAGGAGAAACGACCATGAAAAATAACGGGAATAACAACAACGCCAGCAACGCCCTCAGCATCCTTGATGGGCGACAACCCCCCAGTACCGACGACCTGGACCTGCGTGCCGCGTTCGGCGACGCGCTTGAGATCGCGGAGGTGATTCACCGGCTCCGGGAAGAGGCCGGCCTTACGCAGCGCGAACTGGCCGAGCGCGCCGGGACCACGGCCTCGGTGATTTGCCGCCTGGAAGACGCCGATTACTGGGGGCATTCGATGGCGCTGCTGCGCCGCGTCGCGGATGCCGTCGGCAAGCGGGTCGAGGTGCGAGTCGTGCCCGCCGCCTGAGCTGCAGCAGCGCGGAGAATGGCTATTATGTTCAACTCGGTCGTACCGGACCGGCGGGGCGGTCTCAGGACACGTCGAACACGAGTCGTAATGCCGCCTCGATGCTTGCTCGGTACAAAGACTCGAGCCTGCCTTGCCGGTTGTCGATCCGAGACACGTCCACGGCTCGCATCTGCTTGAGGTTGAGGTGACGCGGTTTATCGAGCCCGTTCTTCTTGGTGGGATCGAGATTGACCACGAACGGCCACGTCTTGTGGTTGGGCAACAGCGGCGCGACGATCACGGTGCGGGACTGCTGGTTCACCAGGTCGGCCGACACCACGACACAGGGGCGCTTCTTCTGCGTCTCGGCCCCGCGCGTCGGCTCTAAATCCACCCAGTAAATATCAAGCTGGCGATAGGTCATCCGTGAGTCCGTCACTAAGGGTCGCGTCCCATTCGGACAGTTCGGCCTGGTAGTCGGCGTCCTCGGCCTCCTCGCGGTTGGCTTCGAGCACGGCTTCATGCAAAGCGCGACGGCGTTCGTCCCGGATCAGCCGGGTGATGAACGCGCTCTTGTTGTCGCCGCCCTGCTGCTTGAGGAACGTGGCCGCTTCGTCGTCGAGCGTGATGGTGGTTCGGTACGTCATATCGAACACTCCTTTCACATCAATAGTATCACACTTTATCGTGTGATTACAAGTCATACTTGAGCGTCAAGTACTTCGCTCATTTACTCTTGATAAAATATATTATCAATACTAAAATGGCCCGATGAATCAGGAGCTTCCGGCAACCACTTCTTCGTCCCCGACCACACTCGTCGATCGCGTCGGCGAACGCCGCCTGACGGCCGCCGAGTTCCAGGGGCTGGCTTCCGTTCCGGGGGCGGCGACCTGGTTCGCCAACTTTGACAACCCCAACACGCGGCGGGCGTACCGCAACGACGTGTCGGACTTCATGGCCTTCGTCGGTATCGAATACCCGGATGAGTTCCGGGATGTCACGCGGGCCCACGTCATCGCATGGCGGCGCGAGCTGGAAACCCGGAACCTCTCCGGGGGGACGGTGCGGCGGAAACTGTCCGCCCTTTCGTCGCTGTTTGATCACCTCTGCAACGAGAACGCCGTCACGCACAACCCCGTCAAGGGGGTGAAGCGGCCCGCGGCCGACGCCAACGAAGGCAAGACGCCCGCCCTTTCCGACGACCAGGCCCGCATGCTGCTCGACGCCCCGCCCCCGGAAACGCTGAAGGGCAAGCGCGACCGGGCGATCCTTGCCACTTATCTCTTCCACGCGCTGCGGCGCAGCGAGCTGGCCGACCTCTCCGTCGGCAGCCTGGCCGAGCGGCGCGGGGTCATGCATCTCACCGTGTTCGGCAAAGGATCGAAGACGCGGTACGTCCCGGTCCACCCCGCCGCCCTTTCCGCGATCCGGGATTACCTCGACGCCCCCGGACGAGCGGAACCCGACGAGGCGAAAACCGCCCCGCTGTTCCGGCCGATCAAGAACAACATCACCGTCCCCGGAAGCCATGGAAAGAGTTCCGGTACTACTTCCGGGGGAGTGACCGGGGACGGGATCTACAAGATGCTCCGGGCCTACGCCGCCGAGGCCGGCATCGCCGTCGATGGGCTGTGCGTCCACGCGCTGCGGGCGACGGCCGCGACCAACGCCCTCGAACACGCGGCCGACATCGCGTACGTCCAGGCCTGGCTGGGACACGCGAACATCAGCACGACGCGGCTGTATAATCGCAGAAGGTCCCGGCCTGAAGACAGCCCTACGTTTAAGGTGAAGTACTGAGATTGTGAGGAAACCACGTTTGCGCCTGATCCCAATCACTAGAAGGTTTTCTATATGTGGGCAGACAACGAAACTTCACGTGATTTCCTCAACTTTACAGGCGTGGCATCTACGATTGGTGAGATTGTAGTCCAAGCTAGTCGCCCCTGAAGAACTCATTTCGCGCTACATTCTCCG
>CAYPCC010000166.1:3383-6519 GCA_964409095.1 uncultured Phycisphaera sp. | reverse complement strand
GCGGGGGGGTGACGATGCGGGATTTGCGTCGGCGGGTAAAGGCCAAGCAGAAGATCGCCATGCTCACCTGCTACGACGCGACCACGGCCAAGTGGCTCTACCGCGGCGGGGTGGACGTCATGCTCGTCGGCGACACCGCGGGCAGCATGGTGCTGGGTTTTGACGACACGATCCACGCGCCCTTGCCGTTCATGCTGACGATCACCGCGGCGGTGAAGCGCGGGGCGCCCAAGGCGTTTGTGATGGGCGACATGCCTTTCATGAGCTATCAGGCGGACGAATGGGAGGCGGTGAAGAACGCGGGGCGATTTATGACCGAGGGCATGGCCGACGCGGTGAAGATCGAGGTGGACGAGCGGTTTGTCGGGCTGGTGGAAAAGCTGGACCGCGCGTCGATTCCGGTGGTGGCCCACATCGGCTGGCGGCCGCAGCGCACGCCGCGCACCGGCGTCCCCATCGTCGCGGGACGCACCCAAGAGAAAATCAAAGAGATGGTCAAGCTCGCTAAAAAGCTCGAAGACGCGGGCGCCGCGATGCTGCTCATCGAGCAGGCCACCGCCGAGGCGGCCCGCGCGGTGATCGACGCGGTGGGCGTCCCGGTCCTGGGCTGCGGGGCCGGCCCCGACTGCCATGGCCACGTCGTCGTCCTCCACGACTGGCTGGGCATGACCGACTGGCAACCCAGCTTCGCCCCCCCCGCCGCCCACGGCGGCAAGGCGCTGCAGGACATGGCTGCGCGGTGGGTGGCGCTGGTGGAGAGCGGGAAGTATTTACAAGATGGTGGGCCGTATGCGATGAACGAATGAATTAAAAATCACTTTTTTGCCGCAAAAAATCACAAAAGGCAAAATATTGAATTTAGCTCAATCCCTTCTTGCGATGCTTATTCTGTGATTTCTGTGCCTTTTTGTGGCCAATCCCGGTCTTGATGACTGGTCTAACTTCGTTGAACCACCACAAACTCAGAGCGTAGTATTCCGCGAACGTGATTAGCCTTACCCCATTGGAGTCCCCGTTTTGCCAATCCGCTGGTACGGCCCGTCGCTGATTCTTCTTGCCACCGTCGTTGCGGTGATGCTGCTGGGCCCCGGTTTAGCGCGGTCGATCGCATGGAATCATTCGGAAGCCAACATCCAGCAAGTTCGGCAAGACCTGCTCGACCGCCCTAGCCTCAGCGCACTCTCCGAAGCGTTTAGCGATGTCTCGCAAGTCGTCGAGCCCAGCGTCGTCCACGTTCAGACCCTCGGCCCGTCGGCCCGGTCGGGCGGCGGGTTCTTCTCCCGCTTTGACCCGCTCGACCCCATGGGCAACGGCTCGGGCTGGGTGTATCAGCACACCGACCGCGACACCGGCGAAACCAAAAATTACATCCTGACCAACCACCACGTGGTCAACGCAGCCGCCCGCATCCGCGTCCGCTTTGCCGACGGCAGCGAACACACCGCCCGGTTGGTCAACTCCGACGAGCTTACCGATGTCGCGGTGCTCGAAGTCCCCGATCAGTTCCTGCACTCCGCGGCGATCAGCCCCGACCCGGTGAAAAAAGGGCAGATCGTCTTCGCGTTCGGCAGCCCGTTCCGCTTCGACTTCTCGGTCAGCCAAGGCATTGTCTCGGCCAGCGGACGACAACTGGACTTGGGCAACTCCGGGAAATACGAAGACTTCATCCAAACCGACGCCGCGATCAACCCCGGCAACTCCGGCGGCCCGCTCACCGATATCTACGGCCGCGTCGTCGGCATGAACACCGCCATCGCCTCGAGCCGACGCGACGCCAGCGACCCCGGCGGGTTCATGGGCCTGGGTTTTGCGATCCCCGTGCAGATGGCCGTGGACGTGGCGACGCGGATCATCGAAGACGGCGAGGTGCGGCGCGGGTATCTGGGCGTGCTGATCCGCGACCTCGATCCGCAGCTCGCCGCGTCGTTTGGGGTCGATGGCGGAGGCGTGTTGGTCGAACACCCCATCGGCAACGGCCCGGCCGACCGCGGGGGCCTCCAGCCCGGCGACCTCATCACGCACATCGAAGAAACGACCGTGGCCAACGTGGACGACTTGCGATACACCGTGGCGGGCTACCCGCCGGGCAGCGCCATCGCCGTGACCGCGATCCGGGCCGGACAAGCCCAGACGTTTTCGATCACGTTGGATGAACTCAACAACGAACCGGTCGCTATCGTCCCCCGCCCGGCAATCAATGTTTCGCCGATGATCACGGTGCAAGATGATCGGCTGCGTGAGCTGGGCATCGGCCGGGTCGCCGACTTCAAGCCGGACAACGCGCAGCTTAACCGCTTCCCGACATTCTCCGGCGTGATGGTGCTCGAAGCCCGCTACGGCTCGCTCGCGGATCGACAACGCATCGAACCCCAATCCGTCATCACCCACGTCGGCGACGCCCCGATCGCCACCACCAGCCAACTCCTCGAAGCGCTGGATCTCTACCCCGAGTCGCTGCCGCTGCGGTTCACCGTGCGGACGTGGGAGCCGAGCCTGGGCGAGTGGGTCAGCCGGTTTGCGCTGCTGGAAGTGCAGGCGGATTGAGTGTTGGGCCATGTGGATTCACCATATAGCCGAGGGATGGCCATCCCTCGGCTTTCGGGCCGTTATCATCACCACTAACGCATGACCGCCACGCCCCCCCCACCCTCGCCGCCTTCGACGCCGCTCCTGAGCGTCAAGCACCTCAAGACCTACTTCCCGGTCAAGCGCGGCCTGCTCAAGTCCCACGTCGGCGACGTGCGGGCGGTGGACGATGTATCGTTCGACATCGCCCCCAACGAAACGCTCGGCCTCGTCGGCGAGTCGGGCTGCGGCAAGTCCACCGTTGGCCGATCCATCCTCCGGCTCATCCCCGCAACCGCGGGCCGCGTCCACTACCACGGCGAAGATGTCCTCGCTGCCCCCGCGGCCCGCATGAAGCAGCTCCGGCGAGAGATGCAGATCATTTTCCAAGACCCCGTGGGCAGCCTCAACCCGCGGATGGCGGTCGGCAAGATCATCGGCGAGCCGATGGCGGTGCATCGCGTCTGCCCACGGAACGATATCCCTGATCGAGTGGCCGAGCTGCTCGTCAAAGTCGGCCTGCAAAAAGACCACGCCCTGGTGGAATACGCCCTGGCCGGCATGGACAACC
>CAYPCC010000166.1:2971-3373 GCA_964409095.1 uncultured Phycisphaera sp. | reverse complement strand
AAAAAGCCCCCGCCCGCCGCTACCCCCACGAATTCTCCGGCGGCCAACGCCAACGCATCGGCATCGCCCGCGCCCTGGCCCTTTCGCCCAAGTTTATCGTCTGCGACGAACCCGTCTCGGCCCTCGACGTGTCGGTGCAGTCCCAAGTGCTCAACCTGCTCAACGACCTGCAGGATGAGTTCGGGCTGTCGTATTTGTTTATCGCGCACAACCTCGCGGTGGTCGAGCATTTTTGCGACCGGGTGGCGGTGATGTATTTGGGGCGGATCGTGGAGTTGGCCGACCGCGACACGCTGTACCGCAACCCGGTGCATCCGTACACGCGGGCTTTGCTGAGTGCCGCCCCGATGCCCGACCCGGACGCCCGGCGTCGGCGGATCATGCTGCTGGGCGATGTGCCTT
>CAYPCC010000166.1:0-2961 GCA_964409095.1 uncultured Phycisphaera sp. | reverse complement strand
GCGCGCGCAACCTGATCACCGATGTGCCCGGCCTTTATGTGGGCAATGCCGATGACGCGGCGCTGAAATCGGGTGCGACCGTGCTGCTGGGCGATGTGCCTTCGCCGATCCATTTATTCAAAAACGACGGGCAGGTCGTCAACGCCATGACCGCCGACGAAAAAGCAGAGCTCGACGCCCAGCGCGAAAACGGTGTGGAATACATCACTCGCCACAGCCTGCTGCACCGCCCCGACCTCGTCCCCGTCGCGGGTGATCCGGGCCATTTTGTATCGCCCGCCTCAGCCGAGTGATCGGCTTGGCAAGAAGCGTTATTTCGCTACAATGCGTAGCTCGCCCTCGCGGATGTTCCGCCCCGGCACCCTGTCCACGGTCACGCCCCCCCCGGAAGAAGTTGGACCTCGGCAATCGCCGATGTCCCCCTAGACCGGGTCCCGGCCCCCCGGAGATCTCAATCATGGTTCGTCTTCGTCTCAAACGCTTCGGCCGCACCCACAAGCCCTTCTACCGCCTCAACGCCATCGACCAACGCTCGCCCCGCGACGGCAAGCCCATCGAGCAGCTCGGCTACTACGACCCCTGCGAGAAAGACGAATCCAAACAAATCAGCCTCAAGGCCGACCGCATCCGCTACTGGCTGAGCGTCGGCGCTTCGCCCTCGGAAACCGTCGCCGACATGCTCGCCAAGGCCGGCATCCTCGATAAGAAAACCGGCAAAGCGACCCCCGCCGAAGCCGCCGCCGAGTAAATCGGGCTATGCTTCATCAGCGATGAGTCAGGCCTCGACCTCTGCACCCCCGCAACCCCGACCCGCCCGCGTCCCCCTCGCGTGGTGGGTTTTTAATGCGCCGCTCCTATTGGCCGTCGCGTTCCTCTCGATCCATGTGCTGGACAACCATGCGGCGGGCGCGATCTGGTTCACGATGCCCTGGAAGATGGCCGGCTGGGGGCCGATCCTCGTGGGCTCGGCGCTCTGCGCCGCGGGCGCGGGCCACTTCGCCAAACGCCGCACCACCCTCCTGCCCCGACCGGGTAGCCGGGTGCTCGTCACCACCGGCGTCTTCGCCTTCACCCGCAATCCCATGTACCTGGGCATGGCCGTGATCCTCATCGGCGTCTGCTTCATCGCGGGCAGCGCCACGGTCTGGGCGGTTCCGCCCGCGTTCGTCTGGGCGATCGACCGCGGCCTGATCCGCCGCGAAGAAGCGATGCTCGCCGATCGCTTCGGCGACGACTACGAGGCGTATCGCCAACGCGTTCGGCGATGGATGTAACGAGACCCGCCGCCCCTTCGCTTTGGCCGTAGGATGTCGCCATGCGGATCGACGTCCTGACCTTGTTCCCCGAGATGTTCACCGGCGTGCTCGAGTCGAGCATCCTCAAGCGCGCCGCGGCGGAGGTGCCCGACCCCGCGGCTCCGAACGATGATTCGCGGGTGCGTAAAGCCGTCGCGTCGTACCACGTCCACCAACTCCGCGACTGGTCGGCCGATGCCAAGCACCACAAAGTCGACAGCCCTCCCTACGGCGGCGGCCCCGGCATGGTGATCCAATGCCAACCCGTGTGGGACGCCGTGCAAGCCATCACCGCCAAACACCCCGCCAAGCCGCGTCGCATCCTCACCACCCCCAAAGGTCGACCATTGACCCAAACGCTCTGCGAAGAGCTGGCCGACGAAGAACGGTTGCTGCTCATCGCCGGGCATTACGAGGGTCTGGACCAGCGCGTGATTGATCGCCTACGCGATGACCAAGCCGGCGGCGGCCTGCTCGAAATCAGCCTCGGCGACTACGTCCTCTCCGGCGGCGAACTCCCGGCCATGACCATCATCGACAGCGTCGTCCGTTTGCTTCCGGGGGCGTTGGGCCACGCCGACTCGGCCCACGAAGACAGCTTCTCGGCCGGGGTCGATCGCCTGCTCGACCACCCGCCCTACACCCGCCCCCCGGCGTGGGAAGGGCTGGCCGTGCCCGACGTCCTGCTCAGCGGCGACCACGCCAAGATCACCGCCTGGCGAAAACAGCAATCCCTGGACCTCACCCGCCAGCGCCGCCCCGACCTGCTCACCCCCGACTCGTCGCCCGGCCAAACCCACGGCCCGACCTCAATCGTTACGCTGCGGGACGCGGAAGAGGCCGACCGCGACGCCCTGATCGCGGTCCACGCCGCGGCGTTCCCGACCGACGCCGAGGCGAAGCTGGTCGCCCAACTGCTCGACGGGCACGACGTGCTGTTTTCCATCGCCGCCGAGACGGATCGAAGACTCGTCGGCCACGCCCTGCTCACCGCCATGACCCACGAACACGGCGGCAGCGTCCGCGGCCTCGTCGGGCTCGCCCCGCTGGCCGTGGTCCCCGAATTCCAACGCCGCGGCCTCGGCCACGCCCTGGTCCGCGAAGCCATCCGCCAGTGCCAAACCAACCGCGTGACCGCCCTGTTTGTCCTGGGCGACCCGGCGTTCTACGGCCCACTCGGATTTCAACCCGCTTCCCAGCATGGACTTACCGACGATTTCGGGGCGGGTGAAGCGTTCCAAGTGATCGCGCTGCGCCCCGACCGGCCCGCTCCGGCCGGGCGGGTGAGTTATGCCCCCGCTTTCAACAACCTCGCTCCCTAACCCCCGCTCCACCCCGCCCCCGAGGCTCGGACAATTCAGTGTCCGTGAGCGCCTCGACAACCGCCGCCCGATTTGCTAAATTACTTGGCTCGCCTCGACGCCCGCGGGCTTCGCGGTGCCCGTATTCCGCCATCCACCTTTGTCTCCAACCCCGGTATTAGCCATGAGCGACGCCATCATCGCCGCCGTCCAAGCCAAGCAACTCAAGAGCGACCTGCCCGTCGTTCACGTCGGCGACACCGTCGACATCCACGTCCGCATCATCGAAGGCGCCAAAGAACGCATCCAGGTGTTCCAAGGCGTGGTCATCAAGCAGCAAAACGGCGGCCTCGAAACCCCCATCA
>CAYPCC010000165.1:0-6530 GCA_964409095.1 uncultured Phycisphaera sp. | reverse complement strand
AACGCGCCGTAGCTGGCGAGGTTGCGGACTTTGCCTTCGACGACGGTGCCGGGGGGGTACTTCTCGGCGACGAGTTCCCAGGGGTTGACCTCGGTCTGCTTCATGCCCAGGCTGATTTCCTGCTTGTCCTTGTTGATGTCCAGGACGACGACGTCGACTTCTTCACCGATCGAGACCAGCTCGGAGGGGTGGTTGATGCGCTTGGTCCAGGACATCTCGGAGATGTGGACCAGGCCTTCGACGCCTACTTCGAGTTTGACGAACGCCCCGTAGGACATGATGTTCGTGACTTCGCCGTGGACGCGGGTGTTTGCGGGGTACTTGGTTTCGATGGCTTCCCAAGGCGAAGAATCCTTCTGCTTGAGGCCCAGGGCGATCTTTTCTTTGTCGAAGTCGATGTTGAGGATCTTGACTTCGATCTTGTCGTCGATGCGGACGACGTCCGAGGGGTGGTTGACCCGGCCCCAGGACATGTCGGTGATGTGCAGGAGGCCGTCGATGCCGCCGAGGTCGACGAACGCGCCGAAGTCGGCGATGTTCTTGACGGTGCCCATGACGATGTCGCCGACTTTGATCTTCTCGAGCAGGCCTTTACGCAGCTCGGTCCGACGCTCTTCGATGAGGTTGCGGCGGCTGATGACGATGTTGCGGCGTTCGAGGTCGATCTTGAGGATCTTCGACTCGATGGTTTGGCCGATGTAGATGCCGATATCGGCCGGACGGCGGACGTCCACCTGCGAGGCGGGCAAAAACACCGGCACGCCGATATCCACGAGAAGACCGCCCTTGATCTTCCGCATGACCTTGCCTTCGACGACATCTTCCTCTTTGTTTTCGGAGATGATTTTTTCCCAACCGCGGATGCGGTCGGCTTTGCGTTTCGACACGACGACCGTGCCCCCGTCGCCTTCGACTTCTTCGAGCAAGACTTCGACGGTGTCGCCGATCTCGACGTCGCGGTGATCGTCAAACTCGGTCTTGTCGAGGATGCCTTCGGACTTGAGGCCGACGTCCACGAGGAAGTCGTCCCCGGCGTAGCCGATGATCTTGCCTTGGAGGATTGCGCCGGTGCTGAAGTCGCCGATGCTGCCTTCGAGCAGGCTCTCCATGTCGCCGTCGGCGACCGCCTGGCCTAAAGCCTCGGCGATCATCGCCTCGGCTTCCATGTCTTCGACGCTTAAAGATGCAATGAGGTTTTGGTTAACCATAAGAAGTGAGTTTCCTTCGTGATCGTTTTACCCGGCCCGGCACGACCAGTGCACAAGGAACCACCGGGTCGCGGCCCACGGTGAGGCCGCCTGGTGACAAAAACCGCCGACGCACACACGCCGACTGAACTCGCGCTGTGGCGAGTCACCCATTGTATCAAACAACCTTCCCTAACGCTCGAAACGCCAGCTCCCCACCCCTTAATCCCTCAGCCACCCCGCTGCAGCGTTTCATCGCTCGCCGCTACGACCGACACAGCTTGCTGGATCTTGACGTATTCCACCGCATTCTGGAAATACCGCAAACCCACCGGCGTTTCTTGCATGAATGCCGGGGGCTGCCGGGTCCACTGCGGGTGATTCGTCGGGTGCAGGAACCGCTCGGGGTGGGGCATCAGGCCGAACACCAGCCCTGTGGGATCACAGACGGCGGCGATGTCGCGGTCCGAGCCGTTCGGGTTAGCGGCGTAACGCAATGCGACCTGCCCGTTGGCTTCCAGCCGATCGAGTACTTCCGGGGGCGCGGTGAATCGGCCTTCGCCGTGGGCCATGGGTAGGTCGTGGTCGGCGATGCCTTGGGTCCAGATGCACTTACTATCAGCATCGATCGTCATCGGCGTCCACCGGTCGATGAACCGGCCGGAGGTGTTGTGGGCCAACGTGACTTCTTGCCCCCCGGAATGGGGATCAGGAAGTAGGCCAAGCTTCACCAGCACCTGAAACCCGTTGCATGGCCCAATCATCGGCACCCCGCGATCGATCGCTGCGAGCAACGGCTCGTACAGCTTGTGCTTGAGCCGATTCGCAAAAATCCGCCCCGCCGCGATGTCGTCGCCGTAGCTGAACCCCCCCGGAAAACCCACGAGGTCAAACGATTCCAACTTCCGGGGGTCTTCGATCAGTTCGTGCAGGTGCAGCGTCGTCGTCTGCGCCCCGGCCAGCTCAAACGCGTGGGCCAATTCTTGATCACAGTTCGTTCCCGCGGTGCGGAGGATGAGGGTTTGGGGGGACATACACTTATTCTAACTATTTCAAGTCAGCCGGATTTATTCGACCAAGAAACCAACAGGTACAACCAAACGATCGAAAACGAAATCAAAATTACCACGATCACCAATCCGCAGTAATCGATGCTGCGTGCGTTCGCACCGTAAATTATTTTGTGGCGATTCAATTGAATTCGGCCGTCGCGTATCGATTTTAAAGACTTCCACATGGTCACGACGCCGACCGCGCTAATAACTCCAAGGAAAGCGAACGCAAAATAAGCAAGCCCCACGAAGCTTGCATCGGCGAGAATCTCAAGTAGGAGGATTATTCTCGCTCCCCCGTCTTCCTGTACTTCCCCCGCTGCTCGGCGTACACCTCCGGACTCACCGGCAAGTCCGGCGACTCGACGCCGTCGATTGCTTGCTGGTGTAGCTTATTCAGATACGGAATACACCACCCGCAGCCGGTGCCGGCCCCGAGGCATTCGCTGATCAGGCTCGCCACCGCGGGCTGCTCACGCTTGCAGTAGTTCACGATCTTCCGCTGGCTGACGCGGAAACACAGGCAGACATGGTCATCGGGGTCCATGCAGGAATCTTACCGCCCCTGGCCGGGTTACACTGAACCGATGCGGAGAATCGTCCACCTCTTGCTTTTGCTGACGCTGGCTACGCCCGCCGCACCGGGAACCCGGGCCGAGCAATTCATGCTCGGCGGCATCCAGATCAACGAACCCGATCAAGCCGCCTGGGCAACGACCCTCGCGGCCAACGGGTTCAACACGATGCACATCACCGTCTACGCCCGGCAAGGCATCTGGAACACCGACGACCTCAACGTCAAACCCGTCGATCAAGGCACGGTCGAAAAAATCCGCGCCGCCCACGCCGCGGGCCTCCGCGTCGCGCTGATCCTCCGCATCGACCTCGACCACGCCCACCCCGAAAACCGCTTCCTCTGGCACGGCCTGATCCTGCCGTCGCCCGAAAACCTCGACGCCTGGTTCCACCATTACACGCGGTTTGTTCTGCAATGGGCCGAGGTCTGCGAACGCGAGGGCGTCGAACTGCTGGGCCTAGGCAGCGAGATGAACGCGATCACCGCGACCCGGCCGACCGAAAAACTGCCCGGCCTCGAACATTTTTACCTCGACACCCCGCAGCAAACCCGGCGTCGTGAGGCCCTGCTCGCCTCGGCCGACGCGGTGCCGGGCGAGTTGATCCGAGCGCCCGGCGACGCGTCGCCGGTGGAGAACCTGCGGGTGTTCATGACCGATCGGGATGCGGCGCTCGACAACTGGGCCGCGGCGGTGACGTTGGATCGCCAAGGCCTGACGACGCAGCAGCGCGTGGCGGCGATCAACCAACGGCGGGCTACGCTGCTCTTGCGCTGGCGCGGATTGATCGGCGAGGTGCGGACACGTTATGCGGGACAACTCACCTACGCAGCCAACTTCGACAGCTACATGGATGTGGCGTTTTGGCCTGAGCTGGACGTGATGGGGATCAATGCGTATTTCCCGCTGCGCAACCCGGCGGAACCCGCGGATACGGCGACCTTAGCGGCCGGGTGGGAGCTGGTGTTTGGTGCGATTGAAGCAACGCAGGTCGAGTTGGAAGTGGTTGGGATGCCGGTGGTGTTTACCGAACTGGGCTACACCCAGCGGGCCGGGGCGACGACGGCCCCGTGGGCGTATCAAGGCTTCGACCTCGTGGGCGAATCCAAGACGCTGATGGTGTGGCAGACGCGGCCGAGGGACCCCGGCGAGCGGGTGCGGGCGATGGCCGCGCTGCAGCAGGTCAACGCTAAACACGGCGGACTTCTGGCCGGGCTGCTCTATTGGAAGCTGACCAGCAAGGACTATCACGCCGAGGGCGAAGCGTTTTCGCTGCTGCTCCGCGACAGCCCCGATCACCCCGAGGCGGACCCGCTGCAGGCGGTGTTGATAAAGTTTAGGCAACCTGCGTCCGACCACGACGTCGCCGAGGAACCGCCGTCGCCATGAAAAAACCCTCCGCCTACGATCACCTGCTCACCCACCTCGAAAAACTGCCGGGCATCGGCAAACGCTCGGCCGAGCGCATCGCCTTTCACCTGCTCCGCCAACCCGAGGCCGACACGCTCGGACTCGCCGACGCGGTCCGCGCTTTCCGCGAAAACCTCAAAGTCTGCTCCGTCACCGGCCACGTCTCCGAGTCCGACCCCTGCGCCATCGTCACCGACGAATCCCGCGACCACAGCACCATCCTCGTCGTCGAACAACCCTCCGACGTCATCGCCATGGAACAAACCGGGGCCTACCACGGCAGCTACCACGTCCTCATGGGCCGACTCGCCCCCCTCGAATCCCTGGGCCCCGGCGACCTGAACATCGACAAGCTGCTCAAACGTGTCACCCTCGGCCAGCAAAGCGACGGGCCCACCATCACCGAAGTCATCCTCGGCACCAACCCCACCCTCGAAGGCGACGGCACCGCGCTCTACCTCGCCGACCAACTCCAAGCCATGGGCGTGAAAGTCACCCGTCTGGCCCGCGGCCTGCCGACGGGGTCGAATCTGCAGAACGTCAGCAAGGCGGTGCTCAGCGACGCGGTGCAGGGCCGGGTGTCGGATTTTTGATTTTGGATTGATGATTTTGGATTGAAAAACCCTAGGCGTTGGTCGGCCTCGGGTTGGCGTGGTAGAGTTATGCGTACTTGGTGCAAAAACCGGGCCGTAATAATCAAAAATCCTCAATCCAAAATCAAAAATCAGTAAACCATGAGAATCGATACCGGCCAACACCTCCGCATGGGTCAGCAGATGAAGCTGGCCCCGCGCATGATCCAGTCGATGGAGATCCTCCAGATGGCCCAGCCGGCCCTCGAGGAACGCATCGAGCAGGAGCTGGCCAGCAACCCCACCCTCGAGCAGGTCGAGCCCGGCAGCGACCGCGATACCCTCCTCGCCGAGCGAGAACAGGAACGCCGCGACGACCGCGAGGGCGAACGTGAACTCGTCGTCAACGACACCAACGACAAGGCCGGCCAGGCCGACGACTTCGAACGCCTCTCGAACATGTCCGAGCAGTACGGCGATGCGTGGGCGTCCAACACCTCCGAATCCGGCGAAAACAGCTTCCGCCGCGCCGCCAATTCCGGGGGCAACGGCGACCGCGACGCCAAAATGGACGCCATGGCCAACACCGCCGCCCGCGGGGCCTCGCTCTATGACCAGCTCCTCGACCAGTGGCACCTTGTCGAACTCGACGAGCCCACGCTCAAGCTCGGCGAATACCTCCTGGGCTACGTCGATGCCGACGGCTACCTCCGTAACCCGCCGCAAGACCTGCTCGATCAAGCCCCCGCCGGGACGACGATGGCCCAGATCGACGAGTGCATCGAACTGCTCCAAGAAGCCCTCGAGCCCAACGGGATCTGCGCCCGCGATTTCCGCGAATGTCTGCTGTTGCAGATCGACGCCAAGACCTACCTCGACCGCGACGCCGACCTGAACATCGAACGCCTCCTGGTCAGCGAATACCTCAAAGACATCGAGGCCAACCGCTACCCCAAGATCGCCAAGTCCACGAACCTCGACATCGAGACCGTGCAAAAGGCCGTCCACAACCTTCGGCAGTTCCATCCCCACCCCGGCCGACTCCTCGCCACCGACACCATCCGCACCATCACGCCCGACGCCGTGATCGACTACGACGACGAGACCGACCAATACTCGGTCCAGCTGACCCACAGCCGATTGCCCGCGCTGCAGATCAGTGCCGAGTACGAAAAAATCGCGTCCGACAAAAGCGAAGACAAAAAAACCCGAGAATTCATCGGCACGAATCTCCGCAACGCCCGCTGGCTCATCGACGCCGTGCGTCAACGCCACGCCACCCTGCTCCGCGTCATCGGCGTCGTCATCGAGGCCCAGCGTGAATTCTTCGACCAAGGCCCCCAAGCGCTTAAGCCCTTGCCCATGACCCTGGTCGCCGACCAACTCGGCATCCACGTCGCCACGGTCAGCCGAGCGGTCAGCGAGAAATACCTGCAGACCCCGCGGGGCATCTTCCCCCTACGGATGTTCTTCTCCGGCGGCACCGAGACCGATCAGGGCGACGCCATGAGCTGGACCGCCGTGCAGGCCAAGCTCAAGGAAGTCATCGCCCACGAAGACAAAAACGAGCCGTGGTCGGATGACGCCCTCGTCGACGAACTCAAAAAACACGGCATCGAAATCGCCCGGCGTACCGTGGCGAAATACCGCAAGCAACTCAACATCCCCCCCGCGCGGCAGCGTCGGGAATATTGAATCAATCCGGGGACCATTCAATTTTCAAAGAGCGAGCCG
>CAYPCC010000164.1:0-6652 GCA_964409095.1 uncultured Phycisphaera sp. | reverse complement strand
TGTTCAATACCACCCCGGCGGCGTAGCCGGAGAGGTCAAATGGGAAATGTCAGACTAAGGACTCACCGTGTCGATAAATCATCCTCCACATAACAAGCTGCTTCCCGTCACAGTCATCTCCGGCTATCTGGGTGCGGGCAAGACCACTCTGCTCAACCATGTGCTCCGCAACCGCGATGGCCTGCGGGTCGCGGTCATCGTCAACGACATGTCAGAAGTTAACATCGACGCGGACCTCATCCGAGACGGCGGAGCCCAGCTCTCCCGCACCGACGAGAAGATGGTCGAAATGACCAACGGCTGCATTTGCTGCACCCTCCGCGAGGACCTCATCATCGAGGTGGCGAAGCTGGCGCGCGACGGCCGGTTCGACCACCTACTCATCGAGTCCACCGGCGTAGGCGAGCCGATGCCCATTGCCACCACTTTCAGCTTCCGCGATGAACAGGGTGTGTCGTTGGGCGATGTGGCGACGCTCGACACGATGGTCACGGTGGTGGACGCGCTGCACTTTTTCGACGACTTCACCACGGAGGACGGCCTCATCGAACGGGGCCAGGCGATGAGTGACGAAGACGAGCGCAACGTCGTGGACTTGCTCACCGACCAGGTCGAGTTCGCCAACGTCCTTGTCATCAACAAGGCCGACGACGCGCCCCCGGAAATCGTGGGGCGGCTGGAGGGCGTGCTGCGTCGGCTCAACCCGGAAGCTCGGTTGGTCCGCGCTAGCCGGGGCAATGTGTCACCCCACGACATCATGGGCACAGGTCTCTATGACGAAGAAAGCGCCAGCGGCATGCCCGGCTGGCAGAAGGAGCTCAACGGCGAGCATGTGCCCGAGACCGAGGAGTACGGCATATCCAGCTTCGTCTACCGCGCCCGCAAGCCCTTCCACCCCGGCCGCCTCATCGAAGCGATCCAAGACGGCGGACTGATGGACGGCGTGGTCCGCAGCAAAGGTTACGCATGGCTCGCCACCCGGCCGCAGTTTTGCGCGATGTGGAACTCGGCGGGCAAGAGCTTCACCCTCGAACGCGCCGGCTACTGGTTCGCCTCGGTACCCAAGGACCGCTGGCCCGACGACGCCGAGACCAAGGCGTGGATCAATGAAAAATGGGACGCCGTAACCGGCGACTGCCGGCAGGAGATCGTCTACATCGGCATGGGCATGGACCGCGTGGCGATGACTCAGGGGCTTGACGCGTGCCTGCTCACCGATGCCGAGATCGCGCTGGGGCCAGTCGGGTGGAAGGCGATGGACGACCCCATTCCCGCGTGGGAATCGACCTGACGCCGCTTGGCTTCATTGCTTTCGCTCCATTCGTACCTTCATCATTCACACTTCTGTATTGGAGATCACAGATCATGGCTAGAAACATAATGCGTGGGTTGGCGTGCTGGTCGTAGGGCGTCCTATTTAAAAACTCTGTCGTCTTTTTTGCCTTGTGTTACAGCCGACTTGCAATCAAGCGGCGGTGTGAAATTGACACTATTATGGCGGTTAGTTGGCATTTGCCCGTTTATTCGCTGCTGCCGTAGGCAAAAAACTTTCTAAGCCTGTTAGCGATTGGGTTGGCAAGCAGGTCCGTAAACTCCACGAGAATCATGGCAATAAGAAAGCGCGCGAGCGAGCCCAGGAACGTCAGAAGGAAAAAGATGAGGAGAAAAAGTCAGAAGAAGAGAAGCCAAAAGAAGACACTCCGCCCGCGAAGAGCGATTACCCCGGGAAAGGAAATAATCTGAAAGCTTTTCTCCTGTTCGCTCACCATGGAATTCTTCCACCTATTTGGATCAAGACTTCAACTACACGCAACAGCATTTAGGCCGCGGTCAATCCCTCGACCTTGATATCGGGCAGGTCGGTACGTTGGCTGGCGTGTTCCATGGTAATCGCGCACACCCGACCCTCGGCATCGAGGTCAAGCACGGTGTCCTGGTCCAAGTCTCTGCTTTCGACGACCGTGTCGGAGCGAAACTCGATGTAGAGCGTGTCGGTGTCGTCGAAGTAATGGACTTTCATGCTGGGACTCCGCGATCAAAAAAAGCGTTGTGGACCGTCTCGCGGTCGGCGAGCGTCACCACCCGCAGCCAACGGCCGTCCGCGCAGTCAATTCTAGCCCAAAAACGCCACGGACCATCGGTTTGTTGCATTTCCCTTTCGGGATGGGCAGGACGTGATCGACCCAAGCTTCTTCGATCCACGCCCGGTCAGGCCGGGCTCGGGTCATGCGGAAGTAGGCCCGTGGTTTTCATCGTCGGTCATCCCGTCTGCCGCTTGACCCTCACGCCAACCGATCCGTCATCACATGGTAATGCGGGTCTTCGCTGATGTTGGCTTCGACCAAATCCCCGGCTTTGCCGAGGAGGGCTTGGCATTCGTCGCTGAGGTGGGTGAGGTGGACGCGTTTGCCCAGGGCTTGGTATTTCTCGGTGAGGTTGTTGATCGCTTCTAGGCCCGACTGGTCGTAGACGCGGGTGAAGTAGAAGTCGATGACGACGTCGTCCGGGTCGGTCGCGGCGCTGAAGAGGGATTTGAAGGAGTCGGCGGAGGCGAAGAAGAGCGGGCCGTGGAGCTGGTAGATCTTGCTGCCTTCGTCGTTGAACTTCACGTCCGCCATGATGTGGGTCGATTTTTTCCACGCGAAGACCAAAGCGGCGAGCACGACGCCCAGGATCACCGCGCTGGCCAGGTCGTGCATGAACACGGTGTAGCCCGCGACGAAGATCATGATCAGGACGTCGGACATCGGGACCTTGTGCCAGGTGTTGAGCGTGGTCCACTCGAACGTGCCGATGACGACCATGAACATCACGCCGACGAGCGCCGCCATCGGCACCATCTCGATCCACGGGGCGAGCAGCAAGATAAACAGCAGCAGACACACCGCGGCGGTGATGCCCGACAGCCGACCCTTGCCGCCGGACTTCACGTTGATCAGCGATTGGCCGATCATCGCGCAGCCGCCCATGCCGCCGAATAGGCCGCAAGTGATGTTAGCGACGCCCTGGCCGACGCATTCGCGGTTGCCCCGGCCGCGGGTCTCGGTGATCTCGTCAATCAGCGTCATCGTCATCAGCGACTCGATCAGCCCCACGCCCGCCAACACCAACGCGAACGGCAGGATGATCCACAGCGTCGCCCAGTTGAACGGCGGGATCAGGCTGCTGCCGGTTTCGGGGTCTTGGTAGTCATCGTTCAGAAAAAACAGTTGCGGCAAGCCGCCGGACATCGTGACGTCTTTGGGGTTGACGGTCGCCAGCGCCGCGGCGACGGTTTCTTTCGGCAACGCTTTCGCGGCTTGGTTGATGGTGTTTTTATCCATCTCGACGGTGGCGTTTTCGGCGGCCTCGGCGGAGAGCAGGTTGTTTTCGACCAAGAGCGCGTTGGCGAGCTTCGCGTTGTCTTTGAGCGAGTCCTTGGCGACATCGGTCACGGCGGCGGCCTGCTGGCCGTCGGCGAGCATGTTCTGCACCGTGGGCACCATCACCTTGCCTTCATCGCCGGGGAACGCCGCGTTGATCCCCGCCGCGATCAGCGACACCGTCACGATCGCCGCGAGCGACGACGGCACGGCCCTGGTCAGCTTCGGCAGATACTGAATGATCGCCATCGTCAAAAGCACCAAGACAATCATGAGCACCAGTCGGCCGCCCGACAGAAACTGCATCACGCCGTCGGCGTTGATCTCTTTGAAGCTGCCGATCTGGGCGAGGCCGATGACGATAGCCAGGCCGTTGACGAACCCGAGCATGACCGGGTGGGGCACCATGCGGATGAGCTTGCCCAGTCTTAGTAAACCGATGGTGATTTGGATGAGGCCGCAGAGGATGACCGCGGGGAAGAGGTATTCCACGCCGTGGATCGCGACGAGGGCGACGATGACCACCGCCATCGCCCCGGTCGCCCCCGAGATCATGCCCGGCCGACCGCCGAGCACCGCGGTGATGAGTCCGATGAAAAACGCCGAGTACAGCCCGATCATCGGGTCGACCCCCGCGACAAACGCAAACGCCACCGCCTCGGGGACCAAGGCCAACGCGACGGTCAGGCCCGACAAGAGTTCGGCCTTGGGCGAAGCGGGCAGCATCGACCGCAGGCCGAAGCGGAGCGAGGTGGCCGGTGCGTGGGGAGCGGCTGTAGAAGTAGGGTTGTCCCCGGGGGCGGGGGCGGGGGCGTGGCCGGGGGTCATCGAAACTCCGAGGGGTGAGGGACGCTAAGCCGAGGGTCGTGCACACGCGGGCACATGGAGCATCCTCGGCTTCATCAGTTCAATGCCCAACCTATCGCCCAAGCGCGGAGCGGTCAATCCGGTCAGCCATCATCTCGGCACACAAATCTCACCAAAATCCAATAGAAAATCCACCGAACCCCAAACACTCAACTCACACTGCGGGTCAAACTTTCGCCTCTACGGCATTCTCCGTACACGATTTTTTTACACCCTGAGGAGAGATCTCTTGAACCGATCAACGCTGCTTCGCCAACGCATCCTTTACCGCCTGGGGGTCGCGGGTCTGGCCGCCGCCTCGATGGCCTCGGCCACGCAGGCCACCGCCCAGTCCAGCCTCACGCTGTTCCACAACAACGACGGCGAATCACGCCTCTTGGGCAGCACCAACTTCGGCGGCTTCGACTTCTTCCTGGGCGAACTCAACGCCGCCCGCACCGCCGCCGCGGGCGTCGGCCGTGACGTGCTGACCATCTCCTCGGGCGACAACATCCTGCCGGGCCTCACGTTCCAAGCCAGCCAGGACCGCGTGGGCATGGCCCCCGCTGGCAGCCTCAACGCCAAATCCCAGAACTACTACGACGCCCTGGCCCTGACCGCCGTGGGCTACGACGCGATCACCATCGGCAACCACGAGTTTGACTTGGGTTCGGACACCTTCGCCGACTTTATCACCGGCTACCAGAACGCCGGCGGCACCGCGTCGTTCCTCAGCTCCAACCTCGACTTCTCCGCCGACGCCTTCCTCAACCCCTTCGTCGGCAGCGGCATCGCTTCGAGCGTCACCGTCACCGGCACCAGCGGTACCCAATACGGCATCATCGGCGTCACCACCCCGCTCATCAACAACATCTCCTCGCCCGGCGGGGTCGTGCCCACCGGCCCGGCGCTCGCCGACGTCGCCGCGTCGATCAACGCCCAAGTCGCCAGCCTCAACACCGCCGGGGTCAACCACATCATCCTCTCGGGCCACCTCCAAGGCCTCGGCGAAGACCAGAGCCTTGTGCCGCTGCTCTCGGGCGTCGATGTCATCATCGCCGGCGGCGGCGACGAACTCCTGCGCAACGGACCCGACCGCAACACCACCACGACCTTCGGCCTCTCCATCGACGGGCCCTACCCCGTCATCAGCACCTCGACCGATGCCACCGGCCGCAACATCGCTCTGGTCACCACCCAAGGCGAATACCGCTACGTCGGCGAACTCGAACTCGAGTTCGACGCCGCGGGCAACGTCACCTCCGCCGGCGGCATCACCTTCGATGTCAACGGCAACCCCAACGGCGGCTCGCTCACCGCCAACCCGATCCTCGTCGACCCCATCAGCCCCACCGCCAATCAGGCCGTCGGCACGTTCAACGGCATCGACATCCAAAACGACATCATCAACCCGCTCACGGCCGACGTCGCCGCCCTCTCGGCGCAGGTGATCGGCGTCTCCGACGTCTTCCTCGACGGCAACCGCGGCAACATCCGCGAGATGGAAACTAACCTCGGCAACCTCGTGGTGGACTCGTTTGTGTTCTCGGCATCGCAGTTCGGCAGCGTGCTGGGCACCAACCCCGTCATCGGCCTGACCAACGCCGGGGGCATCCGCGACGTGATCGACGCCGGCGACATCACCGCCGCCGAGGTTATCAACGTCCTGCCGTTTGCCAACTCCATCGGCGTGGTCGAAATCACCGCCGACGAACTGGTCTCGGCTCTCGAAAACGGCTTCTCGCGCTTGGGCGGCGGCAGCGGCCGCTTCCCCCAGATCAGCGGCTTCTCGGTGGTCGTCGATGAGGCCGACGGCTCGATCCTCCGCGTCACCCTCGACGACGGCACGGTCCTGTTCACCGAGGACGACGGCCTGATCACGCCAGGCTTCACGCTGTCGTTGGTCACCAACAGCTTCACCGCCGCCGGCGGCGACTCCTACGATGAGTTTGCCGACAACACCTTCATCGACCTGGGCCTGCTCTACGCCCAGCCGCTGATCGACTACATCCAGGCCGACCGCGCCGACGGCGGCCTCGGCGGTACGGTGCTCGCCTCGGACTACCCCGTGGCCGAATTCGGCCGCATCCAGATCATCCCCGAACCCACCACCGCCAGCCTCCTGGCGCTAGGTGCTTGGGGCTTGCTGGCTCGTCGCCGTCAGGCCTGATCGGCCTCACGCGGCTCCCGACTCTTTGATCCCCAAAGACGCGATCACCGCCAAACCATTTCTCCATGATCGCTCAGCGCCCGCCGTCGTCTCCGGACGACGGCGGTTTTTTTGGGGGCCGATCATCCACCCTTGCGCCTTGCGTACAATGCGGCGATGAGCCGATCAACCCCAACCGCCAAGCCCGCTTCCGCTGCGTCCTCAGACCGCCCAAAGGGTGTTGTTCATTCCGCCGCCAGCGTTGCGCCTTCCGAAGGCGTTGCACCTTCAGGGG
>CAYPCC010000163.1:5932-6715 GCA_964409095.1 uncultured Phycisphaera sp. | reverse complement strand
GGGTTGCCCGAGGGCACGATGGGCAACAGCGAGGTCGGGCACCAGAACCTCGGCGCGGGGCGCGTGGTCGATCAGGAGAGCGTGCGCATCAGCAAGGCTTGCCGATCGGGCGAACTGCGTCAGAACGCGGCGTTGGTCGGTGCGATCGAGTCGGCGCGCGCAAGCCCACGTTACGTCCACCTCATGGGAATCTGCTCGGACGCGGGCGTCCACGGACTCATCGAGCACCTCGAAGCGCTCCTACGCCTGTGCAAAGAGCTGGACATGCCCCGGGTGGTCGTCCACCTGTTCACCGACGGACGCGACACCGGGCCGTTCACCGGCAAAGACTTCATCGAAGAGATCGAAGAAAAACTCGAAGACCTGGGCTGCGGCCGCATCGTTTCGCTCGTCGGCCGCTACTTCGCCATGGACCGCGACAACCGCTGGGAACGCGTCGAGCGCGCCTACGACCTGCTTACCGGCCGGGGCAAAGACACCCTCAGCTTCCCCACCGCCGGCGAAGCCCTGGCCGACTACTACGACAACCCCACCAACGACTCGCAAAACGGCGACGAGTTCATCACCCCCCGCTGCGTCGGGGATGCCGACAAAAACCGTATCGCCGATGGCGACACCGTGATCTTCTACAACTACCGCGGCGACCGCCCCCGGGAACTCACCCGCGCGTTTATGCAGCCCGACTTCCAAGGCAACGTCCCCCCCTCGCCCGACTCCGGCGAGCAAGGCTTCGACCGCGGCCCGCAGCTCAAACTCAACTACGTCTGCATGACCGCCTACGAC
>CAYPCC010000163.1:0-5922 GCA_964409095.1 uncultured Phycisphaera sp. | reverse complement strand
GACGAAACCTTCACCGACTTCCCCGGACTTTCCGTCGCCTTCACCAAGACCGGCAAAATGCCCGAGATCCTCGGGCAATACCTTTCTGAACAAGGCAAGACCCAACTCCGCGTTGCCGAGACCGAAAAATTCCCCCACGTCACCTTCTTCGCCAACGACTACCGCGAAGAACCCTTCCCCGGCGAAACCCGCGAAATGGCCCAGTCGCCCCAGGTGGCCACCTACGACCTCAAGCCCCAGATGTCCGCCCCGAAAATCCGCGACATCGTGCTTAACGCCGTGAAATCTGAAGACTGCCCGGACTTCATTTTGGTCAACTTCGCCAACGGCGACATGGTCGGCCACACCGGCAAACTCAACGCCGCCATCGCCGCCGTCGAAACCGTGGACGCCTGTGTCGGAGAGATCGTGGATGCGGTGTTGAATCGTTCCGGGGGGGGCGGCAAACTCATCGTCACCGCCGACCACGGCAACGCCGAGCAGATGTTCGACCCCACCACCAAAGCCCCACACACCGCCCACACCACCTACGACGTCGAGTGCATCATCGTCGACCCCAATCTCAAGGTGGACACCCCGCTCCGCCCCGGCGGCAAGCTGGCCGACTGCGCCCCCACCGCCCTGCACCTCATGGGCCTCGACACCCCCGTCGAAATGACCGGAAAAAGCCTGCTGAAGGTCTGACAACCGGCGCAATAAGTCACGAGCGGCGAGCGATAAGCCGATGAATCGGCTTACTGAACTTTCGCTTTTTATTCGTCAAGGTTCACTGCTCACTCACCACTGATTCCCATGTTGATTTGGCTTTTCGTCTGGATTCCGTTGATCGCGCTGTGGTGCCTTTGGGCCACCCAGTCGATCCTCGTGGCGATCCAGAGCCGTAAGTTTTCCCGCCGCGTCGCCGCCCCGCCGCGAGAGGGATTCGACCTGCATCAACCCAAGGCCGCGGTCATCGTGCCGTTCAAAGGCCACGACCACGACCTGCCTCGCAACATCCGCGCATTCCTCAATCAGCGTTACGACGACTACCGGCTCGTCTTCGTCTTTGAGTCCGAACACGACCCCGCCCGGGTCATGATCGAAGACGAATTGGCCAACCACGAAACCACCCCGCCGATCGACCTGATCACCGCCGGGGAAGCGCCGCCGACCACCGGGCAAAAGGTCCACAACCAACTCGCGGCACTTTCATTCCTCGAAGAACAGAACGACGACGCCGAGGTCTGGGTCTTCGCCGACTCCGACGCCATGCCCAGCCCCAGCTGGCTGCAAAAACTCGTCGGCCCCCACCTCCAGGACGACCGCATCGGCGTCACCACCGGCTACCGCTGGCTCATGCCCGAACTCCGCGCCCAACGGCCCCGCGCCGCCAGCGCGTTCGCCAGCGTCATCAACTCCGCCGTCGCCATGTTCATCGGCCACGAACGACTCACCCAAGCCTGGGGCGGGTCCATGGCCATCCGCGCCGACTTCGCCAAAGCGCACGGCCTGATCGAAAACTACTTCCGGGGGGCGATCTCCGACGACTACCAAATGACCCGCCTCTGCCGCGACGCGGATCGGCGGGTCTACTTCGTCCACCAATGCCTCGTGCCGTCCGCGATCAATCTCAACTGGCGCGAACTCCTTGAGTTTGGCCGACGCCAATACCTCATCACCCGCCTGCACGACGCAGCGCTCTATCGCAAAGCCGTGGGCGTCATCGGGCTGTACGTGGCCGGCTTCGCCAGCGCTTGGGTCAGCCTCATCGTCTCGCTATTCACCGGCGAAACGCTCATCACCGTCCTCGCCCTCTTGGCCATCGTCACGGTCACGATCGCCAACCAGTTGCGCGCGATGTACCGCCGCCGCGCCATCGCCAGCGCCTTCGGCCCCGACCAGCTGCGCTACCTCCGCCACACCGTCCGACTCGACCAATGGGGCACCATCGCCGTCATGGCCGTCAACCTCGTGCTGCTACTCAGCGCCGCCGTCGGCAACACCCTGACCTGGCGCACCAACCGCTACCGCCTCAACGGCCCGCAGGCGATTCAAAAACTCCCGTAAAACAACGAGATTCTCGCTATTTTTCCCGTAGTCCCGTAGGTTATGCTCCAGCATGACACAAAGTTTTTCGTCTAACCGTGTCAGGCTAAAGCCTAACCTACAGGTCTTTGTACGCGCCGAACGTGAACTCACCCATCCCGCCATCGGCCGTATCGCCGCGAATCCCGATTAGTTCCCAGCCGGGTCATTCGGCGTCCCGGGCGTGCTCCCCGGCGCGTTTTCGCCGAGGTCATTTTCCGCCAACACCGTGAAGTGGCGTTTGCGTAAGACTTGTCCCGCAAACGTCGTGTCGTCGGTGTGCAACGCGACCACCGGCAAGCCGCGCGGCCGAACCAATAGCGGGTAGGCATAGTGGATATTCAGCTCCACCCTCGTCAAGACCTCGCACACACTCACGAGCGAGTTTTCGTAAGGCAACTCGACCGCGATCACCTCGATCTCGCTGAACGTGTGCTCGCAGCGGTTGAGTAGCCGACGGGCGAGGTCGGCCTTGCTCGTCAGTAGCCGGACCACCGCGTGGTCGGCACTGTCCACCACGCTGAGGCCCGCGAGCGTGATCGCCGAGGCGTTGTCGAACACCTCCAGCAGGTCCATCAGTCGGCCGACGCGGTTGTCGAGGAAGACCGAAAACTGGGTATTGACGGGCGGCTGGTAGCCGCGGGCGGTGGGGGTTTCGACGGGGATCTGAGACATGTTGGGTGTACTGTAGGTTGCGCGACGGGGGCCGTAAAGGATTTTCCAGATGAGCTTTGGACGAACGTCTCACGCCGTGACCGCGGCGTACCACTTCACCGTTTCGCCCAAGCCTTGGGCGAACGACACCACCGGCTCGTAGCCCAGCGTCGCTTTCGAATTGTCCAAGTCCGCCAGCGAATGTTTCACATCCCCCGCCCGCTCGGGCAGATGCTCGGCGGTCAACTCGGGCTTGCCCAAAATCTCGGCCATCGCCGCAGCGAGTTCGTTGACATCGACCCGCTGGCCACACGCCACGTTGCACACGCCGCCTTCAAGTCTTCCCGGGGCGCGGGCGGCGAGGAGGTTGGCGTGGACCGCGTTATCGACGTAGGTGAAGTCGCGGGATTGCTCGCCGTCGCCGTAGATGGTTGGCTTCTTGCCGTGCAGGAGTGCGGTGGCGAACGCGGCGATGACCGCGGCGTAGGCGGAGTTGGCGTTTTGCCGGGGGCCGAAGATGTTGAAGTAGCGCAGGTTCACCGTGTCGGGGCCGCCGTCTTTCGCATACGAGATCGCATAGGCCCGCATGAGTGCTTCGCAGGCGACTTTGTTGGCGGCATAGGGGCTGCGGGGCAGGACGGGCATGGTTTCGGTTTTGGGGAGCGTGGGCGTGTCGCCGTAGGCCGAGCTGCTGGCGGCGAACATGACCCGGCAGACGCCCGCGGCCCGCGCCGCTTCGAGGATGTTCAGCGTGCCGGTGGTGTTGTTCTCGTGGTAGGCGCGGGGCATGGTCACGCTCCGCGGCACGCTGCCCATGGCCGCCTGGTGAAACACCAACGAACATCCCGCCATCGCCTCGGCGACGAGGTCCGCGTCGAGGATCGAGCCTTCGATTTTCTGCCCTTTAAAAAACCCGTCGAGGTTCGCCCAACTGCCGTCACTGCCCGCGAGGTTATCCAACGCCACCACGTCGGCCCCGAGGATGGTCAGCGCTTCGCAGAGGTGCGACCCGATGAAGCCCGCCGCACCGGTAACGAGGATTTTTTGGTCGACGAAGTGCTCGCCGTGAAGCGCAGGCCAGTCGGTCAGAGTCATGATCAGATTCCGGATGGATGAAGGCTACAGACCATTTTCAGCTCTGACGGCCAAAGGCTAACGGCTAACGACTCGCTCAATACCGCGGCACCGCCGGGTCGATATCACGCGACCACAGATCGATCCCCCCCGCCATCGACGACACATCGTCGAACTCGTGCTGCCGAAGGAACGCCGTGACCTGCATCGAGCGAGCGCCGTGGTGGCACATCACCACGATCTTATGGTCGGCGTGGGCTTCGAGTTCGCTCAGCCGCGACTTGATCTCGCCCATCGGCACGACCACCGCCCCGTCGATCGCCGCGGCCGCGATCTCCCGGGGCTCGCGCACGTCCAGCAACACAAAATCTTCCCCCGCTTCCCGCATCGCTTGCACGGTGCGGGGCGTGACTTCCCAATCGGGCTGCAGGGGGTAGCCTCCGGGTAGGCCTTGGTGGTCGAGGGGGCGCTGGGCCATCCGCATCAACCGTCCGCCTGCGTGGCCGTGTCATCGTCTGAATCGATAGGCGTCACAGGGTTGTTTGGCGTGCTGACCCGTTCCACGCGGGTGTAGGGGTCGAGGTTGCAGACGACGATTTCGCCGTCGTCTTTTTTGAGGACCAGCCGATCCAGCCAAAGTTTGTCATCCTTGGCGTGGGCGAACCACGAGCCGGTCTTGCGTTGCTCCAGCGATTCGATGACGCCAGTGACCGACGCGGTCCAGCCCTTGTGCTGGACTTGCTGGGTCACGGTCACCCGTTGGCCGGGGGCGAGGTGTTGCTCTGCATTTTCGAGGGATTGGGTCATCCAAAACAGCTCCTGGGATATCGTCACAATAGCCCAATCGCCGGCGACTGGAAAGCGCCCGGCCGATATGGTTACAATGCTCGGCCTTGCCGATCGCCACCCGCAGCGGTGCCCTAGCGGACCCCACGATCTTGATCGTACGGTTCGCCCCCGCACCTACTGACCCACGGCGTGGCATCCTCCCGGAGAGGTGTCCGAGCGGCTGAAGGAGCTGGTTTCGAAAACCAGTGTGCATTTCGGTGTACCGCGGGTTCGAATCCCGCCCTCTCCGCTTCACAATCGAGCAGCGTCATAAGTGATTTTTCCCACTCATCTTCTGACGCATTTTCGATTTTTGACCCCCCGTGCCCTCAAAGTGCCCTCAGAAGGGGGTGCTGGGGCGTCCGAAAGATCGGAGTGCTTTGCCGTATCACACACCTCGTGCATGTCATTCGAATACGCGGGTGTATCTACTGCCAGCTGAGCCATCGCCGACTGGCTCTCAGCATCACTAAGGTGGTAGTACAAATCCAAGATGTCTGAGGAGCGGTGGCCGAGCCAAGTCAGAGCTTTCTTGTAAGCCACTTGGTGGTTCGCACACATGCTGGCGAAATAGTGGCGGAAGCTGTGGAGCTTGAACGAATCGGGATCGGGCAGCCCGATTTCCTTACACACCTGCTTTAATCGCTTGAGCAATTGACGCTCGGCCACTTCCGGGAAGACACGTGACTCGCCGCGCCGCCTCAACAGTGTTTCGAGCATCGGGCGGACCCGGGGATGCACCGGCACGAACCGGTCGCGGCCGGTTTTCGTCTTGCCCGCCGTTGATCCGCCCCTGCAGACGTGTAACTTGCCCAGCGATCCACGCTCGAGCTTCACGTCAGTCCAACACAACTGCTCCAGCTCACCGACCCGCAGCCCCTCATACGCGAGCATGGCAAAGGCAACCTGCTCGATGCCGGTGATGCTTTTCAAGATCAATTCGACCTGCTCGGTCGAAAAACATGGCTGGGGCTTAGCTCGAGCCTTCTCCACCTTCGCATTGACAAGGGCATACTCACTGAGCTTGCCCTCCTGATAGCCCCACTTGAAAACCTGCTTGGTAAGCGTCAAGGCACCATAAACTGTCTTATCAGCATATCCTTTGTCCACCAGCCACTTTCGATAGCGATAGAACTGATCACGATTGAAACGAATCGCCAGCGTGATATGGGAAGTGGCGATCCAGCCTGTGGCTTCTGACTTGCTTCTGGACATGGAGTACTGTGTGAACGGCGGTCTAAAAACGTAGCGCCCGGCGGGGCAAAAGTACAGCGCCTGAATGACTGTATCGCGGGCCCGGGG
>CAYPCC010000162.1:0-6820 GCA_964409095.1 uncultured Phycisphaera sp. | reverse complement strand
AGAACCCCATCGAGCAGGAAGGCACCTACCCGCTGCCCGAGGCCCAGCTCGACCGCTTCATGCTCAAGCTCGATGTCGGCTACTCCAACCGCCAAGAGCTCAACGAGATCGTCAACCGCACCACGATGGCGGTCAGCCCAACGATCGAGCCGGTGCTCGACGCCGAGAAAATCGTGACCTACCAGAAGCTCGCCCGGCAAGTCCTGATCGCGCCGCATGTGCAGGACTACGCCATCCGTTCGGTGTTGGCGACGCACCCCGAGGGCGAGTTCGCCACGTCGCTGTCCAAGCAGTTCCTGCGCTTTGGCGCGTCTCCACGGGCGGCGCAAGCCTTGGTCCTCGGTGGCAAAGTTAAAGCGCTCTTGGATGGCCGGGCCCACGTCGCCGTCGCCGACATCAGCGAGGTGATGTTGCCGGTGTTGCGTCACCGGGTGCTGCTGAATTTTGAAGGCCAGGCCGAGGGCATCACCGCCGACATGATCGTGAACGACATCATCGACAACCTGCCGGTCGAGGCTTCCGGGGCCGCGGGGGTGAGGGTATGAAAACTGATTTACGCCAAGACGCCAAGACGCCAAGACGCCAAGAAGAAACACGTCAAATACCCTTGGTTCCTGCATTCTTCCGTGTCTCTGTGTCTCCGTGTTCACCGTGGTTCACCGCAGCGCTGCCTTGCGTTTTTCCTTGGCGTCTTGGCGTCTTGGCGACTTGGCGTTATCGCCGCTGGAGCTGTTGACTCATGCCCGCGCCAACCCTCAATCCCGACACCCTGCTCACCCCCGAGTTCATGCGGCAACTCGATCGGCTGGACGTGCGCTCGCGCAAGATGTTGCGCGGCACGGTACAGGGGGAACGTCGATCCAAGAAGCGCGGCGCCTCCGTCGAGTTTGCCGACTACCGCAACTACGTCGTCGGCGACGACCTCCGGCGGATCGATTGGAACCTCTACGCTCGGCTGGACAAACTCTTCCTCCGCCTGTTCATGGAAGAAGAAGACCTCTCGGTCTCGCTGGTGATCGACACCACCGCAAGCATGAACTACGGCGAGCCGAACAAACTCATGTACGCCAAGCAGATGACCGCGGCGCTGGGCTACATCGCGCTGACGCACTACAACCGCCTGAACCTCTACAGCTTCACCGACACCGTCACCGGCACGGCCGAGGGGTTGCGCGGCCGACGCCCCATCCCGCGCATGGTCGATTGGCTCAACCAACAACAAGCCGTCCCCGGAAGCAAGGCGGGCAACGCCGGGGGGGGCGGCAACCTCGCGGCGGTCTGCAAAAAGTTGGCGATGCTCAACCAACGCCCCGGCGTTGTCGTGCTGGTCAGCGATTTCTTCGACAAGGGCGATCTCTCTGCCGCCCTGCGTTACCTCGCGGGGGACCGCTACGACGCCTACGCGATCCAACTGCTGTCGCCCCAGGAAATCGACCCGGCCAAGGGCGGGGTCGTGGGCGACCTCAAACTCACCGACCTCGAAGACGGCGATATGGCCGAGGTCTCGATCAGCAAAGCGCTCCTCGAAAAGTACCAAGCCAACCTGCAGGCTTACTGCCAACACGTCCGCGACACCTGCACCCAGCGCGGGCTGAGTTACATGAGCGCGACGACGGACCTACCGGTGGAATTGGTCGTGCTGAAATACCTGCGCGAGAGGGGGCTACTGGGATGAATCGAGACAAAACAGATACGCCAAGACGCCAAGACGCCAAGACGCCAAGAAGAAACAAGGCGAATCGTTTTTATTTGGGCCTTGCTTTGTGCCTCCGTGTCTCCATGTCCTTGATGGTCAAGCGAAGCGTTGCCTTGATGCCTTCCTTGGCGTCTTGGCGTCTCGGCGTCTTGGCGTTCATGTATTCCGTAAACGGAGAAAGCGCATGAGTTTTCTCAATCCGCTCACGGCTCTGATCGCGGCGGGGATTACCATCCCGTTGTTGGTGTCGCTTTATTTTTTGAAGCTCAAGCGTAAGCCGATGGTCGTGCCGTCGACGTTGCTTTGGAAGAAGGCGATCCAGGACTTGCAGGTCAATGCGCCGTTTCAGCGGATTCGCAATAATCTGCTGCTTTGGTTGCAGCTGTTGTTGTTGGCGTTGTTGCTTATTGCGATGGCTCGGCCGACGCAGCGGGCGACGGTGTCGCCGGGCGAGCGGGTGGTGATCGTGATCGATCATTCGGGGTCGATGAACGCGGAAACTTCCGGGAATCAAACCCGGCTGGACGAAGCGAAAGAGCGCGGTTTGGAGCTCATCGACAACTTGGATGCAACGGCTGGCGGCGGGGCGATGGTGGTGAGTTTTGCCGAGCGGGCGCAGGTGGTGCAGTCGTTTACGCGGGACCGGGGGTTGCTGCGGTCGGCGGTTCGGGGGATCGGGCCGACGGACCAGCGGAGTCGGATCGAGCCGGCCTTGGGTTTGATTCAGCCGCACACCGCGGCCCCCGGAAGCAATGCAACTGGTGGCGAGGCGTTGACGGTGTATGTGTTTAGCGATGGGCGGGTGCATCGGGACGGGGCCGAGGCGTTGGCGTTGCCGGGGGCGACGTTGGCGTTTGAGCGGATCGGCGAAGCGTTGCCCACCAACGTCGGGATCGTCTCGGCCTCGGCCCGGCGGGACTACGAGCAACCGTCGCAAGTCGGCGTGTTTGCCCGGCTGACTAATACCGGGGTGGCGACGAAGACCAACGTGACGTTGAAGGTGGACGGCCGAGCGGTGCGGACGCGGGCGGTAGCGCTGCCCGCCGCGAGTGGGCCGACAACCGACGATCAGGGCAACACGGTGGCGGGGGCGTTGGGCGAAGCGGCGGTGACGTTCGATGTGGTGTTGTCGGGCGGCGCGAGTCTCGAAGTCATGCACGATCAGGCCGACGCTTTGCCGGCCGACGATATCGCCCGTCTCCAACTCCTGCCCGCCCAACGCCTGAGCGTGTTACTCGTGACCGAAGGCAACCGTTACCTCCGCGAAGCGATCCGCGCCGCGGGGGCGAAGCGATTGGAACTCAAATCTCCAGCCGAGTACGAGGCGATCCCGCCGGACGTATTTCGGGACGGCGACCCGGCCAACGGGATGGAGGGGTACGACGTGATCGTGTTCGATCGTTATTCGCCGACGGCCGTGCCGAGGGTGAGCAGTTTGTCGTTTGGGGCCGTGGTGCCGGTGCCGGGGTTATCGGTTCGGCCGTCGGCCGAGGACGCGCCGTCGATGCAGGCGGTGTTGACCTGGACGCGGGACCACCCGTTGATGCAGTATGTGGTGTTGGACGATGTGACGCTGCGTCGGCCGGGGCGGTTGACGGTGCCGCTGGACGCGAAGGTGTTGGCGGTGGGTTTGGCGGGGCCGCTGATCGCCGAGACGCGGGACGCGCAGCAGCGACATGTCGCGGTGAGTTTTGATGTGCTGGAGAGTCGTTGGCCACACCACTGGAGTTTTCAGGTGTTTATGGTCAACGCGCTGGAGACGCTGGGGCTGAGCAACACGGCAACTTCTTCGAGCGATACTTCCGGGGGTGGGCATTCGGTGGACGCGACGCTGTCGTTCCGGGCGGGCGACTCGGCGACGGTGGCGGTGCCGACGGGCGTGACGACGGTGGGCTACAGCGGTCCGAGCCGGCTCTCGGCGACGACGCGGGCGGGGCGGGCGACGCTGCCCGCGTTCGAGCGGGTGGGTTTTTACGAGGCGGATGCGGCGGCGGGGATCGATGCGCCGCTGGATCGGCTGCCGGTGAACCTGCTGGACGAATGGGAGAGCGACATCCGCCCGGCCGACCGGCTGGCGGTGGGGTCGGGCGTGGTGCAGGTCGCGGCGGAAGCGTCGCTGATCCGGCGAGAAGTCTGGCAGTGGTTCGCGTGGGCGGCGTTGGGGCTGCTGCTCGTCGAGTGGCTGGTGTACACGCGGCGGATGCGGGTGTAGCCCTGTAGCCCGGTGATCTTTGATCGCCCGTTTGACGGGTTGCTACACTACGCCGCTTATGGCCAAGAAAAAGCCTGCGGGCACCAGTCAAACGAAGAGCAAAACTTCCGGCGGCGGCGGCGGCCTGACCTACGCCGACACCGGCGTGTCGATCGAAGCGGGCGACGCGATGGTCGGGCGGATCCAGCAACACCTCCGCAAGACCCACGGCCCGCGGGTGCTGGGCAAGCACGGCGCGTTCGCCGGCATGTTCCGCCTCGACTTCAACGAAAAACTCTTCAAACGCAACTACAAAGACCCCGTCTTGGTGTCGTGTACCGATGGTGTAGGGACCAAGGTCTTGCTGGCGATTCAACTCGACAAGCACGACACGATCGGCCAGGACTGCGTGGCGATGAACGTCAACGATATGATCGTGCAGGGGGCCGAGCCGTTGTTCTTCCTGGACTACATCGGGACCCATTCGGTGGACCCCTCCCACATGGAGCGGATCGTCAAGGGCGTCGCCGACGGGTGCAAGTTGGCGGATTGTGCGCTCATCGGTGGCGAGACCGCGGAGATGCCGGACGTTTACGGCAAGGGCGATTACGACTTGGCCGGCTTTTCGGTCGGGGTCGTAGAACTCGGCCGGATCATCGAGGGGGACCAGCGGGTCGAAAAAAACGACGTCGTGCTCGGCCTCGCGTCCAGCGGCATCCACAGCAACGGCTACACCCTGGTCCGGGCGGTCATCAAGCACGCCAAGCTCGATCTGAACAAGGTGTACCCCGACTTCGACAACGACCCGCAACACGCGGGCAAGACCTTGGGCGAGGTCCTGCTCGAACCGACCCGCATCTATGTAAAGCCGATCGTGCGTTTGCTGCGAAGTTACAAACGCAAACGCCCGATCAGCGGCATGGCTCACATCACCGGCGGCGGGCTGCCGGGCAACGTGAATCGGGCGCTGCCGGAGCATGTGGACGCCAAGCTCAGCCGCAAGAGCTGGCCCGTGCCGACGCTGTTCAAGTTCCTCCAAAAGCACGGCAACATCGCCGAGGACGAGATGCTCCGCGTCTTCAACATGGGCATCGGCTACACGCTGATCGTCCGCCCCCACTTCGCTGAGGCCGTCGCGGAAAAACTCCGCCAGTCCGGCGAAACGGTCTACACCCTCGGCAAAATCACCCCGGGCAGCGGCAAGGTCATCTTCACCAAGTGATCCCGCTCCAGCCAACCGCCCCGATGTGGCGTCCGGGCAACATCCGTCCCGACCGCTGCAGACCCCCTCGGGCCTGCAGTCAGTCTGAAAAATACTAACCTGTTTCAGATTAAGGATTTAAAATTTATTTAAATCGCCGTATGGCTTCCCTTTCGCCCGGTCGGGGGCGTGTGCTATAACTCATTAGTGGCCTGCACTTCGCCCGCCGTACCCCCCCCACGACTCTATGATCGGAGCTTCGGAGATGAACGAAAACGACTTCCAAAAGAAACTCGGCGACCTGATGGGCGAGATCAGCACCCTCCCCAAAGCCGAGCGTGAAAAACTCGAGCAACTCGCCCAGCAAACCAAAGAACGCCACGGCAAGCTCAAGAAAACCGTCGGCGAACTCCAAGAGTCCCTCGACTACCTCCGCCTGTCCATCAAATACCTCGTCTTCGACCTCGAAGCCACCCGTCGGGAAAACGGCTACCTCCGCAAAATGCTCGAAGAGTCCAATCAGTCGGCCAAGCCCGACAGCGCCGCCGACTTCACCGCCGACGACATCGACTTCGATCTCGACCTCGACGACGACCACGACGACATGCCCGGCTCGCTCTAAGCCCCGCGAATCATCCCAAAACCAAAGACCCGATCCACCGCACCCCGGAATCCGTCAATCGACGCCTTCCGGGGTGTGGCTTTGCTATGATTGCTCGTTCACGGACCCCCGGAACCGTTGGAAACCCTCCTTCGGCTCCGAGAGATTGAAACCACGCCGGATCGCGTCAACCCCGACGCTCCCCCCGGCCTCCCCCCGGCCTCCCCCCGGCCTCCCCGGACCGCAAAAGGATTGACCATGGACTCCACGTTTAACCCCCTGTCCCTCATGCCCCAAGCCATGCACCAAGGCCTCCAAGCCATGGCGATGGCCAACCCCTACCCCGACGCCCGCCTCGCCCCGCCCATCGGCCGATACCGCGAGATGACCATCGACGAGCTGCTGCTCGAAAACCGCGTCATCTTCCTCGTTGGCGAAATCAACCACGCCAGCGCCATGGGTGTCGTCATGCGGCTCCTGCACCTGCAAAACCAAAAGCCCGGCCAAGACATCAACCTCTACATCAACAGCCCCGGCGGCAGCGTCGACGACACGCTCGCCATGATCGACACGATGGACTTCATCAGCTCCGACGTGAACACCTACTGCATCGGCAAAGCCATGTCCGGCGGCGCCCTGACCCTCGCGGCCGGCACCAAAGGCAAACGCTACTGCCTGCCCCACGCCAAGGTCATGATCCACCAGCCCTACGGCGGGATCTACGGCCAAGCCTCGGACGTCAAAATCCAGGCCGAGGAAATCCTCAAAACCAAAAACGAACTCAACCAACTCCTCGCCGGCTACACCGGACAAACCGTCGAGCAGATCGAAAAAGACGCCGAACGCGACAAATTCTTCGGCGCTCAGGAAGCCAAGGCCTACGGCCTCGTCGACGAAGTCATCGAAAAACCCAAAGAAGCCGTCGCCCCCGTCGCCTGACCCAAACCACAAAATCAAACCACTCGATACCCGCGTCCTCCAACACGCGGGTTTTTCATACCCCCGCATCCCCCCATTTAGCCACGGGTCAACGACCCGGGGCCGCCACGGCAAACGATTTGCCACCAACCATTCAATTGTCAAAGAGCGAATGCTCGGCCCTCGGGTTCGCGGTGCATCGGCCCACCACCA
>CAYPCC010000161.1:0-6844 GCA_964409095.1 uncultured Phycisphaera sp. | reverse complement strand
CGAGGACAAGTGCCACGCGATCACCTGCACCGGGGCCAACCTCGAAGAAGACATTTTCCTGCTCCTGGCCGGCAAGGAATACGAGCTCGTGCCCCACTGGCGCGCCCTGCGGGCCGAGGATGAACAGGCCCTCTACGAACGCGGCATGAACCGCGTCACCGACACCTGCATCCCCGAAGACGTGATGCGCCACGTCGAGCAGCGCCTCTACGATCTGTACGACGCAGCCCTGAAAAACGGCACCCGGCAGTTCCCCTACGAGTATTACTGGGACGTGCTTCGGCAGGAAGATTTGGCCGAGCACTACCAGATGCCGGCCGAGGATTCGTGGATGCTCGCGGCGATGGAAAAAAACATCCCCGTCTTCACCCCCGGCTGGGAAGACTCGACCCAGGGCAACATGTTCACCGGCTGGGCGATCAAACGCGGCCTCGACAACCACAGCCAGGTCGTCCGCTTTGGCACCGAAGCCATGGTCAAACTCGCCCACTGGTACCGCGACACCACCACGCCCATGAAAGACAACCCCAAACTTCCGGGCATCGGCTTCTTCCAGGTCGGCGGCGGCATCGCCGGCGACTTCCCCATCTGCGCGGTGCCCATGATGATCCAGGATTTGGAGTGGGAAGACACCCCGTTCTGGGGCTACTTCTGCCAGGTCTGCGACGCCCCGACCAGCTACGGCGGATACAGCGGCGCGGTGCCCAACGAAAAAATCACCTGGGGCAAACTCACCCCCACCACCCCCAGCTACATGATCCAGTCCGACGCGACGATCGTCGCCCCGCTGATCTTCGGGTACGTCCTGGGCGACTGAGCGATTCGACACGGAGCGGCGGGCAACGCACACTACGGCCATGATCTGGCTGTGCTTATCGATGGCGGTGTTGGCGTTTGCGATCGTGGTGCCGTTGTGCGTCGTGGCGCGGCGGCTGAGTCTGCGGTGGGGTCTGATCGATCGGGCGGGGACCGAAGCACACAAGTTGGCGTTGCTGCCGGGGCGGACGCCGGTGCCCAACACCGGGGGGGTGGCGGTGTTTGCGGCGATCGCCTGGCCGATGCTGGGGGTGCTCATGGGCGTGTGGCTGGTGCCGGCCGAGGTGTGGGGCCTGCTGCCGGGCGTCGGGGCGGACGCGTTGGTGGCCCATCTGCCGGGGCTGCAGGAGACGACCAAGATCGGCGGGGGGCTGCTGGTGGCGCTGGCGGCGATGCACGTCATGGGGCTGATCGACGACCGGCGGGCGCTGGGGGCGTGGCCCAAACTCGGCGCTCAATGCGCCGCGGCGGCGGGGCTGGTGCTGCTTTGCGACGTGCGGGTGTTGTCGCTTTTGAGCAACCCCGAGGTGGGCGGGGTGTGGGGGTCAGCAGCGTCGATCGTCGTGAGCGTGCTGTGGATCGTGGTGATCACCAACGCGATGAACTTTTTGGACAACATGGACGGCCTCGCCGCGGGCGTCGGGCTGGTGGCGGGGGGGCTGTATCTCGCGGCCACGCTCATCGGCGGGCAGTGGTTCGTCGCGGGCCTGGCGGCGCTATTGGTCGGGGCGCTCTTGGGGTTTTTGCTGTTCAACCTGCCCCCGGCCAAGCTGTACCTGGGCGACAGCGGATCGCTGGTCGTGGGCCTCATGCTCGCGGTCATCTCGATCCGCACGACCTACATCATCACCGACGGCAGCACCGTCGATGCCGTGGTTTCTGGTGGCATTTCCGGGGGCGGGGGGGCGTGGTATGGGGTTTTGATGCCGGTGTTGGTGCTGGCGGTGCCGGTGTACGATTTCACGTCGGTGACGGTGATGCGGGTGATGGCGGGCAAGAGTCCGCTGCAGGGCGACCACAACCACTTTTCGCATCGGCTATTGCGTAAAGGTCTGAGCAAACGCAAGGCGTTAACGGTGATCTTGCTGGCCACGCTGGCGACCGGGCTGGGCGGGGTTATGCTCGGGCGGCTCGCCGGGTGGCAGGCGGCGATCGTCGCGGCTCAGGCGGCGGCGGTGCTGACGATGTTGGCGCTGCTGGAGTCGGGTAAGCGGTAGGGGGCGGAGGGCGGGCGATCCACCGCTGATCGAAGACTTTTGCATAGTTTCGCGTAGGTTATGCTTCAGCATAACGCGGAGTGAGTGGGGGGCGTGTTATGCTGAAGCATAACCTACGCAGAGCCACATCTACCCCACAAAAAAACCGCCCACCTTGCGGCGGGCGGTCGGGTTTGAGTTTGCCGGACGCAGGCGATCAGTTGATCGACTGGCCGAGTTCCTGGAGGTTCTCGGTGATGCCGGGGAAGGCGTCTTCTTCGCGCTCGTTTTGGATGATGATCGTGGGCTTGATCAGGATCAAGAGGGTGCGTTCGTCTTCGATCTTCGAGGTGTTGGTGAACAGGCGGTTGAGGATCGGAATCTTCGAGAGCACGGGGACACCGGCTTCGATCTCGGTTTCGCCGACCAGACGTTGACCGCCGACCAGGAGCGTGCCGCGGTCGGGAACGCTGACGGTCGCACGGACGGTGGTGATGTCGAGGATGGGGAGCTGGATGTTGGCGGTGAAGGGGACAAGATCATCGGTTCCGCCATCATCGCCACCATCTACGACCCCCACGCTGCTGACGCCGAACTCGGCGATCTCGGCGACGTCGGCGAGGCTGGGGCGGAGGGTCAGCGTGACGTAGCGGCGGTCGGCCGAGATCGTGCCTTCGACGTCGAGCACGACGCCCGACTGGGTCACGGACACCGTCACGTCGAAGCCGATGGCGTCGGGGATGGGTTCGAGGTCGGACACGAAAGCGATCTGCCGGGCGACCACGACGTAGGCCCGTTGGCCGTTGAAGAAGGTCACGCGGGGCGCGGTCAGCGAGATCGAGTTGCGGTTGGCCAGCGTGGCTTCCACCAGCAGGTTGACCGAGAGGTCGTCGATGAAGCTCACGCCCAGACCCAACGCGGGGCTGCTGAAGAAAGGCTCGAAGCTCAGCGCGTCTTGCACCGGACCGGCCAGACCGCCGGTGGCGGAGTTGCTGCGGGTCGCCGCCGAGGTTTGGTTCACGTTGATCGGCTGGAACCCGCCGCCGTCGTCGTCCTGACCGCCGACCCAAGCCACATCGAAATCGACCTGAACCGATTCGAGGAAGTTGCGATCGACTAGCAGGAAGCGGGCTTCGACGGAGATCTGGATCGCCCGGGTTTCGCGGAGTTGGGCGAGCAGGCTGTTGATCTGGCGGTGGTTGTCGGGGGTGGTTTTGATGATGAGGTTGCTGTTGAGCTCGCGGACGGTGGACTCTTCGTCTTCCCACTCTTCGATGGTGCCGACGGTTTCTTCGATGAGCAGGGTGATCTGTTCGATCAGCTCGGCGCGGGTGACTTCCTCATCTTCGTCGGTATCGTCTTCGCCGTCGCCGAAGATGCTCGACCCGCTGCCCCCGCCGCCGCCACCCCCGCCGCCGCCGCCGGAGTTAGTGTTGGACAAGGACTCGGTGAGGTCGAATTCGGGGGCGTCGGTGAAGTTGGGCACTTGGACCAAGAGGTCACGGATGTCGTAGACGCGGAGGTCGGTGGAGCGTTTGAGGTCCTCGACGGTGGATATGGTGACGACGCCGTCGATGATGGAGTAGGCGATGGGGTCGCCGAAGCCGCCGGAGGAGGCTTGTTGGAGGACGAGTTCGAGGGCTTTTTCGGCCGGGACGTTGTTGAGGGTCAGCGAGATCGCCAGGTCCTGCTCGATGCCGGCCCCGTCGATGAGCGCGGGCCAGTTGACGAAGATGTTGGCGCCGGTGGTTTCGCGGAGGTACCCGATGACCGACTCGAGCGGGTTGGCGTCGAAGCTGATGGGCACGCTCTTCTTCAGACGCAGGGCGGTTTCGCGGTTGGCTTCGGACTCGCCGCCGGTGACGTCGAGGCCGCGGATGCGGCGGTCCGACAGCTCGGGCCAGTCTTCGGGGAAGGTGATCAGGTCGTTGTAGGTGATGATCGCTTCGCGGTTGCCCAACGCGTTGCGCGCCCCTTCGAGACGCCGTTCACGATCAAGCTTTTGCCATGTCACCGCGATCTGCGAGTCTTCGATGACTTCCTTGAGCAGCTGAGCGGTGAAGTTGTTGGGTTCGATGAACAGGGCACGATCGAGCAGCAGCAGGGCGTCGTCGTATTTCATTTCCTTTTGGAACTGACGGGCCTGGATAATCAGGTCGCGGACTTCCCGGGCGTTGTCGACGGCGGCCTGCTTGCGGGCGGCTTCGTTTTCGTTGTCGGCGATCCGGGCCGCGATCCGCTCGGCTTCGAGCGCGGCGGCCACTTGTTGCTGGTTAATCTTCATCGACAGCTCGGTCGCGGTGCGACGCATGTCTTCGTATTCGCTGACGCTGAAGAACTCCTGGCTGCGTTCGATGGTGGTCTTGGCGATGGCGGCGTCGTTAGCGGCCCCGGCGAAGTCGCCAGCGTTGAGCTTGTCGGTCGCGTCGGACATCGCGTCGTCGTAGGCGGCCTCGGCGGCGTCACGACGCAGCTTGAAATTGTCCACGGCGTTGGTCAGCTGGGCGTTGTTCCCGGCCGAGGCATTGGCTTGATTCAGGCTGGCTTGGATCGCGGGGTTGTTGGGATCGAGTTCCTCGGCCTTGCTGAGCAGGTTGATCGCCAAGGCGTCGTAGCCTTGCTCCATGGCCTGCTGGGCGTCGTTGTAGAACTCGTTGGCCATCGTCTTGCGGGCCTCGACGATCAGGTCGCTCTCGTTGGAGAGGCGGGGCGAGGCGACGGGCGCGACCGCCGGGGCCGCGGCCACGGGCGTCGGCGGGGCCGCTGGGGGGGCGGACTCGACGGCTTGTGGCGCTGGTGGGGCGACACTCGCCGAGGTCTCGGCGATACGGTCGACGCCGCGGCTGATGCGCTGCTGGTCAAACCAACCCAGTTCCACGCCCGAGGCGCTCACGGCGGCAAACTTGTTTTCGGCTTGCTCGAAACGGCCCGCGGCGAGGTCGGCCTCGGCCGAGTCGAGGGTGCGCTTGGCCTGGGTCACGTCGCCGTTGAGCTCACGCAACAGGTCCGCCATCCGGGCCTGAGCGGTTTCGCCCGCTTGGCCGCCTTCTTCAATGATGGAGGTGTACAGCGCGATCGCGGTGCCGGGGTCGGTCGCGGCGGCGGCGTCGGCCTGGGCGATCACGTCTTGCGCGGTTGGCTCGGCGGCGGCGGGCTCGGCGGCTTCCACGGCGGGGGCGGCTTCGGCTTCCGGGGCTTCCGGGGCTTGCGGCGCGGCTTCCGCTTCGGAGACGGCCGCGGCCGCCGGGGCGTCGGCGAGCGTCGTCTCGAGGTCGGTCAACGCCGCGTAAAGCGTTTGCCGCTGCTCCTTGGTAATCGACATCGCGTCGATCTGTTCGAGCACCTGCTTGGCGGCTTGGGCGTCGCCGGCTTCCATCAGCGAAAGACCTTGTTGGAGCAGTTCCGCAGCGGTGGTGTCCTGGGCGGTGGCCCGAGGATTCGCCACTGAAATCAGGGCGACACACGTCACGAGAACAACGGCAGCGTGTTGACGTTTAAGCAAAGCAAGGCCTCCGATGCGGGGACTAAATTCAATCAGGCGGGAGCCGATCGCGGGTGACGCAACCGACCGTAAAATCAACTCACCAACTTCTAAGGACTAATCCGCAAAATGAATACAGATCAACCCAACCGGGCAAGCAGTCTAAATCGCACCCTCATCCGACGCAAGTGGTTTTAAACACCCAAGCTGCGGGTCCGAGAAGACCGCCCGCCCCGGACGCCAACGCTGGCCGAGTCCTTCTTGTCGGACCTTGCCCCGGCCCCGAAGCCCCGCCCTCGGCCCCGCCCGACCCACGCTCCGCCGTCGTTCGGCCCCGCTTCGACCACCCGCTTGCCAACACCCGCCAGGTTACGCTAAACTATCCGGCTCGCCACACCCCCGGCCACCCCCGCCCACCCCCGGACCCGGCGAACCCCCACTGTCACCCCCTGCCTCAAAGCAGACCCAAACACCCCCAGCCCCACGAGTTCCACCATGGCACATAAAAAAGGACAAGGCTCGACCAAAAACGGTCGTGACTCCAACCCCCAATTCCGCGGCATCAAGATCTACGGCGGCCAGGCCGCCAAGGCCGGCTCTATCATCGTCCGCCAGTGCGGCACCAAGTTCAAGCCCGGGTTCAACGTCGGCATCGGCCGCGACGACACTCTCTTTGCCCTCACCCCCGGCACCGTCGAGTTCCAGGGCCGCAAAGTCCACATCCGCGAAGAAGCCGTGGCCTAAGCCACTTTGCTGCTCACCACCGCGTAATCTCCCCAGCCCCGGCGTCCTCGCTGGGGTTTTTTTGCGCCTACACCCCAGTTCTCTCTTACATCAGTATGATCTGCTTTTTCAACACCTTCCGGAATCCCCTCGATGCCCATCACCCCCGATGCCAAGCGCACGCAACGCCTCACCCAGTTTGTCGCGTGGGCTGACCAATACATCACCGGCGACGAGAAGGGCCAAGCCCAGGTCTTCCTCGACCACCTCTTCCAAGCCTTCGGCCAGCCCGGCGTCCTCGACGCCGGCGCCTCCTACGAAGAACGCATCAAGAAAACCAAAGGCGGCACCGCCTTTGCCGACCTCGTCTGGAAGCCCCACGTCCTGATCGAAATGTAAAAGCGAGGTGTCGATCTCGCCACCGCCTACCAGCAGGCCTTCGACTACTGGACCCGCCTCGTCCCCGGCCGACCCCACTACGTCGTCCTCTGCAACTTCGATGAGTTCTGGGTCTACGACTTCGATATCCAGGTCGATACCCCCGTCGATAAGGTCAAGCTCACTGACCTGCCCTAGCGCTTCGGCCCGCTCGCCTTCCTCTTCCCCACCCACGAAGAACCCACCTTCG
>CAYPCC010000160.1:5786-6932 GCA_964409095.1 uncultured Phycisphaera sp. | reverse complement strand
AGTTGCGGCTTGGCGAGCGGGAGGTCGTCGAGTTGGTCGCGCGTGCGCCACTGGCCGGTCTTGGCAGCGAGTCGGCCGGCTTCGACACGGCAGCGGTAGAGGTCAAAGCGGATCGTGCGGTGGGTCGTGGCGTGGGTGAAGCTGGCGACGGTTTGCGGCTCGTCGATCGTGAGGTTGAATCGGTCTTTGACGAAGGCGGCCGCGGTGGAGGCGTCGGCGTTTTCGAGCGTGGGCATCTGCCACATGTTCGACCACAACCCCTCGGCGGGGCGCTGCTCGAAGAGATACTTGCCGTGGCGGTGGATCGCTAACACGGTGTGCGTCACGGCAATGGGTTTTTTCTTGGGCGTCTTCACCGGCAGGTCGACGACGCGGCCCGCGGCGTGGGCGGCGCAGGTTTCGCTGAGCGGGCAGTACAGACACTTGGCCGACTTTGGGGTACAGACCAACGCGCCGAGTTCCATGACGCCCTGGTTGAAGTCGCGGGGCGAGCCTGACGCCTCGACCAGTGCCTCGGCCAACCGCCACAGATCTTTCAGTGTCGCGTGTTTGTCGATCGCGTCTTCGATGAGGAAGTAGCGGGCGAAGACGCGGGCGACGTTGCCGTCCACGATCGGGGCGGCGGTGTTGTAGGCCACCGAAGCGACGGCCCCGGCGGTGTACCGGCCGACCCCCGGAAGTCGGAGTAGTGCCTCGGCGGTGCGGGGGACTTGCCCGGCGAAGTCGCGGACGATCGTTTTTGCTGCGGCGTGGAGGTTCCGCGCCCGGCGGTAGTAGCCCAAGCCTTGCCAGAGCGTGAGCACTTGCTGTTCGTCGGCGTCGGCGAGGTCTTGCACCGTGGGAAACGCTTCGACAAACCGGTGGAAATACGGCACGACCGTGGCGATTTGGGTCTGCTGAGCCATCGCCTCGCTGACCAGGACGTGGTACGGGTTGGCGGGGCGGTCGCCGGTGGGGCGGAAGGGCAGTTCACGCTGATGGTCGCGGTACCAACGCAGCAAGGCGTTGATCGGGAAAGCAGCGGGATTTTCGGGTTGGGCGGACACGGGGGCGATCATAGCGGGCTGTCCGACTAGAATCTCAAGCCGGGTTTCGGGGCTGACCGATAGTACAAGCAAGCGATTATCGGTACCTTGGCGGATCGCC
>CAYPCC010000160.1:0-5776 GCA_964409095.1 uncultured Phycisphaera sp. | reverse complement strand
CGCCCCGCCCACCAATCCCCGCAAACAACCTTTGGAGCACCACGGATGGTCACCCAACGCCAGAGTCTTCTCCCCAGCCGCGACTCGATCACCCACAAGTTCCAGATCATGGGCCACGAGGGCTACCTCACCATCGGCCTGTTCGAGAACGGCACGCCCGGCGAGGTGTTCGTCAAGATGTCCAAAGAGGGATCGACGCTGTCGGGCCTGATGCAGGCGTTCTGCCGAGCGCTTTCGTTGGCGTTGCAGTACGGCCTGCCGTTGGAAGAGGCGGTCCGCCGATTCAAGGACATGCGGTTCGAGCCGATGGGCACCACCGCCAACCCCGACATCCCCGAAGCCAAAAGCATCATCGACTACGTCGCCCGCTACCTCGAACACGAGTTCTGCGAGGCGGGTGAAAGGGCACTTCCGGGGGCGGGGATGCGGTGCTGAAAGGCACGCAGCCCTAACCGCAGATTTCGCTTATGACGCAGATTGAAGACCGAAAATTTTCGGGTTAGTTTGTTCGCTGGTTGCGGTTTGCGGCACCCAGGCGTTTTCCAATTTGCATGCTTGGTGGCTTGAATCTGAATCGGCGCAATCTGCGAAATCTGCGGTGACGGCCTTGCCCCGTTCCACAACCGCATCCGCTACAATCCCGCCATGTGCGGAATTGTTGGCCTCGTCGCTCAAACCAACGTCAATCAGCGTCTCTACGACGCCCTCACCGTCCTGCAGCACCGAGGGCAGGACGCGGCGGGGATCGCCACCTGTGACGGCGGCACGCTGCGCCTCCGCAAGGACAACGGCCTGGTCCGCGACGTCTTCCGCACCAAGCACATGAAAAAACTCATGGGCACCATGGGCATCGGCCACTGCCGATACCCTACGGCCGGCTGCTCGTCGTCCAGCGAGGCCCAGCCGTTCTACGTCAATGCGCCCTACGGCATCACGCTGGCCCACAACGGCAACCTCACCAACGCCGACCAACTCGTCAAAGAGGTCTTCCAGACCGACCTCCGTCACGTCAACACCTCCAGCGACAGCGAAGTCCTGCTCAACGTCTTCGCCCATGAACTCCAAGCGATCGGCGATCCCGCGCCCACGCCCCACGGCGTCTTCCGGGCCGTGGCGCAGGTGCATCGGCGTTGCCGCGGGGCCTATGCGGCGGTGGCGATGATCAACGGCCACGGCGTCGTCGCCTTCCGCGACCCCCACGGCATCCGCCCGCTGATCTACGGCCAACGCCACACGCTCCACGGCGTCGAGACCATGTTCGCCAGCGAATCCGTCGCTCTGGATTCCATGGGCTACGAAGTCGTCCGCGATGTCGCCCCGGGCGAAGCGATCTACGTCGATCGGCGGGGCAAGGTCTTTGAGCAGCAGTGTGCCGAAGCGCCCAGGCTCTCGCCCTGCATTTTTGAACACGTCTACCTCGCCCGGCCCGACTCGTTTGTCGACGGGATCAGCGTGTATAAAGCCCGGCTGCGCATGGGCGAAAAGCTGGCTGAGAAAATCAGGCGGCTGCAGCCCGACCACGATATCGATGTCGTGATGCCCATCCCCGACTCGGGGCGGACCTCGGCGTTATCGATGGCGGTCGAACTGGGCGTGAAATACCGGGAAGGCTTCATCAAGAACCGCTACATCGGCCGAACCTTCATCATGCCCGGCCAAACCGAGCGGCGCAACAGCGTCCGCAAGAAACTCAACCCCATCGAACTGGAGTTCCGTGGCAAGGTGGTTTGCCTGGTGGACGACTCGATCGTGCGCGGCACGACGTGCAGCCAGATCATCCAGATGGCCCGGCAGTCGGGGGCGAAAAAGGTGTACTACTGCTCGGCAGCTCCGCCCGTGCGCCACCCCAACGTCTACGGCATCGACATGCCCGCGGCCCACGAGCTCATCGCCCACAACCGCAGCATCGACGAGATCGCCGCCGAGATCGGGGCCGACTGGCTGCTGTATCAAGACCTCGAGGACTTGATCGAGTGTGCCCGCGAAGGCAATACGCATATCGAAGAGTTTGAGTGCTCGGTGTTCGACGGCCGTTACGTCACCGGCGACATCGACGCGGGCTACCTCTCGGACCTCGAAGAGTCCCGCAGCGACCTGGCCAAGGCCCAGCGGGCCGCGGAAGCCAAAGCCGTGTCGGAAGTGTGATCGTGTGTTTGAGGGGTCACGGAGCGTGACTTACGGAACGGCGGGCCGTTGCAACGCCTGTCCCCACGCGGTGTTTTTCTGCGTGAGTTGCCGATCGGTATCGACGTCGATGTAAAAATAGGGTTCGTTGTCGAGCGACCAGACGCCTTGGTTGTAGCGGCGTAACCGGTGGGTTTGGCCGTCGGCGGTCTGCAGTTGCCAAAACTTAATCGGCGTTTGCCGTTGGCCCTCGGGCAGCGGCGGGATGAACCGCTTGGCAGATAGCCCGGCGAGGGCGTTGAGCAGCGTCGCGCATTCGTTTTGGTCGGCGTAACGCTGGTCTTGGGCGTCGACGAACACGCCTTGCGCATCGCGGCGGACCACGGCCGCAGCGGGCGGGGCGTCGTACTCGGCGAACGGCTCGATCCCCAACTCGACGCGGGTGATCTGCTCGGGCCGATAGGGCAGCAGTAAACGCTGGCGATATTCCTCGGCAAACAGCGCGGCGACGGCGGGCGGCAGTTGGAACACGCCGGGCAGGTCGGTGCGTTGGCCGAGGTTTTGATCGACGTTGACCGCGTAGGCCGGCCGATCTTCACCGAGCGACAGCCGGGCGATCGGTCCGCGGGGCAACTCCGACAACGCGGTCCACGATTCGACCTGCGGGCTATGCACCCACTGGCCGAGTTCAGTAAAACGATCGGCCTCCCAGTCGGCGGTGAAGTCGGGGTTTTGGGGGACCCAGTCGATGCCTTCGCGGGTGAAGCCAAACGCCTCGCCGTCGTCGCGGGTCAGGCGGAGTTCTTGGATCGCCCCAACTTCCGGTAGGCGGCGGTCGCGCTGAGTCACCACGGGCGCGAGCAACGGCGCGACCTGATCGCGGGGGACCAGCGCCGCGACCGCTTCGTTTTCGCGGACCGCGAGAACCACGTCTTCCCGGCCGTCGCGGTCGGCGTAAAGGCGGACGTGTTCCGTGCGGCCGCCGGTGAGACGGAGTTCGATCAGGGCCAGCGGGGCTTGGGCTTCGCGTGGGGCGCGGGCGTGGCCCACGGGCGTGACGCGGGTCAGCGTGGTGAGCCAGGCGGCGGCCCGCTCGGGGTCGGGGGGGTAGCCGGTCTGCGGTTCGACATAGGTCAGGCCCGACCCGTCCACGCCTTGGCCCAGGTCCAGCGTGTCCCGGCCGACGCGATTGACCCGCTGCCCGCGGATCGTGCCGGGCAAGGCGGTCACGACGCGGGCGTCTCGCAGCATGTCCGCGGTGAGCTGATCGAGTTGGTTCAAGGGCGCGGCGGGCAGCGTAATCACCACCGGCGAAGGCGCGTCGGTGTCGGACCACGTGGCGTAAAGCGTCGTGGCCGCGAGGTCGGCCGGCTGGCCGACGCGGAGGGTTTGCTCGCTCCCCGCGGCGTCGGCGGTGGTGAGTATGAGTTGCGGCTTAGCCAGGCCGTATTGGCCCAGCGAAGCGGGGTCGTCGCTGACGTAGCTGCGCGGCTGGAGTTGCTGGGCGATGGTGGCGAGTTGTAGGGCCAGCTCGTCGTTGGCCCGTTCGCCGCCATCGGGTCGGAGCGACCAGCCCTCGGCGGTGCGGGTCAGTTCGAGGGATTCTGGGCCGCCGGTGAGGGCGAGTCGGTTGACGCGGCTGGCGTCGAGGGTCGGGAGTTTCGTGGGCCGCCAGGTCTTGGGGTCCGCATTGAACACCGCGTGGTGCAGGGCCGCGTCGACGAGATACACCGCGTCGGCATCGGGCAATTGCAGGTAGGCCGAGCCCGCGACATTGGTGTCGCCTAGGCGGAGCCGGTGCTCGCCGGTGTCGCTGCGGAAGGTGACGGTCGCCCGCTGCGGGTCGAGGCCGAGGGACGCCAGGGCGTCTTCTTGATCGGTGACGAGCGGGTCGTCAGCGGCAAACGAAAACGTCTCCCGCGGCGTGAGCGACAGCCCGGCGTTGATCAGGGTTTCGACGGCTTCGCCGGTGACGGGGAAACGGACGGGCGCGGTTTGCCACCAGCCGCGGTCTTGACGCTCCAACTCGATCGTTTGGCCCGTAAGTTCGAGGACAATGGCTTGAAAGTCGCGGCCGGTGACAAACGCTTCGGGTGCCGCGTCGGGGGTGGTGGCCGTGCCGGGACCCGCCGAACGCAGCCACAGGTAAGCCCCGGCGATCCCCGCCAGCAAGACCAACATCACCAAGGTGGTTCTAAAATTCACGCGCTTCGATTCCCGGCCGAGAAATCTCGGCAAGCGAATAGCTTAACGATTTGCTCCCTGAACACCGACCCTCATCCGCGCCGCCGCACGAACCACACGCCCGTGCCCGCCACCAGCGTCAGCCCCGGCAACCCCGCGAGCAGGATCAACCGGTAGGTCAGTTGTTGCCCGTCGCTCAGGGCGGCGACCCGGCGGATGTCTTGGCTGCGCGGTGTTGCGGCGATCGCTTCGTCCAGCCCCGCTAACCAGTACACGCTATTGACGAACAACTCGCTGTTGCCCAGCCGACGCCCGGCCTGCTGGTCGGACAGCCAGTGCCGCTCGGTGAACACCATCAGCCGACCCGCGTCCTGGGCTTCTTCGCCGTCGGCGGCGTCCACCCGCACCGCGGTCGCGGCGACGACGGGGTCAGCCACCGCATCGTCTTCGGTGTAACTCGACGCGGCGATTTCCTGCGGCGTGGTCAGGCCCGTTGCGACCCACGTCTTGGGGAAGCCCAGCTGCACCAACGCGGTCGTGGCGATGTCCGCCCGCGGCTTGAAGTCGATCGGCGTCGGGGCGATCAGTTGCACCTCGCGCCCCGCCAACGCCCCGCCCAACGGCGAGTCGCTCGGCCAATCGCGCACCAGCCACGTCGCTTCGCTCCGCGGTCGGCCATCGGGCCCGAGGCCCTCGTGTAATAGCAGTTGGTGCATCTGAGGGGCCAAGCCCCAGGCCCCGGCCAATCCGATCAGCGGGTCGGCCGGGCGGAACAACGCCTCGGCGTCGTAGCTGAAGCACATCAATACCCCGTCGCCCGCGGCCAATCGTTTCCCGAGCACGCCCGCCACCAACTCGCGGTCGGCCTGCGTCGTGCGGTCCAGCGACAGCGTCGGCACGACCCACACCGCCCGCTGCCCCTCGGCTGGCTGGGGCGGCGGGGCGGCGACAGCTTGCTCTTGACTACGCGGGTCGTTGCCGCCTCCGCCTACGGCCCATTCGGCGACCGCGAAGTCGGCGGTGGCCAATCGGCTCGCCACGTGCGACAAACCGCCGCGCGGATTCGTCACGCTCACCGGCGTGTCGCGGACAAACACGACCAGCGGCGGCTGCTCAATCTGCATGGCAACCAGCGTGCCGGTCAGGCGGTCTTCGCCGATGAAGCGGGGCGGCGTGTCGGCGGCAGCGGGCGTGAACATCTCGGCCACGGGGATGACCCGCTCACGCTCGGGGCACAGGAGGACGACAACTTCGCCGCTGCGCACCGACGCGAGCAGCCGGTCGTACCGTGTTGGCGTTGGCGGGGCGGTCAGCGTTTGGATCGCCTCACTCAATGGTTGCCGGGCCGCGTCGATCGAGGCGTCCATCCGCAGCAACGTGTCGCGCACACCCAGCGGCGACTCGCGGTCCTTCGCCCGCCGGGCAAACTCCCGACCAAACGGCGTGAGCACCTCGCCGTCGGCTTTAC
>CAYPCC010000159.1:0-6949 GCA_964409095.1 uncultured Phycisphaera sp. | reverse complement strand
CACGGCGCACGCAATCGCCGCGTGATCCGCATCGCCAAGCAGCTGCCCTACACGCTGGACCTCGTGGCGTTGGTCATGTCCGCCGGTTCGAGCTTCGGCGAAGCGATCCAAACGCTCATCCGCGACAACCCCGAAGACGAACTCAACCAGGAACTCAGGATCGCGTTATCCGAGATCGAATACGGCGCGACGCGGGCCACCGCGCTGAAAAACCTTGGACAACGTATCCCCCTCGAAAGCCTGCGCAGCGTCATCGCCTCGGTAAACCAAAGCGAAAAGCTCGGCACGCCGATGTCGGCCATCCTCAAGGTTCAGGCCGACATGCTGCGAGCGCACCGCGGCGTGATCGCCGAGAAAAAATCCGCCTCGGCGAGCCTACGCATACTCGTGCCGTCGATGATGATTATGATCTCCGTGGTGGTCATCGTGTTTTCGCCGATGATCATCCGTTACATCAAAGGCGACCTGTTTTGAATGAACACCTGCTGGAAATCACGATCAACGCCGGGCCCACGGCGGGTCAGCGGGTGCGGGTGAATCATTCCCCCGCGACGTTCGGCCGGGGGATGGATAACCCGATCGTGGTCGACTTGGCCACGGTCTCGCGGGTCCACGGCGAGCTGCGGTTCGAGGACGATCGCTGGGTCGTGGGCAACCTTTCAAAAAACGGCACGCAACTCAACAACCGCGCCATCGGCCGCAAGCCGCGAGCGTTGCAAGACGGCGATCAGATCGTGGTGGGTAATCAACCGGTGATGACCGTGGCCTTGCGTCAGGGAGACGCTCAAGGGCCGACCGTGACGCATTCACCGGGCAGCGAATCCGGAGATGTGGGTACGGCCAACGCCCTACCGCCCAAGCCGGGCATGAGCCCGCGGACCAAGCTGTGGCTGGCGATCGCGGGGTTTTGGATCACGATTTTCGGGGTGGCGTTTTTCTTGTCCACCGGAGCGGATAGTCACGATGCGCAGGTCGGCCCGGACGTACCGGTGCTCAGCGACCGGGAGATCGCCGTGGCGATCCGAGATCCCCTGCCTCGGCAAGAGGCGTCGCCCCGAACCGCGGGCCAGCATTTCGACGAGGCCGAGGCGTTCTACGGCATGATTGGTGCCGATCCGCGAAACGCCTTCCGCGCCTTTTTCGCTTACAAGACCGCCCTCTCCTACGCCTTCGGCGACGATTTCACCGACGACCGCGACGACTGGGGCGGCAAGCCCCCCGTCGAACTCGCCATCGCCCAAAAACGCTACACCGAACTCGAGTCCCAACTCATCGCCGATGTCCAACGGCTTTACAAAGATGCCCACGGCAAACTCGTGGACCGGCGCTACCGCGAGGCTAGACTAGGGTTTGAGAACGTCTTCCGTCTCTACAACGATCCGCAAAACCCGATCTACAAAAACGCCCTGAAACAACGCGACCTCGCCCGCCAACGCCAAGCCGCCCGCCCTGGGAATTGAGTACGCCCAGAGCGTGAATGAAGAGAATTTGTCATGAACCGACCCGCCACCGACAGTGCTTCGCCCGCCTCCCCCGCCGCGACTTTAGTCCCCGATGCCCGGGGGCACTACGGCATGTTCGGCGGCAGCTTCATCCCCGAAACGCTGCAAAAGGCCGTCACCGAACTGGGCGAAGTCTACGCTGCGGCCAAAAACGATCCGGAGTTTGTGCAGCAGATGGAAACGCTCAACCGCGACTACATCGGCCGGGCCACGCCGCTGCAGTTCGCCCCGCGGCTGACCGAACTCGCCCGCCAAAATGCGACGGACAACGGGGTAAAAAGTGCCGGGGGTGAGATTTGGATCAAGCGGGAAGACCTTGCCCATACCGGGGCACACAAGATCAATAACGCGATCGGGCAGTGCTTGCTGACGATCCGCATGGGCAAAAAGCGCATCATCGCCGAGACCGGGGCCGGCCAGCACGGCGTCGCGACCGCCACCGCTGCCGCCAAGTTTGGCCTGGACTGCGAAGTCTTCATGGGCACCGAGGACATGCGCCGCCAACGCCCCAACGTCCTGCGGATGCGGCTCATGGGCGCGAAAGTCACCGGCGTCGAGTCGGGCAGCAAGACGCTCAAAGACGCGACCAACGCCGCGATGCGCGACTGGATGGCCACCAGCGAAACCACCCACTACACCATCGGCAGCGTCGTCGGCCCGCACCCGTTCCCGATGATCGTCCGCGATTTCCAATCCGTCATCGGTAAGGAAACCTACCGGCAGTGCCTCGATCAAATCGGCCGACTGCCCGACTGCATCACCGCCTGCGTGGGCGGCGGGTCCAACGCCGCGGGCATGTTCCACCCGTTTGCGACCAACCCCGAGGCCGACCACGTCAAACTCGTCGGCGTTGAGCCCGGCGGCGTCGGCACCGAATTCGGCAAGCACGCCGCATCGCTATCCTACGGCCAGCCCGGCGTCCTCCACGGCTCGCTGTCCTACGTCCTCCAGGACGACGACGGCCAAACCGCCCCGGTCCACTCGGTGTCCGCCGGCCTCGATTACCCCGGCGTCGGCCCCGAGCACGCCTACTGGAAAGACTCGGGACGGGTGACGTACGCCAGCGTGACCGACCGCGAAGCGCTCGAAGCGTTCGGGCTGATGTCCAAACTCGAAGGCATCCTCCCCGCCCTCGAGTGCAGCCACGCGATGGCCCACACGCTCAAACTCGCGGCGGAGATGCCCCGCGACCAAGTGATCGTCATGAACCTCAGCGGCCGGGGCGATAAGGACCTCGACGAAGTGGTTCGTGTCTTGAAGTTGTGAGTGGCAACGCCACTTAATCGTTGGTCGGCACGTCGGCCAACTCGAGACGCTCCGCGATCGGGGCGCTCGGTCCTTTCGTGCGGACCTCGGCGAGTTGGGCTTGTTCCCACGAACGGGCGGCGGCGGCGGCGATTTGCTCGGCTCGCTTGGCGGCGGCGACAAACTCTCGGGCGTAACTGTTCTCGGCGGCCCACGCGTCGGCGGCGACTTGGGCCCGCGCCTGGTACGCCTCGGCGGCGGCCTGCAGGCGGTCGGCGGTTTGCCGTGATTCCAACGCCAAACCTTGAGCGGCCTCGGCGTGGGCGACGGCTTGAACGAGGGCGGCTTCCGCGGCCTTGGCGGCGGCGAGCGATTGGTCGGCGGTGGACGCGGCCTCTTGAGCGGCGGCGAGCGCTTCCTGCGCTTCAGCGGCTTTGAGCAGGGCGATGCGGGCGGCTTCTTCGGCGACACGGGCCGCGTCATCCGACGCCTCGGCCTGGTCGGCGGCGGCTTGGGCGTCTTGCTGGGCTTGCAGCGCCGCCTGTTCTTCACGCTTGAGTTGGTCGGCGGCGGCCTGCTCGGCCCGGGCCACTTCAAATTGACGGACGGTGACTTGCTCGGCGGCGGCGCTGACTTCACGCAACGCCGACTGGGCCACGCGGGCTTCGGCCGCGGCGGTCTGACGCGCGGCTTCGACCCGCTCCTGCGCCGCAGCGGCGAGGGCTTGGGATTCTTCAAACGCCCGCTGCGCTTCTTCTGCTTCGCGGGCGGCCAACGCCGCGATCTCCAGATACTCCAGCGACACCTTCAGCACATACCCCGGCTCGTCGTGGAGCTGACGCGAGGCGTACGGCTTCTTGAGGTGGCGGGCCGACGCGGTGAGGTAGAGGTAGCCGTCGTTGGCGAGAGCGAGCGAGTCGGGCCAACGCAGTCGGCCGTCGGCGACGAGGGTTTCGATGTGGCCCGAGGCGCGGCGAACGAACACGGCGTTGTGTTCGAGGGCGGTCATGTAGAGTTCGCCGGTGGCGTGATTGAATTTGAGCCCGTCCATCGCCGAGCCGGTCGTGCCGAGGTTTTCGACGGCGTCGGCGACGGCTTGTTCACCGGCGTGTTCATCCCGCAGGACCGCGGTGGGCACGCGGTAGAGCGTGCGGCCGACGAGGGCGTGGTAGTAGAGGTAGTCGCCGTCGGCCGAGAGTTCGAGCCCGGCCACGCCGAGGCGGATTTGCGCATCACCTTGACCGCTCCCCGCTTGCAACGCCACGCCCGGCTCGGGGCGGGTCGAGTCGTGGTCGATCAGTACGGCCCGCGTCTGTCGCTGTTTGAGGTCCACGACATAGATGCCGCCGCGCTGGGCGTCGGACAGGTAGGCCACGTTGTGTTGGGCATCGACGCGCAGGTCGCTGAGCACGCTGTCGGCGGCGAAGTCGCGTTGGTGGTCGAAGTAGAAGACCTGAGCGACACTGTCGTCGGCGAGGTCGATCTTAAAGAGTTTGGGGCCGGCCACGATGACGCCGCGTTGTCGGGGGTTGCCCGAGTCGAGGATCCAGAGGAATTCTCGGCCTTGGTCTTGGGTGATGGTGAGGGCTTGGGCCGAGACGATAGCGCGGAGGGCGGACGGGCCGGGCTTGGCGTCCCACTGGTTCCAGGTGAGGTTGGGGTAGGCGACGGTTTCGCCGGTGGGCAGGAGTTCGCCCACGGCGGGAGTGGGTTGTTGGTCGAGCCAGGGGAAGGTGACGAACACGCGGCCAGCCGAGGACACGGCGATGCCCGCGGGGCTGTGTTGATCGTAGCGGGCGAGTTCGACGACCAGTTGGTTGAGGTCGGACGAGGTCGAGACGGTGATACCCGAGGCGTCGCTTACGTTGCTTGCGCGGTTGGTGGAAGTCGCGCAACCCGCGAGGCCCAGACCAAATCCGGCGAGAGTGAGGACGAGAATCGACGTGTTTCGCATGACCATCTCCGCGTGATAACAAGGGGTAAGACCACGATGGCTATCGACGTTTGCGGACGGTCGGTGAAGTGAGTGATCAAGGGGAGACGCGAGAAACCGTTGAAGCCCGTACCGAAATCGGTGTCGGTGTGAAGCTGTAACGGTTATGCGGGCAAGCGGATGATTACGGCGCGTCGCTGGCCACGCGGTAGACACGGCCAGGCGAAACGATCGCGTGGACCGGTTGGTCGTGCGCGTCGGGCGTCAGGTCGGTAGAGAGTTGATGGTCGAACGCCAGGCCGACGCGGAAGCTGGTGGAGTCGGCGGCGAGATAGCGGTCGTAGTACCCGCCGCCCATCCCCATGCGTGTCCCGGTGTCGGGACAGAAGGCGAGGCCCGGCAGTAGCGTGAGGTCGGCGGGGCCGGTGAGGACTTCGTCGCCGCGCGGGGTGAGGATGCCGAAGTCGCAGGGCGCGAGGTCGTCGAGGCTGCGGATCACCACGGCCTGCATCCGCCCCGCCGACGCCTCGGTGATCCGCGGCAGGGCGACGGTTTTTTGTTGCGCCAATAAATCGCGGATGAGCGGCAGCGTCTGCACCTCGTTGGGGGTCGCGGCGTAGACGAACACGCAACGAGCCGCACCCCACTCGGGCAGCTCCCCTACACGACGGCGGATCAACTCCGATTCGGATTCGATCTGCGCCAGCGGCAACGCATCACGCTTCGCACAAAACCGGCGGCGGAGTTCGGCTTTGTTCGGCATGGAGTCACGCTTTTTCCGAGCGGCTAAACAATTGGATTTCCTCGGCGTCGGCGTTGTGTTCGGCCGTGGGGTCGATCTGCAGGGAGTTTTTCAGCACCGCCACGGCCAGATAAATCACCGGCGTGTCCAGCAGCGCCGCTACAAGTTTAAACGCGAAACCCGTGCCGATGAGTAGCCAAAGCTGCGGCCAAATCGGACGGTCTTCGGACACCGGCAACGCGGCATTCGTGAAATAAAACGTAATCGTGATGACCGCAAACGTATCGACGAATTGGCTCACGATGGTCGAGCCGTTGTTGCGCAACCAAAGGTGCTTGCCTTTGGTCAGCCTTTTCCAGAAGTGGAAGACCTGCACATCGATGAACTGGGCGGCGAGGTACGCGATCATCGACGCAGCCACCGCGCCGAACGCGAGTTCGCGGATCGTGAAAAACGCTTGGGATTCCGTCCCCGGGAGCACCCCGCCCAGCCAAAGGATGGCGATCACCCAGAGGTTGAGGATCAGCCCGACGAAGACCATGAAGTTGGCCCGCTTGCGGCCGTAAAACTCCGAGACCAAGTCCGTGCATAGGAACGTCAGCGGGTACGGCAGCACGCCCACCGCCAACGCAAAACTGATTTCGCCCCATTGCCCCCACGCCCAAGCGCCATCGGCCCCATCCACCCCGGGGGTATAGCTGGCCAGGACAAGGAACCGGCTGATGCCCAGGATGTTGAGCATCGTCAGCGTGCCAAGGAATAACCCCGCGAGCACGAGGAACACGCGCTCGCGGCGCTGGTGGAGGATAGCGGGGGCTAGGGAAGGCAAAACAGTGCGGCTCGGTCGAGGTCAACGGGTCAACGAACAACAGATGCTAGGCCGGTGCGATGAATGTTACAATCCAACGCATTCTTGTTTGTTCTCGCCGTTCTGGCCCCGGAATCTTTCCGGTATTCAATCTCGGATAAGGAAATTTGCTCATGCCGACCTCGACCCACCCCGCACAAATCTACGACGGCCACGGCGACGACCTGATCGTCGATTCCCACCTCAGCGAAAAGCTCACAATCATTCCCGACGGCAAGCCGTCCAGCAAACCCGACGCCACCCGTCGCCTGCGGATCATGTGGGGCCAGCACCTGCTCGACGACCTGCTGGCCGGGCGGTATCGCACGCTGGTCTGCGCGGTCAACGCCGACGACAACAGCCACGGCATCGTGTCTCAACTCGCCACACTCCTGCCCACTTCGATGTGGACGCCCAAGACCATCACCGACTACGCCCGGCAGTTTGCGGGCAACAGCCAGACCGCGGTGCTCAAGTTCGACATGGACATGGTCGAGGTGTTGGCCCTGCTTCGGCCGTCGAGTCAGGACGTGATGACGTTGGCCGACCTGGGCCACGGCTTTGAGATCGTCAGCGAGATGCTCCGCCGCAAGACCGAGCGGCTGCCCACGGCGTCGGTCTCGTTTTTGGGGGCCCGGGTGAACCGCTTGGTGAATGCGGGGGTTTCCGGGGTTTCCGGG
>CAYPCC010000158.1:0-6993 GCA_964409095.1 uncultured Phycisphaera sp. | reverse complement strand
GCCGGGGCGGGGCGGGTGGCGTTGCGGCGCGGCATGGGGTGTGATCGTGTCGATCGCTGCGATGTCGGGTTGCCAATCGCCGGAGATCGGCGACGAGCCGGTGGCGGTCGAGCTGCGCGAGTTGCCCGCGGGGGTCGGCGATGCGTATCGTCGGCTGACCAGCACGAGCCTGAGCTTGGCCGACCGCACGGCGGCGGCGAAGACGCTGATCGAGATCGATGACTTCTCGGCCGACCGGGCGCTCGCGTCGGCGCTGGGCCGGGACCAGCCCGAGGCGGTGTGGCAAGCGGTGTTGCAAGCGGTGGCGACGGACCCCGGCGAGCGGCCGCGGGGGTTGTGGCGGCCGATGTTGACCATGCTCTACGCGGTCGATGAACCGCTGGTGCCCGACGTCGCGCGGGCGATGGGGCGGTACGACGACCCGACCCTGCTCGAACGATTGCAAACCACCGCCACCTCGGCCACCCTGCCGACGCGCGAGCGCTGCCGCGCGATCGCCGCGCTGGGTGAGCAGCGTCGGCAAGCCAACGCCGGCCTCCTCGTCGACCTCACCAACCTCACCCAGCCCGCCGACGTGCAGACCGCGGCCTATGCGGCGCTGAGCACCCTCACCGGCATCGACCGCCTGGGCGAAGATCGCCAGGCGTGGGCGGAATGGTGGAGCGAGGCCAGAAGACTCGACAGCCTCGCGTGGCAAAAACAATTGGTGGCCGATTTTGTCCGCAAGTTCGCCGTCGGCCGGGCGACCGATCAGCAGTTGGCCGAGAAGCTGCGCGAGGCTGAGCGGGCGTTGTACCAAGCGTCCGCCCCGGCCGACCAGGCGCAGGTGTTAACCTACATGCTCGACAGCCCGCTGGTGGCGACGAAGCTGTTGGCGTTGGATTTAGCGCAGACGCGGATGGTGCAGGGAGCCGCGTTTGATGAGCCGCTGCGGGCGGCGCTGCGTGCTCGGCTCAGCGACGACGCCTCGGCCGAGGTGCGCTGGGTGAGCGCCGAGGTGCTGCGTGATTTGGCCGACGAGTCCGCCGCGGATCTCGTGGCTCAACGGCTTAACGCCAACGTCGAGCACGTCAACCGGGTGCGGTCGGCGTACCTGCAGCTGCTCGAACGGATGCCGCGGAAAAACGTGACTAACGTGGCGTATGACCTTCTCCAAGAGCCGGGCCTTCGTGCGGACGCCAGCGCTGCGCTCGCGTCGATCAGCCGGGCGCAGATGCTCACGCCCAAGCGGGCCGAGGCCGTCTTGGAACGCCTCCGCAGCTACCTCACCGACGGCCAACGCCCCACCCCCGCGATGATCCGGCTGCTCGGGCGCATCGGCGAAAACGACGACTGGAATCGCATCGAAGGCTGGATTGATGACCCCGATGATGTGATACGTCAAGCGGCGGCGCGGGCGTGGGCCGACTCCGAAACGCGGTCGCTGGCGATCCTCGCCGAGCGGGCGGCGGACCCGATCATTCAGCCGATCATTTTGCGGGCCGCCGCCGAGCGAGGTCAAGACCCCGAGACGCTGCGCAAGCTCGCCGCGAACCCGCCGAGTCAGCCTCAGGTCTTGCCGGTGTGGGAGCGGGCGCTGGTTGCCATGGCGGCGCAGGTCCCGCCCCGCGATGCGGTCATTACCGCCCAGCGCCTCGCCACCGACCGTAAAGATAACGCGTTGGTCGAACGCTTCCTAACCGCCGCGATCGACCAGGGCCGACCCGAGGGCCCCGCCCTGGCGTCGTATCTGGAATTGCGTCTGGAGCGGGCCGAGAACCGTTTGGCGATGGACGAGCCGGACTTGGCGATCGTGGACTTCGAGTATTTGTTGCAGCAGGGCATGGCCGACCTGCCCGACCCGCTGCGGGAACGGGTCTACCGCGGCCTGATCCCCGCCACCCTGCAGGCCAACCGCGTCGAGCCGGCTTTCGCCGCCGCCCGCGCCTTCTTCGCCGACCCCGCCAACCCCGGCGGCATCGACCCCGCCGCGACGGACGACCCGCTGATGGGCCACTTCATCCGCGCCGGCCACCGCGCCGCCGACTTGGGCCGCGCCGAAACCGCCCAACAAATCGCCGACGGCCTCCGTCTGCTTCTGGGCCCCAACAACGACGGCCGCATCAAACCCGAGCTCGCCCAGCAACTGCGGCTTTTGGACGAAAAAATCAAACCCAACAACGCCGCCTTGCCTTAGTCCTATGGAATAGACAATTAGTGAAAAATTTTCATTCATTTTGGCAAATTTAAAGCCTCCTGTATAATTTTAGCGCATTGCATGAGGTAATTGTCTATACTGCTAGAATGAAATATTTTCAAAATCTATGGTTGGCCTCGACGTTTTGTCTGGTTTTCGTGGCCGCGGCGCAGGCGCAGCCTGACGTGGAGCCCGGCATCGCGGTGCAGGTTTATTCCTTTGAAGATCAAGGCCTCACGTTCGTTCCCAGCATCGGACCTAACCAGACGCCCAACTACGACCAGATCCACCCCGTCGTGGCGTTTGACCAAGATGCCCCTTGGGGGTCGTTGGTCCCCGGCCATCGCTTGGTCGTCATCCGCACCCAACTCACCATCCCCGAGCCCGGCGGCTACCTGATCCGCGTGAGCGGTTCCGGGGCGTTGCGTCTGAGCGTCGGGGCCGATCTGCTCCGCGGCGACTTGCCGATCGACGGCCCCGGCGTCATCGAAACCGAGCTGAACTGGACCAAAAAAAACTATATCCCACTCAAGATCGAGCAGCTCACCCTTGACGAACCATCCTCGTTAAAACTGGAGTGGAAAACGCCCGGCAGCAATGCCTTCGTGACGATCCCGGCAGAGTTCTGGCAAAGCCCCGCCGACCCCACCCGCGTCACCTCGCCGGGTTTCAAAAAATTGATGAACACCCGCACCCCCGGCGACGGCAAACCCGTCCCGGGCCTTCACCCAGGCTACGACCTAGTGACGATCCGCCCGCCCGCCAGCAAGCCCAGCGTCGGTGCGATGACCTTTATGCCCGACGGCCGCCTGATCGTGGGCACCTTCAACCCCAAGCAGCGCAGCGACGTCGCGCTGCCCGACATTGAAAGTAAAGAGCCCGACAAGCTTTTTGAGGTCCGCGGCGCGGCCGGGGATGATCCCTCGGCATACGAACTCGTCCCGGTTGCCGACGGCTTGTTTGAGCCCAGCGGACTGTGCGGGATCGACGAAGCGTTGTACGTGTCACACCGCCGGGCGGTGACTCGCCTGACCGACGAAGACGGCGACGGCTTCTTTGAAACGCATCACGATGTCGCCTCGGGCTGGGAGGGGTGGAACTACCACCAGTTCACGTTCGGCCTGGTCGAAAGCGGCGGCAAACTCTACGCCGCGCTATCGACCGCGATGGCCCCGCCGAAGTGGGAAGGCATGATCGCCAACTCGGCCCCCAGCGGACCGATGCGCGGCTCGATGATCGAGATCGACCCGACCAACGATTCGGTACGCATCATCGCCGGCGGGTTCCGCACGCCCAACACCGTGGCCCTGGGGCCGGATGACGACTTGTTCTATGCCGACAACCAAGGCACTTGGTTCCCAACCAGCGTCTTGTCGCATGTCCAAGCCGGTCGTTTCTACGGCCACTTCAACAACACCAACATCGTCCCCGAGCTGGCGGATCGCTACCGCGAGGGCGGATACCCCAGCGCGCTTTCGGATCAGTTGCGCAGCCGCCCGGTCGTGTACCTGCCGCACAACGAATTAAATAATTCCCCAAGCAAGGCCTTGCTCATCGAAGAAGGCCCCTTTGCCGGGCAGATGTTTCTCGGTGAGATCACCTCGGGGGGCATCCGCCGCGTGTTCGTGGAAAAAGTCAACGGTCAGTGGCAAGGCGCCGCGTTTCGGTTCACCCAAGGCCTCGAGTCGGGGGTCAACCGTTTGGATTGGGGGCCCGACGGCGGACTCTACATCGGCGGCATCGGGGCCAACGGCAACTGGTCGTGGAAGAATACCCGCTTCGGCCTGCAGCGCATGAAAGCCAACGGCAAGACCGTGTTCGAGATGCACGCGGTCCGCGCGACGCCCGATGGATTTAACATCCAGTTCACCAAGCCCGTTGATGTCGAGTGGCTCGCCGATGCCTCCAACTACGCGGTGAAACAATGGGACTACCACCCGACCTTCCAATACGGCGGGGTCAAAACGAATCAAGAAGACCTCGCGGTCGCCCAAGCGACCCCCAGCGCCGACGGCACAAGCGTCCGGCTGGTCATTGATGGCCTCAAACCTGAGCGTTGCGTCTACCTCCGCCTCGCACCCACAGCCACCGACGGCGAAACGATCTGGTCGACCGAAGCTTTCTACACCCTGAACATGATCCCGCCCGCCGAGCCGCTCCAAGCCAGCACGCTTCACGGCAAGCCGATCGTGGAACAAGGCACCAACGCGATCGGCGTGGGCGTGGGGGTCCACCCGCCCGCAGATGCGGTCGCGCTGATCGGCCGATCGTTCCGTGGCCTGATGTATTACGCCAACGCCGACACCTCGACCATGCCACGCACCGGCGCGGTGTCTCAAGATCAACTCGCCAAAATGAACCCCGACCAAGGCGTGCCCGTGTCGCTTGAACTCGGCGACCTGCGTTCCGCCGTCGAGTGGGGCGACCACCGCTTGCATGTTGAATTCATCACTTGGGCTCCCGCGCCCGGAAAAAAGTATGACCCCAACACTTCCAACAGCGGCGTGTATCTCCAAGGCCTCTACGAGATTCAGATTCTCGCTACACCCCGGTCAAAACCCGCCGAAAAAATGGAGAACTGGGAGGCGGGTTCGATCTATCAAACCAAGACGCCCGATGTCAACGCCTCGGCGGGGTACGGCCAATGGCAGAGCTACGACATCTGGTTCCGCGCCGCACGCTTCGACAACCAAGGTCAGAAAACCCAGAACGCCCGCGTCACCGTGTATTGGAACGGCCGACTGATCCACAACGACGTCGAACTCGAAACCCCCACCGGTATGGCGGCCAAAGCAGGCGAAAAGATCAAGCCCGGCGCAGCGATGCTGACCGGACCCCTGCGCCTGCAAGCCCATCTCAACAGCGCCCACGCGCCGGTTCACTTCCGCAACGTGTGGGTCGCGCCGCTGGAAAACACGGCGTACACCCCCGGCCCAACCACCGCGTTATTTGACGGCCAAACCCTCGACGGCTGGGTGGTCAACGGCGGCCGCGGTGAATTTGCCGTCGAAGACGGCCAGATCGTCGGCACCGGTGTGCCCAACAGCGGCGGCAACACCTTCCTCGTCACCGAGAAGACCTATCGCGACTTTGAGTTGTCCTACGAAGTCCACACCACCGACTTGAATTCAGGCGTCCAGATCCGCAGTCACGTGGACGGCGGCATTAAACGTCGGGCCGGGCTCATCCGCGGCTATCAGGTCGAGGCCGATCCCAGCGACCGCCGGTACAGCGGCGGGCTGTTCGACCAAAGCCGACGCGGCTGGATCAACCCGCTGATCGAAAAGCCCTACGCCCGCCGGGCCTGGAGGCAAGGCGAGTGGAACCAAATCACGGTCGTCGCCCGCGGCCCGTTGCTTCAAACCTGGGTCAACGGCGTCCCCGCCGCCCACGTCATGGATGCGCTCACCCCCGAGGGCCACATCGGTTTGCAAGTCCACAGCATCGGCGACCGCACGGATCGCCCCCAAGTGCGTTTCCGAAACATCAAGCTCAGAGAACTCGCCCCCGAAAGTCCCATCCAAGCAAAACCGAACCAACAGCAACCCCCCAAGCCTGACCGCTGACCATGATGGGGGACTGTCCCCTTGTCCCACTCGACGAGAGCGGGTGCCGCGTTAGTCCATTTCTGAGAACGTGCGTGAGAACCCTCATCCTGGCTGAAGTCGATGGATCATCAGGTTGATCATCGCTAACCGGATCATGGCTTCGCTGCTGCGTGGATCGCTCTCGTAGTCCTTGCTCAACCGTCGGTACTTGCCCAACCAACTGAACGTGCGCTCGACGATCCAGCGTTTGGGCAGCACCTTGAACCTATGCTTGTCCGTGCGTTTGACGACCTCCAGCGTCCGGCCGTACCAACGTTTGACGGTGTGAACCAGTTCGCCCGAGTAGCCGCCGTCGGCCCACAACTTCTTGAGCCGCACAAACCGACCGGCGATCTCACTCAATACGATCTCGGCCCCGTCGCGGTCCTGCACATCGCCCGCGTGCACCGCCAGCCCCACGACCAGGCCCAACGTGTCGACGATCAGATGCCGCTTGCGGCCAAGGGTTTTCTTCCCCGCGTCAAACCCGTGACAACTTTTTTCCGAGGCGCATCGGTCTTGATGCTTTGGCTATCGACGATCCCCGCCTAGGGCGTCGGTTTCTTGCCGGCCTGGCGTCGCACCCGCTCACGCAGCCGATCGTGGACGCGTTCCCATGTGCCGTCGAGCCGAAAACGTCGGTAGTAATAATGCGTCGTCCCCCATGGCGGGAACTCATGCGGCAGCTGCCGCCACGAGCAGCCGGTCCGCAAGAGATACAAGATGCCGTTGACGACTTCGCGCATCTGCACCGACCGCGGCCGCCCGCCGGGGTCGGCCCGGGGGATGAGTGTTTCGATCATGGACCACTGCGGATCCGTCAGGTCCGAGGGGTAGGGCTTCCGTGCCATGCCTTGTTCATCGGCAAGATCGGGGCTTTTCACACACTTTCTAAGAGCTTTCCGATTCAGGCGGAAGACCATTTTTTGACGGTGTGCCGATACGTGGAACGTAACGCCGTGCGGGCCAAGCTCCCGGCCCCCGGAAGTTTGGCCGAGGATTGGCGGTGGGGTTCGCTGGGGCTGCGGTTGGCGAAGGTGTCGGCGTTGGACGAGGTGGAGTTGGCGTTGCGGTCGAGTTTGGTGAAGCCCGCGGATTGGCCAGTCGCCCCTGGACGGGGCTGGCGGGCGAGGGTGAACAAGCCGTTGGGTAATGAGGAGTTGGAAGCGGTGCGGGGGGCGGTGGCGCGGGGTCGGCCGTTGGGCTCGGCGGCGAGATTGGCCAGCGCAT
>CAYPCC010000157.1:0-7105 GCA_964409095.1 uncultured Phycisphaera sp. | reverse complement strand
TGCAAGCCGAAAAATTAGAAAGAATATTGCGATTTTTCGCAATTTACGGGGGGAATCTGGCGTGCGTGCCATTGCTAATGCTTTTCTGAGTGACACAGGAATTTATGTGGGGGATTCCGATTTTTATTTTTCAGCTTACCGCCGCCGCCGTTCAGATTGACGTTGAAGGCAATCGTTCTGCTAGTGGGAAAGAGTGGTTAGCGGTGGTTGCTATTGTTCTCATTATTTTGCTCGTCGCGTTCTTCCAAGGGGCTTACGATTCGTTTGACACGAAAAATCTAGAAGCGTTTTTTGCGGCGTTGTTTATGGACCTCAAAACGTGGATTCTCTTTTTGATTTTCGCGATTTATCGAACGGCATTTCTTTGGCACACCGAAGTTGTACATGGTGAATTATCACCCAATCGACGTTTACGTATTAGCTTCCGTTGAACTTCGTCATCGCTAATTCGATCCCGTCTTCTAACCAAGACTCGATGCAGTCGCAGGCTTTGCCGAGGGTGAAGTTGAGGTCGTCGAGTTGTTCATCGGTGAATCGGCCGAGGACAAAATCGACTTGGGGGGCGCGGGTGCCCCCGGAATTGGGGCCGATGCCTAGGCGCAGGCGGGGGTAGTCGCGGGTGCCCAGGGCGCGTTCGAGGTCTTTGAGGCCGTTGTGGCCGCCGGGGCCCCCGGAAGCGCGTAAACGCAGTTGCCCGACGTCCAAGGCGATCTCGTCGACGAGGATCAAAATATCTTCCGGGGCGAGTTTGTAAAACGCCGCCGCCTCGCCCACAGCCAAGCCCGAGCGGTTCATGAACGTCATCGGCTGCATCAGCATGACCTTGTGCAGGTTGATCCGGCCCTCGAGGATGCCCGCGTGGAACTTGTGCTTGACGCCCATGAGTCCGTGGCGGTTGGCGAGTTTTTCGAGGGCCATGAACCCGGCGTTGTGGCGGGTCTTGGCGTATTCGGGGCCGGGGTTGCCCAGGCCGACGATGAGTTTCATAGGGCTGCCTTTCGGGGGCAAGGTAGCAAAAAACCGGGCGCATAAAAAAGCCCCGGATCGGTGATCCGGGGCGGCGTGGGGTGGGCTTACTCGCCTTCGCCTTCGCCTTTGTTCTTGCCGATGACTTCGGGTTCGCCGTCGCCAGTTTCGTCGTCCTCGGCCAAGGCCTGCTGGATGACGATTTGGGCGAGGAGGAAGTTCGCATCTTCCGCCAGCGTGACGCCCGCGGGCAGCTTGAGGTCTTGGACGTAGATCGAGTCTTCGAGGCCCAGTTCGCTGATGTCGCAGACCAGTTCGTCGGGGATCGCGTTGGCTTTGCAGCTGACGTTGGCGCTGGTGTGCGGGGTGCTGAGCATGGCCCCGGCTTCATCGAGGGCCTTGGGGTGGCCTTTGAAAACCACTTCGAGTTCGATTTCAATTTCTTCGTTGAGGTCAACGCGGGCCAGGTCGACGTGCACCGGGGTGGTGTCGAGGTAGTCGTACTGCACGTCTTTGATCAGGCAAGGCTCGGCGTTGCCGTTGATCTGGATTTCGATGAGGTGGGCACCGCTGACCAGGATGCTGTGGAGAGCGCGGGCATCGACCGAGACGTGGACGGGGTCTTGCTTGTGGCCGTAGACCACGCCGGGGAGTTGGCCTTGCTCGCGGAGGCGGACGGCGTAGCGCGAGCCGAGCTTGGTGCGGGGTTGGGCTTCGAGGACGGGGGTTTCGTGGGACATGGTTTTATTCCTTGGGTGTGGTTTGGTGGATGAATAGGGTTGTTTTTAATGGTTTTAAGCCGTGAGGCGCTAGCCGTTGGCCGTTAGCGGAGACGCAAGCGAGGACGTGTTAGCTTCTTGGCTAACGGCCAACGGCTAGCGCGTCACGGCTATCTTTTCGCGGCGTCCACGCCTTTGCGGAAGAGGCTGGAGACCGAGAGATTGTGGTGGATGTTGTGGATCGCGGTGCCGAGGAGTTCGGCGACGGTGAGCTCGGTGAGTTTGTCGGCGATGGCTTCGCAGCGGTTGCCGCAGGGGATGGTGTCGGTGACGATGATGCGGTCGATGGGGGCGTCGGCGATGCGTTCCATGGCGAGGCCGACGAGCACGGCGTGGGTCGCGGCGACGACGATTTTTTTTGCCCCGTGTTTTTTGACGAGTTTCGCGGCTTCGCAGATCGTGCCAGCGGTCGAGATCATGTCATCGACCATGAGCACATTTTTGCCGGCAACGTCGCCGATGATGTTTTCCGATCGGACATCCGAGCCGGACTTGCGGCGTTTGTCGATGATGGCGAAGTCGGCGTCGAGGGCGTTGGCGACGACACCCGCGACTTTCACATTGCCCGGGTCGGGGCTGACCACGCACAGCGGGTCGAGCTCGTTGCGCGTCTCGGCGATGTGTTTGAGCAGCACGGGCGAAGCGGACATGTGATCGACCGGAATATCGAAAAAGCCTTGGATTTGGGCGGCGTGGAGGTCGAGGGCGAGGACGCGGTCGGCCCCGGCGGCGGTGATGAGGTTGGCCACTAACTTGGCGGTGATGGGCGTGCGGCCCTCGTCTTTGCGGTCTTGGCGGGCGTAGCCGAAGTAGGGGATGACGGCGGTGATGCGCTGGGCCGAGGCCCGCTTGAGGCAGTCGATGTAGATGAGCAATTCCATCAAGTGGGCGTTGACGGGGTTGTAGGTGGATTGCACGACGAAGCAGTCTCGGCCGCGGACGTCTTCCTCGATTTTTACGAGCAGTTCGCCGTCGGGGAAGATGTCGGTGTGGCCCTGACCCATGGGCAGGTCCAAGTGCCGACACATGTCCTCGGCGAGGACGCGGCTGGCGCGGCCGGCGAAAATTTTGACGTGGTCGCGGTCGGCCTGACTCATCGGTGGGCTCCGGTCGTGGGGCTGGGGCGGGTGGGGTTCGCCGACGCGAGACGTTGGCGGACGATCTGATCGACGGCCGCGAGTTGCTCGGGCGTGTTGATGCTCAGCACATCCTCGGCGGGCACGGCATCGACGAGCGTGACCGTTTTGCCTTGGCTCCGCAGCAGGCCCGGCACGTCGGTGAGGTAATACTCGCCTTGCTGGTTGGCGTTGCCGACTTGGGTGAGGCTGTCGAACAGGTCATCGCTGCGGAAGCAGTAATAGCTGGGGTTGACTTCCTGAACGGCGAGTTCGTCGGGGGTGGCGTCTTTTTGTTCGACGATACGGTCAAAGCCGCCGGAGTGATTGCGGATCACCCGGCCGTAGCCGGTGGGGTCGTCGAGCACGGCGGTGGCGAGGGTGGCCGAGGCTTTGGTGCGTCGGTGAAGTTCGAATAGCCGGGCAAGGGTTTGGCTGCGGATCAGCGGGCCGTCTCCGGCAAGGACGAAGACGTCTCCGGCGGGCATGGTCTCGAAGATCGGCCGGGCCATATCGGCGGCGTGGGCGGTGCCGAGCTGCTGAGTCTGATCCACGAACACGCAGCGCGGTTCGTCGGCCAACGCCGCCCGCACCTCGTCGCCTTTGTAACCCACGACCACGACGCAGGTTTCGACGCCCGCCGCGAAGCAGGCCTCGACCACCCACCGCAGCATCGGCTTGCCGCCGACTTCGAGCAGCACCTTGGGCAGGTCGCTGCCCATGCGTGAGCCTTTACCTGCGGCCATGAGGATGGCGGCGGGGGCGTTGGGGTTGGAACTCGTGGCGTCGCCCATCAGCGAAAACTCCATAACGCGGTTTCGCGCAGAAACCTTGATTTTTAGGTCGGGGTCAAAAAAGACCGCAACAGGCCCACTAGGACTCGAACCTAGAATGCTAGTACCAAAAACTAGAGTGTTGCCAATTACACCATGGGCCTAAGGTCAAACGTCGTAAGACCCAGGCGGCCGACGCAGGAGCGACGACGCGAGAGAGGGTCCGGCGGTTGAATCAAACTGGGCGACGTCGGTGCCGGCTTCCCCTTCCCGTTTTTTGGAATCTCACGTCTTTGCCGTGAAAAAATTCCGGGGGCGGGGGGGGAGGTTGTCCGAGGTCCCGTTGTCCGTGCCGCACACGCGTCACGGTCGGTTGGATTCAGTGACAGAGTGTAAAGCCCGGCAACGCGATGTCAAGGCGGGGCGATTAGGCCCGGCTGAGTTGGAGGAGCGTGCCGGGGCTTTCGGGTTGGCCGGTGCGGGCGCTCAGGAGGCAGGCGTGCAGGCAAGCGAGCGCCTGACGACCCGGTGCCGCGGGCGGGGCGGGGCGTTCGAGGAGTTGCCGCCACTGGTGGGCGACCAGGTCCACAAACGACGGCGGCTCGGCGAGGGGTTGGCTCGCCGACACGCTGGAGTCCAGCACGCTGCCGTCGGCCAGGCGCAGCTCGTAGTCGGCATCGGTGACGCGCAACTGGGCGTCGCGGCTGAGCACGGTCAACTCTCGACGGGTGCGGGCGGCGGTGTCGCAGACTTCGATCAGGACGCTGCTGCCGTCGGCGACGCGGGCGTGGGCGGCGAGTTGGCCGGTGATCTGCCGCACGGGGCTGGCGGGGCCGGTGAGCGACGCGACGATCGTCTCGGGCATCGCGGCGAATTCGAGCGCGGCGGCCCAGGCGTCGAGCAGGCGGGCGGCGAGCGAGCCGTGGCTGGGTCGGCCGTGGCTGGTAAAGCGGATGAGCCGGGGTTGACTTAGCGGCTCCTGCGGGTCGGCCGCCGCGAGGGTGCCGGGACAGCGCAGAAACGCCGGGGCGACCGTGATCGATTGCGGCAGCACAGGCCCGTCGAGCGTGCCCAGCTCGTTGAGCTCCACCGCCAACGGCTCGAGGCAAATGACCTTCGTCCCCGCCTCGGCCGCGCTGCGCAGGTCGGCGAGCTTGGCCCCCTTGAGCGACGTCACCAACAGAAACGCCGCGGGGCGTTCGATCAGCAGCTTGCGCAGGTCATCACCCGCCGGGCAGTCCAGGCGTTTGCCCAGGTCATCCAGTTCGCCGCTGCGCGGCCCCGCGATGCCGATCGGCCGAATCGCCGCACCCATCACGTCCAGCAACTGCCCGGCCAAGCCCGCCCGCTCGGGGCTGGTCCAGACCGTGACCTCGGCGGCGTTAATCGAAGCGGTATCGGTGGCGTGAGAAGCGATGGCGAAGTCCTTGCGGGGCGGTGGCGAATGAAGCGTGCGTGGCGGGCGTCTGCAGCATACGATACCGCTGTGTGGACGCGACGACCGCGGCCCCGGAATCCGATCGAGCTGGTCTCGCTCGTTTCCGGGGACGAGGAAAGTCCGAACACGGCAGGACACGGTGGTGGGTAACACCCACCGGGCGGGCTGGCGACGGCCCGTCTAGGGATAGCGCAACAGAAAGGATACCGCCCCGCGGAGTGACCAGTGCACAGTACACAGTGAACAGTTTGAGTGGTTTTCTGTTCACTGATGACTGTTAAATGTTCACTCCGCGAGGTAAGGGTGAAAGGGTGCGGTAAGAGCGCACCGCTCGCGGGGCGACCCGCGAGGCATGGCAAGCCCCACCGCGTGCAAACTCAAGCAGCCCCCGGAAACGGTTCGCCGTTTCCAACCGTGGTCCGCGGGGGGGCGGGTAGAGCGCTTGAGCCCGCGGGCAACCGCGGGCCTAGAGAAATGGTCGTCCCCCCCCGGAATTTTTCACTCCGCGAACCCCGGTTTACGATGACGCAGTGATAAATTCCGGGGGCGGAACAAAATTCGGCTTACGGTCCACACATTTTTGTTTACGAAAACGCCCCGAGCTTCACGGCTCGGGGCGTTTTTCACGGGCTTAACCAACTCGGGTCAATCAAAACACATAGCGTAGCCCGAAGTCGATGCTGTGGATCAGCGGCGCATCGTATTCGTTGCCGTCGAAGTTGGGGTCGTCAAAGCTGTGGATGCGGTAGCCGGTCAATAAGTAAAGACGGGGAGCGACCTCGACGGATAGCCCCGCCATTAACTGATAAGCAAACACCACATCGCTCGAATCGGTAAGACCGGAAACATCGATGTCCGACCATAAAAAACCGGCACCGATACCACCACCCACGTATGCTTCAATCTTTTCCGTTACAGGTATATCAAAAATCAGATTCCACATGATCGATAGTGCTGCGATCTCGCCCTGACCTGCGACGGAACTTCCGTTGATAGCAACCGAATCAATTTCAACGATACGGCCTCCGATTTCTGTTTCACCACGAATATTTCCGGTATCCCACCCAAAAAAGATGTACTGACTCAGACCATCTTTAAATTCAAAGTCGTAGTCATCGGGCGGCGGGCTGCCATTAACTGAATTCAGCGTCGTGTCTTCGGTTGAAGTTAAGCCCAAAAATCCACCCACATAAAAACCCGTCACTGACCAATCTTCTGCATTCTGCCCTGCTAAGGTGCGGTCAATTTCACGCAGGCTCTGACCCTCAACATTAATTCCGAGAATTAAGTGGCTAAAAAAAGCAACCAAAAACACGAACGAGACGCTAACGGGGGGAGGGGGGGTAGACATTATTTATTCCAGAGATTTGTGAAAATGTTACGTTTTATGCTGCACTTGATCATTCACCCAGAATCAGATCCACCGCGTTGCGGGTGGGTAGGGCCAAAGCCCCGTGGGCTTGGGCGGCGGCGATGGCTAACTCGGGGCTTTCGGCGGTCTTGACTAGGTTGAGGATGTCGTCGGACATCTGGGCGCTGATGAGGTTGCCGTGGGCGTTGGCGGACTCGGCGAGGTCGATGAGGTGTGCGATCTGGACGTCGCCGTCGCCACCGATGGCTTGGGCCGCGATGGCGGCTTGGGCGGTGGGGTCGTCGATGCGGGAGAGGACGTCGCCCGCGGCGATGGCGACTTCGGGCCGCAGGTCTTGGACACCTTCGATGAGGGCGGGCAGAGCGTCCATCACGTTGTAAGCGGTGTCGGCGACGGCGATCTCCCGCAGCAGCGACAGGGCCGAGAGGGCGAAGGCTTGAGATTCCTGCGGGCTGAGCGTCGAGCCGCTGTAGCTGGCCGAGAGTTGTTGGACGGCGGCGGTGAGGGTGTCGGTGCCTTCGAGGATGACGCTGATGCGGTCATCGTTGGCAAACTCGCCCGAGAGACGGGCCTGGTCCTCGACGCTGGCGAGGGCGACGATGGGGGTGGAGGCGAGTTTGTAGTTGCCTTGCGAATCGACGAGGGCGCGGTCGATGGCGTTG
>CAYPCC010000156.1:2251-7119 GCA_964409095.1 uncultured Phycisphaera sp. | reverse complement strand
GAGAGGCCGTCGAGCGTGGCGGTGGCGGTGTTGGTATCTTCCATGGGGTGCTTTTTAAGGGGGCGGCGAAGCTAGCGTGGGTCGCGGGGGTTGGCGGGGGTCGCGGGGGTTGGTGGGTTAAGCTCGCTCGTGCGCGGAGCAAGTGGTATTCAAAAAGCTGGGGGAATTACGAGGTTTGCAGTTGTTCGTAAGGCTTGGGTTGCTGGGCGGCGTGGGGGTGTTCGGTGCCGACGTAGCAGTTGAGCTTTTTGGACATGGCCACGCCCAGCTTGCTTTTGGGCAACATCCGGCGGACCGACTCTTCGATCAGACGCTCGGGGTGGCTCTTCATCACTTCGCGGAAGCTGGTGACTTTACGACCCGACGGGTGGCCGGAAAAAGTCTGGTGAAACTTCTGGTCGAGCTTGCTGCCGGTGACGCGGATCTTCTCGGCGTTGAGCACGATGACGAAGTCGCCCACGTCGTGGTGCGGCGTGTAGGTGGGCTTGTCTTTGCCCATGAGGATCATGGCGATCTGGGTCGAGAGCCGGCCGAGCACTTGGTCGGCGGCATCGATGATCACCCACTCGCGGGGCACTTCGTGGTTCTTGGCAAGGGTGGTCTGGCGGTTCATGGCGGGGTTCCGGGGGGCGAGTAGCAGCGGAGTCTGGCCCTTGACGCTTCGGTGTTGAAGCGGGGTGGTCCATCAAGCAAGCCCTCAAACGAGGGCTTGCAGGCAGTTACAGGGCGGAGGCGGGCGTCACGAACGGAAAATCTCCATCCAAGCCCGGCGGTGCCGAGCCCAAAAGTGTACCGCAACCCCGCGAACTGTCAACCCGGCCGGGGCGATAGCCCGCCGCATGTCGTAGGTTATGCTTCAGCATAACGCGGGTAACAAGAGCAAGCGTTATGCTGAAGCATAACCTGCCACCGGAAAATTATCGTCGATGCTGGACTTGCAATGCCTCGCTCGGGTCGGCATACTATGCGGCTCGCCGGTGCGCGAGGCCGACCCTCGAAAACGGGGCGGGGCCACGGAAACGCCGACGAATCTCGATCTACCCCCGTTTTTGACCCCGGAAACCTTGTTCCCCCATCGCTCCCGACGACACGGGAGCCCCCGGAAGCCCCCGGAAGCACACCGGAATCCCCCCGGAATCCCCACCCGAAAGACCCCCATGGCCAACTCCCCCTCCGCCAAGAAACGCATCGTGCAAGCCGCCAAATCCCGTGCCCGCAACCGTTGGACCAAGGCTGGCTACCGCGCCGAAATCAAAGAGTACCGCGAGACGATCCTCCACGGCAGCGTCGAAGAAGCCGAGAAACAACTCCAAGGCATCTACAAAACCCTCGACCAAGCCGCCTCCACCCCGGCCCTCCACAAGAACACCGCCAGCCGCTACAAGAGCCGCTTGGCCGCCAAGCTCAACGAGAAAAAAGCCTCGGCCTAATCTCAAGCGAGTCACCCACACAAACTCAAAAAGCCCGGCCCACCTCGGCCGGGTTTTCTTTTGCCATCCAGTAGCAGGGCCCTGTTGGGTCCCGGCTCCTAGAAACAGCTTACGCCTATCACTGCCGGCTGATCACCAACACCGCGGTGTCCGCGTCTTGATTCGGTTCGCCGTCGGGCGGGGCGGGGATGCGTTGGTTGGTCTGGGAATCGAGGTACACCGCGTCGTGGATCGTCGCGCCTTTGTCGAGGCATAAATCTTCGACATCCGCGATGCTGGGGAAGCGGCGGTTGGGGGTGTTGTACCACTCGTAGTCGTATTCGCCGGGGGCTTTGGGGCTGCGGCCGCGCTTCACGTAGTCGTCGCGGAGCGTGCGGTAGGCGAAGTTGGGGAAGCTGACGATGACGCGCTTGCCGACACGGAGCATCTCGTCGAAGAGCGTCTCGACGTTTTCGACGGCCTGCAGGGTCGCGCTGAGGACGACGACCTCGAACTGGCGGTCGGTGAACGCGGGCAGGCCGTGGTTCAGGTCGTAGTCGATGATGTTGAGGCCGCGGGCGGCGGCGGCGATGATCTTGGGCTGGGCGACTTCGACGCCCACGAGGTGTTCGTGGCCGCGCTGCTTGAGCGCCGCGAGCAGTCGGCCGCTGCCGCAGCCCAGGTCCAACACGCTGGCCCCCGCAGGAATTAAATCCAGGACCATGTCGTCGTCGCGGCGGAGGGTGGGCGGGTCGTCGTTGGTCGTGCCGAGTTTGGCGGCGACCAGCGGGCCGTACTGCGCGATCTCGTCGGGCAGCAAAAACGCATCATGCCCGGCGGGGCTGGTGATCTCGGCGTAGGTCACGGGCTTATCGAGCGCGGTCAGCGCATTGACGATTTCGCGGGACTGCCGGGGCGTGAACAGCCAGTCGCTGCTGAAGCTGGTGATCAGAAAATCGCAGGACGCGCCCCGGAAGGTTTCGATGAGCTCCGCGCGGTTCTTGCCCAGGTCGAAGAGGTCCATCGCCATGGAGATGGTGACGTAGCTGTTGGCGTCGAAGCGTTGGGTGAATTTTTCGCCTTGGTGGGCGAGGTAGGAGCCGACGCTGAATCGTTTTTCAAAGGCGGTGGCAATCTTCCGGGGGCTAAGGCGGTCGGGGTCGAATTTGGCGTCCATGGCTTCGGACGAGAGGTAGGTGATGTGGCCGAGCATCCGGGCGATGGCGAGGCCGGTGTCGGGCTGGGTGGGCTGGTGGTAGTACTGCCCGGCGTGGAAGTGCGGGTCGGTCTGGATCGCGTTGCGGGCGATGACGTCGAAGGCCAGCGCTTGGCTGGTCAGCCGGGGCGAGGTGGCGATCGCGATGCAGGTCTGCACCCGCGCAGGGTGCAGGGTCGCCCACGTCATCGCCTGGTGTCCGCCCAGGGACCCCCCCACCACGGCCCGCCACCGCGCCACGCCCAAGTGGTCCGCCAACCGTGTCTGCACCGCGACCATGTCCGCGACCGTGATCGGCGGAAAATCCGCGCCGTACGGCTTACCCGTCTCGACGTTGATCGTGCCCGGCCCGGTCGTACCCCGACACCCGCCCAGCACGTTGCTGCACACCACGAAAAACCGCTCGGTGTCGATTGCATAGTTTGCCCCCGGCCCGATCAGTTCATCCCACCAGCCCGTTTCGTCTTGCGTATCGTGACGCGCTGCGTGCGAGTCGCCCGAGATCGCGTGACACAACAATACCGCGTTGCTCGCCTCAGCATTCAGCGTGCCCCACGTTTCGTACACGCATTTGATCCCCGGCAACGCGCCGCCGAGCGCCAGCGCCAACGGCTCGTCCCACTCCACCGCGACGCTGTGACGCAGCGGCCCCGCGGAACGGCGGTCGTCGGTGCTATCCGGCAAATTATCCGATGTGGACAGGCGGTCTGGCATGGACGGGTAAGATTACTGCGCGGACCGATTTCCTGCTTAACCCAAGGCCCACCATGCACATCGCCGACTCGTTTCCCCGCTATACCGACCACGCCCCCGCGATGCCGATCTGGTGTGTCACGCCGAAGCACGGCGGGTGCATCCACCGGTTTTTCGACACCCCGCCGTTAAGCCCGTCGGGCCGTTACCTCGCGGCGCTGCGTTTGCCGTTTGAAGATCGATCGCCGCGGCCCGGGGACGTGGCCGAGGTGGTGCTGGTCGATTTGGCCGAGGGCGTCGAGCGGGTCGTCACCACGACGCGGGGGTGGGAACCGCAGCTCGGGGCGAATCTCAATTGGGGCGGGGACGATGAGACGCTGTTTTTCAACGATGTCGAGCCGGGCGAGTGGGTGCCGTTTGCGGTGAAGTTCAACCCCCACACCGGCGAACGCCAACGCCTCGCGGGCACGGTGTACCACGCCGCGCCGGACGGGCAGACGCTGGCGAGCGCGGACATGCCGCGTATGAGTTTCACGCAACCCGGCTACGGCGTCGTCGTACCCGACACGCATCGGTCGCGCCACGTCGGCCTTGCCGAGGATGACGGGCTGTGGTTGACGGACGTGGCGAGTAACACGCGAAGACTCGCCGCGTCGATCAAGCAGTTCGTCGAGGCCGCCGGGCCGAGCGAGCTGCGTGATCGGGCCGAGGATTTCGAGGTCTACGGCTTTCATTCCAAGTGGAACCCCCAAGGCGATCGGCTGATCTTCACCCTCCGCTGGTTCCCCGCCGGGGCATCGCAGAACAATGCGTTCGACGACCAGCTCACCGCCGACTGGAAAGTGCGCTTCGCCGTCTACACCCTCAACCCCGACGGCACCGACATCCAACTCGCCGTCGGCCCCGAACACTGGGCCAAGCGCGGCCACCACATCAACTTCTATCCCCACGGCCAAGCCCTGTCGATGAACCTCGGCGGCTGGCAAGACGGCCACGCACTGAGCCTCGTGACCTGCGGCCTCGACGGCTCGAACCTTCAGCCCATCATCCGGGCCGTCCCCGGCTCGGGCCATCCCTCGGTCCACCCCCGCGGCATGATCCTCACCGACACCTACGCCCACGAAAAAGACTTCGCCTTCGGCGACGGCACTACCCCCCTCCGCTGGATCAACCCCGCCTTGGGCACCGAGCAATGCATCGCCCGTATCCGCAACGGCACCCACTACGACGCCACCCCCTTGCGTCTCGACCCGCACCCCGTCTGGGACAAGTCTTGGCAATGGATCGCCTTCAACGCGATGGACCGCGGCGAACGCCGGGTCTTCGTCGCCGACATGCGCGGGTTGATTGAGCCATAAAAAACCCACGCATGGTTCTGTGCATGCGTGGGTTTGGTTTTTTGTGATCGCGAGTTTTACACCGCGGCGTCGAGGGCTTGGCGGAGGTCGTCGATGATGTCTTGCACGTCTTCGATGCCGACCGAGATGCGGACGTATTCGGGGCTGACGCCGGTGCGGCGTTGCTCGTCTTCGCTGAGTTGGCTGTGGGTC
>CAYPCC010000156.1:609-2241 GCA_964409095.1 uncultured Phycisphaera sp. | reverse complement strand
GTGGGTCGTGCTGGCGGGGTGGATGACCAAGGTCTTGGCGTCGCCGATGTTGGCGAGGTGCGAGCAGAGCTTAGTGGCGTTGATGAATTTCTTGCCGGCTTCCGCGCCGCCCTTGATGCCAAAGCCCAAGATCGCGCCTTGGCCGTCGGGCAGGTATTTCTGCGCGTTCGCATGGTCTTTGTGCGAGGCGAGGCCGGGGTAGTTGACCCACTCGACCGCGTCGTGCGCTTCGAGGAACTTCGCCACCGCCAAGGCGTTTTCGCAGTGGCGTGGCATCCGCAGGTGCAGCGTTTCGAGGCCCTGCAAAAACAGGAACGCAGCGAACGGCGACATGGCCGCACCGGTATCGCGCAGCCAGTGCGTGCGGATGTGCAGCAGGTACGCGATGTTGCCCATCGGCCGGAGGTGCTCTTCGAAGACCGCGCCGTGGTACGACGGCGACGGGCCGCAGAACTCGGGCCACTTCTCGGGTTGGTCCGCCCACTTGAAGTTGCCGCTGTCGACGATCGCGCCGCCGATATGCGTGCCGTGGCCGCCGATGAACTTGGTGGTGGAGTAGACGACGATGTCGATGCCGTGGTCGATGGGCCGCAGCAGCATCGCGGTCATGCAGGTGTTGTCGCAGATGACCGGCAACGCGCCGTGCGGTGCGCTATGTGCGGCGTCGGCAATCGCTTTGAAGTCGGGGACGCCGAGCGCGGGGTTGCCGATGGATTCCATGTAGACGCAGCGGGTATTTTCGTCGACGAGGCCGTGGATGTCTTCGGGTTTGTCGGCATCAAAGAAGCGGACTTCAACGCCCATTTGTTTGAAGGTTTGGGTGAAGAGCGTCCAGGTGCCGCCGTAGAGCGACGTGGCGCTGACGATGTTTTGGCCGCTATGGGCGATGGTGAGGATGGCGGCGTTGATGGCGGCCTGGCCGGAGGCGAACGCGAGGCCGGTGACGCCGCCGTCGAGCGCGGCGAGGCGTTTTTCGAGCACGTCGTTTGTGGGGTTCATCAGCCGGGTGTAGATGTTGCCGAACTCGGTGAGGCCGAAGAGCGCCGCGGCGTGGTCGGTGTTGTTGAAGGTGTAGCTGGTCGTGGCGTAGATCGGCACGGCCCGGCTGTTGGTTGCGCTGTCGGGCTCTTGGCCGGCGTGGAGGGCGAGGGTTCCGGGGCGTAAGCTTTGGTCTGACATGGGGGGTCTCCGTGTCTTCTCGGCCCGCCGACCGTGAAGTTGAAACTTCCGGGGGCCGGGGGGGCGTTGAATGGTTGAGCCGGAGGTTTGAGCGGGTTAAAGACTCGCACCTTTTGGCGGGAAAATTTGTCGGCCGGACATTGACCGAACGAATAGCCATATTAGCAGGGCCAACGCAAAACGGCAGACGGCTGGCCGCCTACGGGGCGTCGGTGTCGAATTCAAGGTGGTAATCCGTCAGCCGCTCCTTGAGCACCTCTGCGGCCTGCACCGCGGTGATGTCATCGTCGAGGTCGGCCTTCTCCAACAGGTTCCACTGCCGGGCGTAGTCGAGGTAGATCTCGGCGACCTCCGCCCCGCTCTCGAACGCCCGGCTGAGTTGCAGCGCCAGGAAAAACGAAAACGGGTGCGGACGCTTGCGGAAGTTCACGCGGAACGGCGGGATCGCCGGCT
>CAYPCC010000156.1:0-599 GCA_964409095.1 uncultured Phycisphaera sp. | reverse complement strand
CGCGTCCCTCAGCCTTCATGTTCGCCGCGAACCGCAACACCTTAAACGCCACGATCGGATGCACCCGGCCGAAGTTCTGGTTGAGGTGGCCTTGCGACACGCGGATGATCCCCGCCAGCGTGTCGAGCAAACCTAGGTGCGTGATCTCGATTTCGCCATCCAAAAACCACGCCTGGTTGACCGTGACTTCGCGGGTGGTGAAATAGTCGCGGGGGTTGATAATGGCTTCGACCTTGGCGTCGCCGTGGATCAGGTCGTCGGTCATATAGCGCTCGGCCAGCTCCCGGTCGTGGTCCGGCGGGGTGTCGGCGGCCCGCAGCAAATCGATGTCCCGCACCGCTGCGGTCGAGATCGGCAGCCGCAGCGTCCGGGCCAGCGCCTTACGCACCACCCCGCCCTTAAACCCGTAGCCCGCGGGCAGCGGCGGGTAGTCGGCGACCTCATCCTGGGGCACGAAAAAAACCACCGTGTTGCGATGCACCTCGTAGGCCTCGTCCGGCACGTCCAGCGATTCCATCAGGTCGTGGACGGTTTCTTCGACCCACTCCAGCGACGGCTTTGACGTGGAGTTTTTGGACGACTTGCCCCGGCCGCGCGAC
>CAYPCC010000155.1:0-7156 GCA_964409095.1 uncultured Phycisphaera sp. | reverse complement strand
GCCGAAGCGGTATTCGGTGGGGCTACCGCATTTGGGGCAGGTGTGCGGGGCGGGTTCGCTGGCCGCTTTGGCGTGGGTCATCGTGTTGTGGGCGTTGTCGAGCTTGACCTTGAACGGGTCGTAAAACTCTTGGAGCGTGTCGCGCCAATCTTTGTTTTCGGATTCGATCTCGTCGAGGTGGGCTTCCATCTCGCGGGTGTAGCCGACGTCCATGATGGTGGGGAAGGCTTCGATGAGTTTGTCGGTAACGACCATGCCCATATCGGTGGCTTTGAGGCGTTTGTCGCGGGGCGTGAGGGTTTCGACGTATTTGCGGTCTTGGATGGTGCTGATAATCGCGGCGTAGGTCGATGGCCTTCCGATGCCTTCTTCTTCGAGCTTCTTTTGCAAACTCGCTTCGGTGAAGCGGGCGGGGGGGCTGGTGAAGTGTTGGGTGGGGTCGAGGTCGAGGAGGGCGAGGGTTTGGTTGTTCGAGAGCTTGGGGAGCAGCACGTCGTCGGACTTGGGCAGACCCGTGATTTTGAGGAAGCCGTCGAAAACGAGCGTTCGGCCGGTGGCGCGAAACGTAGCGTCAATCGTTTTGGGTTTGATGGTGACGGCGGTCGCGTCCCATTCCGCGGGCACCATTTGGCAGGCGACCGTTCGCCGCCAGATCAGATCGTAGAGCCGGAATTGCTCATCGCTGAGAATGCTGCGGATCGAATCGGGCTTAATCGTGACATCAGTGGGACGGATCGCTTCGTGTGCTTCCTGTGCGTCTTTATTCGATGATTTATAGAAGTTCGGTTTTTCGGGCAGGTACTGTTTGCCGCAGGCGTTGTGGACATAAACGCGGATCGAATCGAGCGCTTCGCTGGAGAGGTGGGTGCTGTCGGTCCGCATGTAGGTGATCAGGCCGGTCTGGCCGCGGGCACCTTTGAGGTCGATGCCTTCGTAGAGCTGCTGGGCGACGCGCATGGTACGGCGGAGATTGAAGCCCAGCCGGGTCGAGGCTTGTTGTTGGAGCGTTGAGGTGATGAACGGCGGAGACGGGCGCGACTTGGTGCGTTTGGTTTCGATCGCGGTGATCGTGTAGTCCGGGCCACCCCCGGAAGTGTCGGGGACGCCGAGGTAGGTCACGCGGGATTTGGCGGGGCCTTTGGCTTTGGGGTCGTCCCAGGCCTTGGTGTCTTGGAGGTCGAAACCCAGGGCCTGCGCGGCGGCGAGGGCGGCGTCGCGTTGATTGGGGTTGAACTTTTTGCCTTGGTAGTCGGTGAGCTCGGCCTTGATGCAGCCGTGGTCGGACAGCCAGGCGTTTTGGTCTTTGACGGTGCGATCGTTCTCGTCGTCGCCGACGTTGACGAAGGCCCGCCATTGATCGCCCAGCTTGGCGGCTTTGGCCATCTCGGGGGTGAATAGGCCGGTGATCTTCCAGTACTCGTCGGGGATAAAGGCGTCGATCTCGCGTTCACGTTCGACCACAAGCCGGGTGGCGACGGACTGGACGCGCCCGGCACTCAAGCCCCCGGCGACTTTTTTCCAGAGCAGCGGGCTGACTTGGTAGCCCACGATGCGGTCGAGGATGCGGCGGGCCTGCTGGGCATCGACGCGGTTGATTTCGAGGGGGCGGGGTTTTTCAAAAGCGCGTTGGATCTCGGCCTTGGTGATGGCGTTGAACACGACGCGTTTGGCCTCGGCGATGGGGTAGTCGAGCGCTTTGGCGCAGTGCCAGGCGATGGCTTCGCCCTCGCGGTCCAGGTCGGTGGCGAACCAGACGTCGACGGCTTGCTTGGCGGCTTTTTTGAGTTCAGCGACGGTTTTTTTGGAGTCGGCCATCACCTCGTAGGTCGGCTCAAAGCGGTTGTCGAGGTCCACCCCGGGGACCGGCGACTTGATGCCTTTAGGATTCCGGGGGGGCAGGTCGCGGATGTGGCCGACGCTGGCCATGACGACATAATCAGGGCCGAGGTACTTATTAATAGTCTTAGCTTTCGTGGGCGACTCTACGATGACCAGGTGCTTGCCTTGGGCGTTGGGCGCGGCGGGCCATTTTGAGCCCGATTTCTTGGGGCGGGCGGCTTTGCCGGGGGTTTGGGGGGTGGTTTTTTTCTTAGCCATGATGGGGGTTGCCGGGGGTGGAGCGGGTCCCGCGAAGGCGCGGGTGGGCCGAGGCCCGGCGGGGGGAGCATATCGACCGAATACGCAATGTCCAACCCCCGGGTTCGACGGCGATCGACACGGGGCCAACCTTGCGTCTATCGGGCGGATCGGGGCAAACGGCTTGAATGAGCGGTTAACGGCGACCGCGGTCGTGAGAGTAAACGTATTATAAAAAAACGTTTATGGAATTATTTGTTTCTTGATCCCGGCGGTTTAGGATGTGGTCTGGCAGGCGGCTTTGACGGCGGCCCAACTATTTTCGTGGGGCATGTCGATCCAGCGCACGCCGCGGAAGCGTTTGAGCCAGGTGCGTTGCTGCTTGGCGAAGCGGCGGGTGAGGATTTTGGTCCGCTCGAACGCGTCGTCGAGGGTATGGATCAGGCGATCCGCGGCCCCCGGAAATGAGTCGGGGTAGAGCGCGGCGAGGACTTGTTTATAGCCCAGCGCCTCGGCGGCCTGCGACCCGGGAATCAGCCGACCCTCGGCGACTAGCCGACGGACCTCGTCGGGCAGCGATTCGCCGCCGATGCAGACGGCGGCGGCCAATTCCGGATCGACCTTGTCGGGGGTGAACATCGCCTTGACCCGGAGGTTGATGCGGGGGTTGATGGCCTCGGCGGGCCAGCGCAGGCCCAGCAGGATGGGGTCGTGGCGGTAGGGTGGGTAGTGGGCAGTGGGGTGGGGGGAGTGGGGGGTATTCGGCGAGGTTATTTCCCCACTGCCCGCACCCCACTGCCCACTGCCCGACTCGCTCCATTGTTGCTGCAGCCCGCTGATCGGCTGGCCGGTGAGGTGGTGGACTTCGAGGGCGCGGGTGAGGCGTTGCCGATCGGCGGGGGCGATGCGGGCGGCGGCGGGGGGGTCGATGGCGGCGAGGCGTTGGTGCAGCTCGGCGTCGGGCAGGGCGGTGAGCGAGGCGCGGAAGGCGTCGTCTTGGCCGGGGCCGTCGAAGAGGCCTTCGAGCAGGGCTTTGAGGTAGAGGTTGGTCCCGCCGACGACGACCGGCGTGCCCCCGGAAGATTGAACCTGGGCGATGGTGGCGTCGGCGCGTTTGAGCCAGTCGTGAACCGTGAAACGCTGCGTCGGCTCGACCACATCCACGAGATGATGCGGGACCCGCTTGCGTAATGCCGGGGGCGGCTTGGCGGTGCCCGCATCGAGGTGTTTGTACACTTGCATCGAGTCGGCCCCGAGGACTTGGCCGCCCAGGTGCTCGGCGAGCTGGGCGGCGAGGTCGGACTTGCACCCGGCCGTGGGGCCGAGGATCACGATCGGGCGGGGGGCTTTGGCGAGGTTGTCCGTTAGAGGATCGGGCATCGTGGGGCTAGGTTAATCGAGGTTTGCGGGGCGAGTGAGGAGTCGGGATGGAATTGCAGATCGAAACCTGGACCGCGGGGAAGATGAGCGAAGCGGAGTTTGAGGCGGCGTGCATGTTGCATCATGCGGCGTTTCCGAAGTCGGGGCGGACGCTGGCGGATGTGATGGCGAAGAAGCGGCCGGTGTGGATGGCCCCGGAAGCGACCGCTCAGTCGCCGCAGCAGGTCGCGCTGGGGGTGGCTGCGGCGGGGCCGTTGTTTTCGGACGAGCCGCCGGTGCGCTACGCGGTGCGGGACGCGGCGGGGCGGTGGCTGGGCAACGCGGGGGTGCTGACGCGGACGCTGCACACGACGCGCGGGCCATGGTTAGTGCTGGGGTTGATGGACGTGGCGACGCTGCCCGAGACGCGGGGCATGGGCTTGGGGAAGCGGCTGGTGCGGGCGGCGTGGTCGGCGGTGGACGAGGGGCGGGTGGCGGCGTGTTTGCTGAAGACCAGCGGGGCGTCGCCGTTTTACGAGAAGCTCGGGGCGCGGGTGATCGACAACCCGCTGGTGAACTCGTGGGCGGACGGCGGCGTGGACCGACGGCCGTTGGAAGGGTCGGTGGCGATGATTTACCCCGCCGAAGCGGACTGGCCAACCGGCGAGATCGATCTGCGTGGCCCGGCGTTTTGAGTCGCGGGGGCGGACCGGGGCATCGCGTCGCAAGGATTGATTGGTGGGTCGCGGTATCGGGTGCGTTAGGCGTTGTTTACAGCCTCAACCATTCGAGCGCGGTGGTGACTGCCGCCACACGGTTGGCGACCTCCAGTTTCTGGTAGATGTGTTCGAGGTGTTTCTGGACCGTGCGTTCGCTGATGGTCAGCGCGCGACCGATGTCGGCACTGGACTTGCCTAAGACACAGCCGAGGAGCACCTGCGCTTCGCGGGAGGTCAGGCCCAGGCCTTGGAGCGCTTCGGCGGAGCCGGGCGGGGCGGCGTGTTGCAGCACGATAGCGAAGGTGTCGGGTGAAGGGTCGGCGATCAACCGAAGGACCAGCCGACCCGTGGCGGTGTCGATGAACAGCGGGCGAGACGCTTTTTGATTTTTGGCCGGTTGAAGGAGTTCGGCCATCTGTTGGCCGACCCAAGGCCGCAAGGCCGGGGGCAGCAGGCGCTCAAGGCCGACGGCCTGTTGCAGATATTCCGCCAAGAATCGTTGGGCGAGTGGTGTGGCTAGCTTCACACGCATCGCGGTGTCGATGAGCATCACGCCGTATTGCAGCCGGCCGAGGGCGTGTTCGAGTCGGTGGACCTGGTGGTGCAACTCCAAGACGGCACAAGCATGGTCGTGGGCGTGACGCAGGTGAGGGCGGAGGTGATTCAGGATGGAGATTTCGCGGTTGGTGAAGTTTCGCCTAGCGCGATGCTGCGCGATGCCGACGAAGCGTGGCCCGTTCGACGGCAGCGTGGTGATAACCTGATAGCGGACGTCGAAAGCCGCGAAGACCCGACGAAACAGGTCGCTGCGTACAAACTCGCGTTGCGGGATCAAGTCGGTCAAGCGGCGAGGCGGGTCGTCGGGCAACGCACGGAAATGACGCAGCAGCGGGTGCTGGTCGGCCCACCGTGCCCAGTTCGGGATCGCGGTGATCGCCTCGGCGGAGTCGGCGTTGGGGTAGGTGACGGCGAACAGCCGCGGCCCAACCGGATCGATTTCGTAGTAGACCGACAATTCGGCGGGTACCAACCGCTCCATCAACGCCAAGACCGCCCGAGGCCGCTCTTCGAGACTCCGGTTGGCGTACAACTCCGGCAAAACCGCGTGCATCAAATGAAGATCGTTACCCCTCAAACGCAAAGCCATCGGTAGTCTCACACTCGGTGACGGACGAAACGTAATTTAACACCCTACGCCGAAAAGCGAATAGGCCGATCAGCGTATTGTGATAATCGAAAATCCCAGTACAGTTTTGAATCTGCTGTCGGTGAAGATTGTTTTGCTGTTGTCATTAAACGGATATACGGAGAAAAGAAGAAATGCTTAGAAATCCAATCGCACGGATCGGTATCGGTGGGTTCATATTGTTGGCGATCAGTATCGGCGGCGAAGCAAAGGGCTAAGCGGTGGCGCTGCAAAACGCCACCGCGACTTTTTCGCAATCCTCGTTTGGTGACTTTGCCGCCTTCAGAATGATCGATGGCCTGACGGACAGCAACACGTTGGGTTGGGCGTTGTTCAACGGCGTGTCCCCGATTCTGGGGCAGACGGCCGTGTTCGAGACCCAGACCGACCTCAACGCGCCACAAGTACAGATCGACATGCTGCACCGGTGGACCCAAGGGGTTGGCATGAACGATAAAACGTTGGCCGGCCGCTTCCGCTGGTCGGTCACCGCCGACGACCGCAGCACCTTCGCGGACGGGATGCAGACCGGCGGCGACGTCACGGCGAACTGGACGGTTCTCGTGCCTTTTCTGGTCGATCTTCCGGCGGGGATGACCGCCGATGCCCAGCCCGACCTCAGCATCCTGACCGGGGGAACAATTCCCGCTATCGGGGACTACTCGATCACCTATGTGCTGCCCTTGGCCGATGTCACGGGATTCCGGCTGGAAATCCTCAACGATGACAGCCTGCCGTTTGACGGTGTCGGCCACAACACGCTGGCGGGCAGTGTGGTGGTGAGTGAAGTGATTCTGACCGCCGTCCCCGAGCCGGCCTCCGCCGTCGTCTTGACGACCGCCGGGCTGTTGCTGATCCGCCGCCGCCCGATCCACTGACCATGTTCTGTGCGGTCACGGCAAAGCACCGCGAGGCTTCTGCGAAAATCGGCGACAGGTGCTACGATGCATCTGCCGCCTTTTTTATTGCATAGCCCACTGCTTAGCACAGGATTCGACATGACCACCCCCACCCCCGCCCCCGGAAGTGACCCGTTTAAAGCTCGCAAACACCTCGATACCGCCCAAGGGCAAAAGTCGTATTACGACCTCTCGGCGTTGCGGGGCATCGGCGAGATCGACACTTTGCCGTACTCGATCAAGGTCCTGCTCGAGGCGGTATTGCGGAACGTCGACGACTACGTCTACACGCAAGACCACGTCAAAGCGCTCGCGGGTTACGACGCGAAGAATGTGGGTGAGGTGGAGATCCCGTTCATGCCCGGCCGGGTGGTGCTGCAAGACTTTACGGGCGTGCCGGCGGTGGTCGACCTCGCGGCGATGCGGGCGGGCATCGTGCGGATGACCGGCAACGAGGCCGATGCGACCAAGGTCAACCCGCTGGTGCCTTGCGACCTGGTGATCGACCACTCGGTCCAGGTCGACGCCTTCGCCAACGGCATGGCCCTGACCATCAACATGGAAAAAGAATTCGAGCGCAACAATGAACGCTACGAATTCTTGAAGTGGGGCCAACAGGCGTTTGATAACTTCAGCGTCGTGCCACCGGCGACCGGCATCGTGCACCAAGTCAACTTGGAATACCTCGCCAAGGGCGTCTGGGAAAAAGATGGCGTGCTCTACCCCGACAGCCTCGTCGGCACCGACAGCCACACCACGATGATCAATGGTTTGGGCGTCGTCGGCTGGGGCGTCGGCGGCATCGAGGCCGAGGCCGTCATGCTCGGCCAACCCGTCTACATGCTCACACCCGAGGTCATCGGTTTCAAACTCACCGGCGAACTCCCCGAGGGCGCCACCGCCACCGACCTCGTCCT
>CAYPCC010000154.1:5682-7216 GCA_964409095.1 uncultured Phycisphaera sp. | reverse complement strand
CATCAAAAAGCCGCAGCAGCAGATGCAGTGCCTTGGTCGGCACGATCGCCGACCGCGTCTCGTCATTGGTCGCTTTGCAGGTGCCTTTGGCCAGGGCGAGGCGGTGGCCATCGGTGGCGACCACGGCCAGCTTGTTGCCGATGCGTTCCACGAGCACGCCGTTGATGGCGTAGCGCGAGTTTTCGCGGGCGGTGGCGAAGAGGGTTTGGGCGACGAGGCGGTGCAGGTCGCCGGCATTGATCGTGAAGTCCGGCTCGCCGGGGAACGCGGTCGTGGCGGGGAAGTCGGTCGGCGGGTGGCCGAAGATCTTGAACTTCGAGTCTTGGCCGACGATGTGGGCGACGTCCTGCTCGGTGTGCAGGGTGAGCGTGGGGTCGATGGATTCGCGGGTGATCTGCTGGAGTTTGTCCGCGGGGATCAGGGCTTCGCCCGGCTCGGACACCTCGACCCGCGGCGTCGATAACCGCACCGACACCTCGGTATCCGTCGCTTCGAGCACCAGCCCGTCGGCCCCGGCGGTCAGCTTGACGCAGGTCAGCACGGGCTTAGGGGTCCGGACGAGCACCACGCCCGCCACCAGGCCCAGCGATTCGACTAACGCACCACGGTCACAGATCACTTTCATCTTGGTCTTGCCTTTTCGGAAGGTTTTCGGGCCGTTTAAGGTACCCCCCGGGGGGGCGAGCGGCAAATGCCCGAGCGACTAGGCGCTCGGGTCCTCGTCGATTTGCGTTTCGTGGGGCATTTCCTACAATACGCGGCTCGAAATCGAAGGAACCTTGCTATGTCCAACTCCGCCAAGCTCAAGGGCCACAAAGGCCTCAAAAAACGCATCAAAATCACCGGTAAAAAGAAGGTCAAGTTCGCCCGCCCCGGCAAGAACCACATCAACAGCCACATGGACGGCAACACCCTGCGCGATAAACGCAATAAGATCGCCGTCAAAAAAGGCGACCGCAAGCTGCTCGAAAAGATGCTGCACATCCGCATCAAGCCGTCCAACGCCGGCCCCGCCACCACGCCGAGCAACGCCGACGCCAACGCCGACAAAGACGCCGCCTAAAAACCACGTTGTTTTCACGAACGAGGATTTCCCGATCAAGAATCCTCATTCAAACATCTAAAATTCAGACACATTCTGCAAGTCGGGAAACCAACACAAGCAAGGGCGGCCAGTAGCCCCTCTTCCCCGCCGTTGCGAAAAGGAGATGCACCATGCCACGTGCACAAAAGGGCGCTGCCCGCCGTCAAGCCAAGAATCGCTGGTTCAAAAAAGCCAAAGGCAACCGTGGAGCCCGCCGGACGCAATGGCGTAAAGTCCAAGAAGCCGTCATCCGCGCCGGGGTCTACCAATACAAAGACCGCCGTCTGGTCAAGCGCGAGTACCGTGCGTTGTGGATCATTCGCATCAGCGCCGCCTGCAAGCAGCGCGGCATCAACTACAGCCGCTTCATCGCCGGCCTCAAAGCCGCGAACATCGGCCTGAACCGCAAGATGCTCAGCGAAATCGCCATCCACGAGCCCGCCGCCTTCG
>CAYPCC010000154.1:0-5672 GCA_964409095.1 uncultured Phycisphaera sp. | reverse complement strand
CCGCCTTCGACACCCTCGTCGAAACCGCGACCCACGCCCTCGGCCAACCCGCCGCCGCCGCCGCGTAAAACTCGATTCGAAACACCATCGACCAAGCCCACGGATTCAACTCCGTGGGCTTTTTCATCATGCCGCGACCGTGGGTCGCGCAATCGGCCTTTGGCCGAGATGGTATCTTACGTTTTGTTTCATCCCTCCTCGGCGATTCGCCGAACGCGCGACCGACGGTCGCGGTATTTTGATCGAAGGAAACCCCATGGCCGACCCCCGCGAAGACCAAGACCACGCCCTGTCCCGCGAGAGCTGGCGGCTCTTCCGCATCCTTTCCGAGTTCGTCGATGGCTTCGAGACCATGGCCGAGGTCGGCCCTGCCGTCAGCGTCTTCGGCAGCGCCCGGACCCAGCCCGACGACCCCTACTACCAGCAAGCCGTCGAATGCGGCAGACGTATCGTCGAGCAAAACCTCGCCTGCATCACCGGCGGCGGACCCGGCATCATGGAGGCCGCCAACAAGGGCGCGTTCGAGTCCGGCATCAAAGGCGCAAAGTCCGTCGGCCTCAACATCGACCTGCCCTTCGAGCAAAAACCCAACCCCTACCAAACCCACGAGCTCAACTTCCGCTACTTCTTCATCCGCAAAGTCATGTTCGTCAAATACGCCGCGGGATTTATCATCTTCCCCGGCGGCTTCGGCACCATGGACGAACTCTTTGAGTCCCTCACCCTCATCCAAACCCAGAAAATCCAGAGCTTCCCCGTCGCCCTCGTCGGCATCGACTACTGGGGCGGACTGATCGACTGGATCAAAGAAACCATGGCCGAAAAGCACAAAACCATCGGCAAGAATGACCTGGACCTGCTGCTGCTTACCGACTCGCTCGACGACGCCATGCAACACGTGGTCGGTCGGTTCGACCGTCAGGCTTGGCGCAGCCTGGTCCGGCCGACGATCCCCGGCCCGCGGCTGAATACCTTCGTCGATCCTATCCTCGACCGCGACAGCAACAACCTCTGAGCCCCCCGCCCGTTCATTTCACCCCACGCGAGCCCATTTAAAATGTCCGCGGTCAAGATCGGTTTCATCGGCTGCGGCAACATCAGTTCGCAATACCTCCAAGCAGCCAAGCAATTCCCTATCCTCGATGTCGCAGCGCTCTCGGACCTCGACGTGTCCCGCGCTCAAGCGCAAGCCGATAAGTTCGGCGTTCCCAAGGCATGCCGCGTCGATGATTTGCTCGCCGACGACTCGATGGAGATCGTCGTCAACCTCACCATCCCCGCGGTCCACGCCAAGGTCTCGCTCCAAGCCATCGCCGCAGGTAAACACGTCTACACCGAAAAACCGTTGGCGGTGAACACCGACGAGGGCAAGGCGGTCCTCGACGCGGCGAAGGCCCAAGGCGTCCGCGTCGCCAACGCGCCCGACACCTTTCTCGGCACGTCGCATCAGGCCTGCCGCGCACTCATCGAGTCCGGCGCGATCGGCAAGCCCGTCGCCGCCACCGCGTTCATGCTCTGCCCCGGCCACGAATCCTGGCACCCCGACCCGGACTTCTACTACCAGCCCGGCGGCGGGCCCATGTTCGACATGGGGCCGTACTACCTCACCGCCCTGATCAACATGCTCGGCCCCATCACCCGCGTCTCGGGCGAAGCCGGCATCCAGATCAACCCCCGCACCATCACCAGCAAAGCGAAGCACGGTCAGCAGATCACCGTCAACACCCCCGACCACGTCGCGGGCAATCTCCGCTTTGCCGACGGCTGCCTCGCCACCATCGTCACCAGCTTCGCCACCCGCTTCTCCGTCCACGACGGCAACAACCCCATCACCATCCACGGCACCACCGGCACCCTCAAAGTCCCCGACCCCAACAACTTCGACGGCCCCGTCTTCCTTCGAACATTAGACGACGAAGACTTCCGCGAAGTCGAAATCAAACACACCCACCCCAACGGCCGATCCCTCGGCATCGCCGACCTCGCCACCGCCCTCCGCTCCGGTCGAGACCATCGCGCCAACGAACGCTTGGCCTACGGCGTCCTCGAAGCCATGCAGGGCCTGCTCGACTCCTCGGCCCAAGGCCGCTACGTCACCCTCGAATCCAACTTCACCAAACCCGCCATGCTCCCCGAAGGTTTGCAAGACGGCATCCTCGACGACTGATCCATTCTCCAGTTCATCCGCCCAATAGAGCCCACGGATGGCATCCGTGGGCTACTTTTTTCGCGGCGACCGATTCAATAAATCGCCTGCACACGCGCCCCGGGGTAATAGAAATTCAAGATCGCCATGTACCCGTGCCCCGCCTCGGCCATCGCTTGCGCTCCCCACTGCGACAGGCCCACGCCGTGGCCGTGGCCTCGGCCGTTGGTGAACCGCACCTGACTGCCCGCCACCGCGACATCAAAATGACTCGACAGCAGCTTTTGCTTGTTTTCCAAGGGAATTTCGCCCTCGCGGGTGAAGTTACTGGCGTTGCGCAGCATCTCGCAACCCAGCAAAACCCGTTGGCCGGTGGTGTCGGTCAATGCGTATTGCGCTGGCCGACCCACACGATTCCGCGCGGCGACTTCGATGCTTTGCAGCGTCCCGAGTCTCGCCACCGCGTGGTTCTCCCGTTTGCCCCACTCGGCGATCCGCCGGGACAACGTCGCCCGGTCGCGCACGATCGGCCCCCACCGATAGGCCGGGCTGGTTTGATCCCATGCCCCGTGCTCGCGAGCTCGCAAAGGCGCGATGTCTTCAACGCGGTTCGGAAACGCGACCAGAGCATCTTGCCCGAGTCCGCCGGTGCTGGATGAAAAAAACGCCGGCACGACTTTGCCCTCGTAGACGAGGACTTGGCCGCGCGTCGCTTGGACCGCGTCGAGCGCGGTGCGGTTGCTCGCCTTGCCGCCGTAGACCTGGCTGGCGGTGGTGGATTCGAGGTCAAAGTGTCGGCCGCGGCCGATCGTCATCTCCCACAACGCATACGACCGCGCCGCGACCGCTTGAGCTTTAAACGTCTGGGCCGGCCAATTCCCGTAGAGCTCACGCTCGATCACCCCCGGCAGATAGGTTTCGAGCGGGACGTGATTGACCACGTCAAACAGCCCCGCCCCCCCGGCCGCGGTGTCTTGCCGGGGCGTGAGTACCAGCCGCCGCGGGTAGCGTTTATCGCCGATTTTGAGCGCCTCGCCGTCGTCGCATTCGATCAGCAACTCCGGCAGCCGCCACCGCACCGCCTGGCCCCCCGCGTCACGCAAGACCCACGCCCCGTCGCGGAGCGTCGCCACCAACGGCAGCCGATACCGGTACACCTTCGCCCCGCTCACCCGCGGCCCGGTGATCCGCACCGCGGTGGACTCATTCGGGATCGCCTCGATGGTCAGCGACTCGGCCTCGGTCTGCACCCGCACCCGCAACGCCGGCTCGCGGGTGATCTGCTCGATGCGAGGCCCCGGATACGGCCCGCCGCCCAGGTGCGTCGCCGCAGGCGGCGGCAGAATGCGCGAGGTCGTCGGGGGTTGCGGCGTCAGGCCAGAACGATCCCACGTCCGGGCGGTCGTCGGGGGCGTCGAGGGTTCGCCCGTCCCACCACAACCGCTAAGCGCCATCGCCAAAGCCAGCATGGCAAAAGTGGGAATGAAGTTAAGACGTGCGGTCCTTCGCATCGCCTTGGTGTAACACGCCTCGCCATCCACGGCAACGCCGCGCGGTTATTCTGACCTAGCCGCCCAACGTCCGCTTATGGTTATCATGTCCCGATGCTTACCGCACGGACGCGAAAACGCTGGGTCTTCCGCGACCTCGACGACACCACCTCGCCGCCGCCCGGCCCCCCACACCACCACCCGCTGCTCGCTCGGCTGCTCGCCCTGCGGGGCCTGACCACCGCCGACGAGGCCGAGCGTTTCCTCAGGCCCAAGCTCACCCACCTCGACAACCCCGCCGACCTGCCCGGCTGCGCCGCCGCCGCTACCCGCCTCGCTAAGGCCGTCCGCGACCAGCAACCCCTCATCATCTACGGCGACTACGACGTCGACGGCGTCACCGCCTCGGCCATCCTCTGGCACACGCTCAAAGCCCTCGGCCACGACCACGTCACCAACTACGTCCCCCACCGCCTCGACGAAGGCTACGGCCTCAACGCCGAAGCGTTTACGACCTTCGCCGACACGGACCGAAAACCACTCGTCGTTTCGGTGGATTGCGGGATCACGGCCGTGGACGTCGCCGCCCACGCCAAAGCCTTGGGCCTCGAACTGATCATCACCGACCACCACCACTTCGATCCGGCGAACCTACCGGATGCGGTGGCGCTGGTGCATCCGGAGCTTGGGGATTTGGATTTGGGAGTTGGGGATTGGTGCGGAAAAGCAAGCGACGGCGATGAGCAAATGAACCACGGCCGTTCCGCCAATCCCCAATCCCTAAATCCCAAAACCCCTTCGCCGTTGTGCGGCGCGGGGGTGGCGTTCAAACTCGCGTGGCAGACCGCGCGAACGTTTCACGACACCGAGCGACTGCCCAGCGACTTACAAAACCTATTGCTGGACCTGCTCGCCTTCGCGGCGCTGGGTACGATCGCCGACGTCGTGCCGTTGGTCGGCGAAAACCGCATCATCACGGTCCACGGCCTATCGCGGATCAAGTCCACCAACTTCCTCGGGCTCAACGCGCTCATCGACGCCGCCGAGCTCCGCGCCGAGAACATCGATGCGTACCACGTCGGCTTCGTGCTGGGCCCCCGGCTCAACGCCTGCGGCCGGATGGGCCACGCCAAAGAGGCCGTGACCCTGATGACCAACGCTTCGCCGGCCCAAGCCCGCGAACTCGCCGACTTTCTCACGAAAGAAAACGACCGCCGGCGATCCACCGAACGTCGCATCGTCAAGCAAGCCAAAGCCATGGTCGAAGAAGGCGACCACGCGACGGACGACCGCCGAGCGATCGTCTTGGCCCACGAAACATGGCACCCCGGCGTCATCGGCATCGTCGCGTCACGCTTGGTCGAAACTTATCACCGACCGGCCGTGCTGCTGGGCATCGACGCCGAGAAAAACGAAGCCAAGGGCTCGGCCCGCAGCATCGACGCGGTCGATCTTCACGCCTGCATCGCCGCCAAAGCCGCGGAGTATTGCACCCGCTTCGGCGGCCACGCGATGGCGGCGGGGTTGTCGCTGCATCCGGACAAGCTGCATGCGTTTCGGGAAGCGTTGATCGACTCGGTCAACGCGGTGTTGCCCGCCGAGGGCTTGGTGCCGACGGTCAAGATCGATGCCCAGATCGAGTTGCGTGACTGCGGGCTGGAACTGTTTCGTCGGCTCGAAAGCCTGGCCCCGTTTGGCCGATCCAATCCTAAGCCCCGCCTCTTGATCCGCGGCGCGATCACCGCCCGGCCTGCGCAGCGGATGGGCGGCGAAGGCAAACACCTCAGCGTCTCGCTGCGTGACGACCACGGCAACGGCCTACGGGCGGTGGGCTTTGACTTGGGAGACTTGGCGGATGATCTGCCTGGGGGCATCGCGGTGGACCTGGTGTTTCAACCCAAAACCAACACCTGGCGCGGCGTGACGAGCCCGGAACTGCACCTCTTGGACATTCGCCCAGCGACTTCCACGATCGATTGAATTGTCAAAGAGCGAGCCGATGATTCCCACTCACCTTTCCGCCGTGGCAGACGTGG
>CAYPCC010000153.1:290-7218 GCA_964409095.1 uncultured Phycisphaera sp. | reverse complement strand
AACAGTGACCCGCAACATCGACTCTGGCAGTTCTCGGCATGGCCAAAGCGTAAACACTGCGAGCCAAGCCGTCAAAACGGGGTCCGTCCCCGTTTCATTTCCGTCCCCGTTTCATTTCCCTCAGACAGATGACCACCGATTTCGATCACGACACCTACGGCCAGCGTTGGCAAGTCGAGGCCGTCATGTTCATGCTCAAAAACCACCTGGGCGACGCGGTGAACTCCCGCAGCGAATCGGCTTGGCGTGACGAACTCGCGCTCAAATCCGTCACCCACAACATCATGATCGCTCACGCCGCGTGAGGTTTTCTACAGGGCAGGACGGACCCCGTTTTTGGGAATGACCGTGGTCGGCCTGCGGGTAGCGGCTTGGGGGCCGGGGGCCGGGGGGCAAGGGGTGGATGAGGGTCGAGGGGGCATGGGTCGGGTCCACGGGTAACGGCGTACTGATTGTATCGGGCTATTGGGCTGGGCGAGGGTCGTCGCGCAGGATAGATTCTGGCCTGCCGCGGGGGCTTGCCACACAGGAAAGCGTATAGTGCGGGCATATTTTTGAGATCGCACCCCGCCCGGTAATGCCATGGCCAAGAAACCCAGCCCCCAAGTCATGAAGATCGTCAAGCAGGTCCTGCTGCTGGCGATCCCCTTGATCATCAAAGCGTTCAATAACCGCAAAGCCCACGCCGGCTCTCGCGGCCACGCCCGTGTGACCGACCGCACCGCGACCTTGCCCCCGGCGGATGAAACGAAGCCCGCGAAAGCGAAGAAGCGAAAGACCACCGCCCCGCTGCCCGAGCCCGCCGCGCGGCGGGCTCCGTCTGCCCGCCCTTCCAAGCGTGAGCCGTCGCCGATTGCGGAGCTTTATCGTGACGGGATTTCCGACGCGATCGTCACCGACGCGGGGGTGATCGTGCATGTCCTGCCGGACGACAACGACGGCTCGCGTCACCAACGCTTTCTGGTCGAAGTCGATCACACGGATGTGACGCTCAAAATCGCCCACAACATCGACCTGGCCCCCCGCGTTCCGGCCCAGAAGGGCGACCGGCTGCGGTTCAAGGGCGAATACGAATGGAACGACATGGGCGGGGCGCTGCACTGGACCCACCACGACCCCAAGCAGTGGCGCGAGGGCGGGTGGATCGAGCACGAGGGGAAGCGGTACGAGTGACGGCTTGGTGCACGGTGGCGGGTACGGATATTCACTTGAAATCGTTTGCCGTGGCGGCCCCGGGTCAGTGACCCGGAGCTTCATTTTTGGTGGCAGTCGTTACACTCGCGGCGATATGCAGATCGTTGATTCACTTTTGCCGATCGCGTTGTTGGTGGCCTTGGGGGCGGTGCTGCTGAGGCTTCGTTTTTACGACGATGGGTTTCGCAAGGGGCTAGATCGGCTGGTGTACTGGGTTGCGTTGCCGGCACTGATCGTGCGGGTGTTGGCGGAGGCGCCGCCGGCCGAGGCGTTGGGGTCGGTGGGCGGGATGGCGGTCACGCTGTGCAGCGCGACGGTCGCGGTGGCGGCGGTGGGGTGGGGGTTGGGCAAGTTGCTTCGGCTCGGCGATACCGAGTTGGGGGTGTTTACGCAGGCGGCGTTCCGGGGGAATCTGGCGTTTGTGGGGTTGCCGGTGATCGCGCTGGCGTTTGCGCCACGGGGCGACGGCGAGATGATCTTGGCCAAGGCGGCGCTGGTGTTTGCGCCGACGGTGATGTTGTTCAACGTGCTGGGGGTGGTGTGCCTGGTGGCGGCGCAGCACCGGCTGGACAAGGCGATGCCGGGGCGGCTGATGAAATCGTTGGCGCTGAATCCGCTGCTGCTGGCGTGCGTGGCGGGGTTGGTGTTGTGGGGCTTGCGGGTGCGATTGCCTGAAGTCGGGGCGACGACGTTGGCGTTGGTGGGGAAGACCGCGGGGCCGTTGGCGCTCATCAGCCTCGGCGGAGCGTTGGTGAGTTATCCGGTGGGCAAGCGCGTGGGGACCGCGGCGCTGGCGGCGGCGCTCAAGTGCGGCGGGACGCCGATCGCGGCGTGGTTGATCGCGGGTGGGTTGGGGCTATCGCCGGGGGACCGGCAAGTCGTCATGATCTACGCGGCTTGCCCGACGGCGGTGGCGTCGTATGTGTTGGCGACGCAGCTCAAAGGCGACCCCGCGCTCGCGGCGGCGGCGATCGTGGTCAGCACGCTGGCGAGCGTGGTTAGTCTGGGCGTGGTACTCGGGCTGTCGTGACGGGCGAGCGGGGCGTGCCGGGGCTTGAGTGAATTTTGTGTGAGCCGTGATTGGCGTGCGAAAAAAAAGAGGCGGGCATTTAAAATGCAAGGGATTGCTGCTCACCCCGCACCTCATCGACGGACCTACGGATGACTTATTTCTCGATGTTCATGTTGTTTCTCGTGGTGCTGCTGATTGTGCTGCACGAGGTTAGCTATCGGCTGTTCAAGAACCATATTCTCCGGCGACGACGCTGGGACCTGAACATCTGCTGCGGCCATTCCGACGGCGGCGGGCTGAACGTCGATATTTTTCAGCACGACCCGGGGCCGGGCAATTTCCAGAAGATCGATGACATCTACCACTTGCCGTTCGACGACCAGCAGTTTGAGCACACGCTGTGTTCGCACACGATCGAGCATGTGGAGGACCCCGAGGCATTTTTTGCGGAGCTTCGGCGGGTGAGTCGCCACGTCACGATCGTCGTGCCGCCGCTGTGGGACCCCGCGGCGGTGTTCAACGTGTTCGAGCACCGGCATATTTTTCTGAACGTGCGGAAGATGTTTGTGGACGAGCTGCCGCCGTATGTGAAGCTGCCGTTTGCCGAGCGGATTCAGGATTGGCTGGGCCAGAAGATTCGCGGGTGAGGTCATCGCCGCGGGGCGGGTCGGTGCTGTGCGCGGGGGTGGAAGGGTTCAGCGCGGGTTGCGTTGTTGGCGGTAGGCGGTGGGCGTTTGGCCGGTGACTTCTTTGAAGACCATGGCGAAGCGTACCTGCCCGGCGAAGCCGCAGCGCGATGCCACCTCGGACATCGGCATCAGCGTCTCGGTTAGGAGCGTGCGGGCTTTTTCGATCTGGACCCGGCGCAGCTCGGCCTTGGGGCTTCGGCCCAAATGCTTGCGGAACAAGAGCTCCAACGACCGGCGAGAGACTTCCAACCCGTCGAGCACATCCTCGACCGACACACCGGAGGCTGCGCGCTCCCGGATGATGCGCAGCGCCTGGCGGACCGTGGGGTCGGGCACCGCGTAGATGTCCGACGATTGGCGACGCACCAAGCGCCGCGGCGGGACGCGGACCGGCTCACTCGGCGGCGCTTCGCCGCGGATCATCCGCTCAAGCAGTTCGCACGCCCGGTAGCCGATGGTGTGCGTGGGCAGCTCGACGCTGGACATGGGCGGGTAGGTCAGGTCGCAGACCTGGGTGTCGTTGTCGACCCCGACCACCGCGACGTCCTCGGGGACCCGCCGCCCCATCGCCACGCAGGCTTCGATGGCCTGACGGCCCGCGCTGTCGGTGCTGGCCAGCAGGCCCACCGGACCGGGCAGGTTGTTAAGCCAGTCGTGTAACCCGCCCGCTTCTTGGCTGCGGTAAGTCGAAACCTCGATCCCCGTCCCCGCCTCGGCCGCGGCCTGGGCAAAACCCTCGCCGCGCTGGCGGGCGTAGCGGGTGTCTTGGGGGGCGTAGTAGGCCAGCTGATCGAACCCGCGGGACAAGAATTCCTCGGCCGCTAATCGGCCCACGGCCAAGTCGTCGCTGCCCACCTCCGCCGCCCCGTCCACCCTCAGCGTCGCCGACGACACGTTCACCACCGGCACTTACAATGCTGACCGGCTCTATGGACAAAATCCCTCCGCGTCGCTCTCGGGCTTCACCGGCGCATGGGGTAACACCACCAACCAATCCACCAGCGACCTGCAGGCGCAATCTGGCTCGATCACGACCGCGCTGACCCCCGGCACCACCGTAGAAGGTCGCTTGTCCACCAGCGGAGCCGCCACTGACCGATCGGTTTTCCGTGGCCTGTCGTCCGTGCCCGCCAGTCCGACGTACGCCTTCAGCTTCGCCATGCAGGGCGGCGGCATCAGCACCGCCAACGCCGCGGGCTTTGGCCTCTCCACGAATCAGGCCGTGACTACGGTGCCGTCGATTTCCAACGGGGTTCTGGTCGGCATCCAAGCCAACGCGTTGACGCTCTGGGTTGACGGTTCCGCGAGCACCCTCCTGCCCGCCACCAGCTTTGTCGTTGATACGCCGTACTTCGTTCTTGTCGAAATCGCCAACAACGCGGGCAGCGACTCGATCACCGCGTCGATCTTCTCCGCCGCCGCGACCGACTTGGTTTCGCCGTTGGCCAGCGTGACCACCACCGGCGAGATCTCAGCCGATCTGACCCACCTGGCCTTGGTCAAAGACTTTCACATCGAAAGCGGCCTGAAAGTCGACGAGTTCCGTTTCGGCACCACCGTTGCCGACGTCACCATCATCCCCGAGCCCGCCAGCGTCGTGCTGCTCGCCCTTGGCGGGGCCTGCAGCCTCGTTCGTCGCCACTCGCAGGCGTGAAGTCAACGCTCTTCTTAACTTACCTCCTTGCGGGCCCGCCATTGTCAGGCGGGCCCGCTTTTTTCTTGCGCGACTCGCTGCACCGCGTCGCCCACCGCGAAGCACCCCGCCCGCTCGACGCTCGCGGTGATCCCGCCGTGGCCCCGCACCGCGTTGTATCCGCCGGGGCCCAGCGCCGTTTCCATCTTGCTGCACGGATGACACAGCCCCGTCCACCGCAGCACCGCGTCGCCGACGCGAAAGGTTTTGCCTTTGAGCGCCAAGAGGTTGACGCCCGACACCACCACGTTGCGCCTGAGCACCCCCGGAAGATCCCCCGGAAGATCCCCCGAAAAACCCCCCGGAAGGTCCCGCGTCCATTCGGCTAGATCAGCCGCACTCTTGGCCTGCCACCCCAAACACCCCGTGATCACCGCGAGGTGCTCGTGCTGGATGAGCGTGACCTGCCGCTTGCTGCCGGGTCGGCCGTCGTAGCGGTCGCCGTCGAGGCCGCGCTCGGGCGACACCCGGGCCTCTTGGACCACAACCATCGCCCCGCCCCGCTCGGGCCGAACCCCGATCCACTCCACCCGCCCGACTTGGGGCAAGGTGTCGAGCAATGTGTTCATCGGGCTGGCGTCGTCCATCGATGGCATCTTAGCGAGCGATGTGGCTTACGATTAAAGACATCTTTAACCGCGGAGGACGCAGAGGATCACGGAGGCTGAACCACGAGATTTAAAATATTAAAATTTAACTTACATTTTAATTATTTAATATCGCACGAGTCGTCCGCCTCTCAATGGCACATTACCCACCCCGCCGCGCAGCCCAAACTCCGCGTTCCTCCGCGTCCTCTGTGGTTAAAATGTCGCATTGTCGATACCCCAGTTCTTCGACGCCCGACGCCCGACGCCCGATCCCCCCTCACGCGATCCGGTGCTTCGCCAACGGCCGACCAAACACCGCCCCGAACCCCGTCGCCCCGATCGCCAACAACACCAACACCACCCAAGGCCAACCCCCAAGCGCCGCATACACCGTCGTCCGCCCATCCACCCGCATCCTGTGCGTCAGCGTCCCCGACTCGAACTCGTCTAATCTCGCCAAGCTCCGCCCCACCGAATCGATAAACGTGCTGATCCCCGTGTTCACGCTCCGCGCCATCGGCACCCGATTTTCAATACACCGCAAACTCGCCAGCTGCGCGTGCTGCCGACGCATCCCTTTGCCCGTGTACCACCCATCGTTCGTCAAGTTCACCAACGCATCGAGCCGCTTGCCCTCCCCCCCGGGATCCGAACCGCCATACACCATCGCCCGACACACCCCCGCGATCACATCCTCGTAACAGATCGGCGTCCCCACCTGCCAACCCCCCGGCAGCGTAAACACCACCGGCCCCTCCCCCGGCGTCAACGCATAACCCGGCCACACCTGCAGCCGTTTCATCAACCCCTCCACAAACCACGGCCCCGGCACATACTCGCCCATCGGCACACGGTGCTGCTTGTAATACGGCGATCCCACCAACGCCCCCTCCGCATCCACCAAATGCGCCGCGTTGTACCTTCGCTCGCCCTCCGCCCCCCACTCTTTCGCGCTCGCCCCGACGATCGTCGCCACCCCGTCCCGCGCCACCAACCCCCGCGCCAGCCCCGCCATCTGCGAGCGGAACGGCGCGTCGGCTTCATAGCGAATCCGCGCTTCATCCGTAATCGCAAACGGAATCACCGTCTCAGGCCAAACAATCGCATCCGGCCGCCCCAAAGACGCGGGATAGCCATCCCCCGGATTCCCCGCCCCCCTTGGACTCCCCGGAACCCCCGCCGCCTCCGCGTGCAACACCATCAGCTTCTCAAAATCCTTCACCAGCCCCTCGCCCGTCGCCGGCACCTCGTTGTCCATCAACACGTTCGTCTGCACCACCGCGATCGTCGGCCCCGGCGTCGTCACCTCTTCCCACTGCCCGATCCGCCACTGCCCGTACCCCCACGCCCCCACCAACACCACCGCCGCCAACCCCACCGACGCCCGCGGCACCCGCCGACGAATCGCCAAATCCACGAGCGCCCCGTTCACCAACGCCACCACCAGCCCCACCGTGTGCTGCCCCAACAAGTCCGCCGTCTGCACCACCCGCCCCACGTCGCCCACGTCCCACTTCGCCTGAGACTGCGCCAACGAGTACCACGCAAACCCGCCCGCCGGCCAAACCGACCGCACCGCTTCCACACTCACCCAACACAACGGAAGCGCCACCACCATCGGCCAACGCAACTTCTGATGCAGCACCCCCATCGCCAAAACCGCCATCGCCGTATTCAATCCCAGCCACACCCCCAGCGTCGCCGGCCCCGCCGGGGACACCCCGCCCAACCACCGCAGCATCCACCACCA
>CAYPCC010000153.1:0-280 GCA_964409095.1 uncultured Phycisphaera sp. | reverse complement strand
CCACAATCCAAACACCACCGCCGACGTCCAAAACAGCCGCCGCCAATCCCGCGTCCGCGCCGCCGCGATCCCCATCGGCACCAACGCTACATACGCCAACACCCCCCACCCCGGCCGCGGAAACGCCAACATCAAGAGCACCCCCCCGAGCGCAAACGCCCCGAGGTGCTGCCCCCGCGACGCCCGCTTCCGCGTCGAAAACACAAACCGCGATGCACTGCTCACCGTTGCCATGCGAACAGGATACCACCCCCGGAACACCCCCACCCCCCGAACACCC
>CAYPCC010000152.1:0-7295 GCA_964409095.1 uncultured Phycisphaera sp. | reverse complement strand
GTCGATCACCACGCCTTCGAAGCCGAGTTCGACAAGATCAAAAACGCCCAGGGTGTTTCCCTCGACACCGACGTCGATACCGCCGGCCTCATCAAACTTTGCGTCGCCTACAAGAACGTCATCAAGAAGCACACCGGCAAAGATTTCCCCCAAGACCCGATGAAGCAGCTCGAGCTCGGCATCACCGCCGTGTTCAGCTCGTGGATGGTTCCCCGCGCGATCCGCTACCGCCAGATCAACGAAATGGTCGGCCTGCTCGGCACCGCCGTGAACGTCCAGACCATGGTCTACGGCAACATGGGCGACGACTGCGGCACCGGCGTCGCGTTCACCCGTAACCCCTCGACCGGCGAAAACAAGTTCTATGGCGAGTTCCTCGTGAACTCCCAAGGCGAAGACGTCGTCGCGGGCATCCGCACGCCGCTGCCGTGTGCCGACATGCCCAAGTGGAAGGCCCCCAACAACAAGACCATCGGCAAGCAGATGCACGCCGAACTCATGAAGATGAAGACCCTCCTCGAGAAGCACTACAAAGACGTGCAAGACATCGAGTTCACCATCGAACGCGGCAAGCTCTTCATGCTCCAAACGCGTAACGGCAAACGCACCGGCGCCGCCGCGGTGAAGATCGCCTGCGACATGGTCAAGGAAAAACTGATCACCGAGACGACGGCCGTGAAGCGCATCCCCGCCAACGACCTCACCCAGCTTTTGCTGCCTTCGTTTGACCCCGCCGCCAAGAAGAAGGCCACCGCGTTGACCGTCGGCCTGCCCGCTTCGCCGGGGGCCGCGTTCGGTGCTTTGGCGTTTACCGCCGAGGAAGCCGTGGAACGCACCCACGCCGGCGAAAAAGTGCTGCTGGTCCGTCAGGAAACCAGCCCCGAGGACGTCGACGGCATGCACAGCGCCGCGGGCATCCTTACCTCCACCGGCGGGATGACCAGCCACGCGGCGGTCGTCGCCCGCGGCTGGGGCAAGTGCTGCGTCGCGGGGGCCGGCGCGATCAACATCGACGCCAAGTCCGGCAAGATCACCGTTGGCGGCAAGAGCTATGGCCGCAAGGACGTGCTCTCGATCGACGGCAGCACCGGCGAAGTCTTCGCCGGGCAAATGGGCACCATCGAGCCCAAGATGTCCGGCGACTTCGCCACCGTCATGAAGTGGGCCGACAAGTACCGTAAACTCAAGGTCCGGACCAACGCCGACTCGCCCGCCGACTCCAAACGTGCCCGGGACTTCGGGGCCGAGGGCATCGGCCTCTGCCGCACCGAGCACATGTTCTTCGAGGGCGACCGCATCATCGCCATGCGTGAGATGATCCTCGCCGAAACCCTCGTCGACCGTGAGAAGGCCCTCAAGAAGCTTCTGCCTTACCAGCGCAAAGACTTCGTGGGCATCTTCACCGCGATGAAGGGCCTGCCCGTCACCGTGCGTCTCTTGGACCCGCCGCTGCACGAATTCCTGCCGCACGACGACAAGGGCCAGCAGGAAGTCGCCAAGACCCTGGGCCTCAAGCCCGCCGCGGTCAAGGCTCGCGTGGCGATGCTGCACGAAGCCAACCCGATGCTGGGCCACCGCGGCTGCCGTCTGTCGATCACCTACCCCGAGATCCTGACCATGCAAGTCACCGCGATCGTCGAGGCGGCGATTGCGTGCAAGACCAAAAAGATCGACGCGATCCCCGAGATCATGATCCCGCTGGTCGGCACCAAGGCCGAGCTCTCGATCCTGCGGGCCAAGGCCGAGCAGACCATCGCCGACGTCAAAGCCGCCAAGAAGTACAAGGGCAAGCTGGACATCACCATCGGCACGATGATCGAAATCCCGCGGGCCGCGCTGACCGCCAACGAAGTCGCCCAAGACGCCGACTTCTTCAGCTTCGGCACCAACGACCTGACGCAGATGACCTTCGGCTATAGCCGGGACGACGTCAACAGCTTCCTGCCCGATTACATCGGCTACGAAATCCTGGAAAAAGACCCGTTCCAATCGCTGGACACCACCGGCGTCGGCCAACTGGTCGCCATGGGCGTCGAGAAGGGCCGTTCGACCAAGCCCAAGCTCAAGGTCGGCATCTGCGGCGAACACGGCGGCGACCCCGCCTCGATCCGGTTCTGCCACAACGTCGGCTTGGACTATGTGTCCTGCTCGCCGTTCCGCGTGCCGATCGCCCGCCTCGCCGCCGCTCAGGCCGCTTTGGCGTAAATCGGTGCCGGTTGGCCGTCTCGGTGGTCTACATATTCATCTTTTCCCACACGGACGATCTTCGGATCGTCCGTGTTTTTACAGGGTTACCCTACGGGTTGCCCTTAAGCTCCGGTCTCGGCACGACGATAGACCTTTGATGAAGGTCTCGACCGCCGAATCCCATTCCGACCCCCGCCGGCGGATGCCGCGTCACGAAACCGACGCGGTGGGTTGCCCGCTGGGGGATATCCTCGACCTGTCGGGTACGGGGATGCGGATCGGCGTGAAGGGGCGGTGCCCGATCAAAGTCGGCCAAGTCGTGCCGCTCAAGCTCAAAACCCCGCACGGCTCGATGCCCGTGGCCGCTCGCGTGGTGTGGCGTCGCCGGACCGGCCTGCTGGGCGGCTACCAGATCGGGTTCAACTTCGACGGGATCAAGCCCAACCAGTCGGTCGCGCTGGCGACGATCGCCCGCTTCGGGTTCATCGCCCCCCAGGGCGTGCAGCCCGCGTCAGCTCCCGCGGCCGTGAACAACCCGTCGGCCGTCGAAGCCACCCTCGTCATGGCCCCGTACTACGAATGCCTCGGCCTGCCCCCCGAAGCGACCCCGCAAGACATCAAACTCGCCTACCGTAAACTCGCCCGCCAGTACCACCCCGATGTCGCTCCGGGCGATGAGAATAAGAAGAAGTTCATGGAACTGCGTGAAGCGTACGACCTGCTGAACGATCATCTCCGCCGCGCGGGTTGAACTTAATCAGTTGTGCCCAGAGGGCAGATGGTCGATGCAGTAGCACACCGTGCCTGCAGCCTCGGGGTTGTAGCGAAACTCAAGTCGCGGATCCGAGAGGTCGGTCTTGCCGCACACCGAGCAGACGTGGAACGGCTGGTTCGCGGTCGCAATCGCGTCACGCTGGCGTTTCATGTGGTTGTGCCCGCGTTTGAGCTTAAGCAGGACTTCGCGGCCGAAGAAGATAAAGAAGTTCAGCGTCGCCGCGGCCACCATCGCCGGGCCCGCCCAGGCACCCACGGCGACGCCACTCACCGCCGTGTACGCAAACATCGCCCAAGCCAACAACGCCAACCACTTCACTTTCACCGGCAGAATAAAAAACAGCAGAAACTCGTAATCGGGGTACAGGATCGCAAACGCCAAAAAGACCGACGTCACCAAATAGGCGTTGGACACCTGCGCCCCGGGCACCGCAAACGCCACGCCGACGCTCGCCAGATATCCGATCAGCCAGTACAGGTTGTACCTGGGTGTGCCGATCCCGTTTTCGAGTCCGCCCCCGGTCAGATACAAGACGTACCACGCAATGAGCGCCCAGATCGGGCTCAACGAGGGCGGCACCATCATAAAAGTCAAGACCCGCCACCACTCGCCATCCATCACCAGTTGTGAGTCCAACACCAACCCATTCACGATGGCCGGGTTGGATACCCCCGCCAGAAACGTGATGACTTGCACGCCGATGATGCCCAGCGTCAAGTGTGGCACGGCAGATCGGCCGAGCCGCCGTCCGAGTTGTTGCGTCCATTTCATACCAGCCATTCCTTAGCGTGGCATTACGGTATCTTGTCCGCAACCTTTTGTCTTAGGAATCACCCACCATGCGCGACTTAAACCGACCGACGCTGCGTTTACTCGCCCTCTTGATTCTCTCTGCGACGCTTCTGTCGGGCTGCCGCAAGCCCGAGGTCGCCGCGCCCGCCGCCCCGGACTACGCCCGCCCGCTGCCCGCCGGCACCGCGGCGCTCCGCGAAGTCACCGACGACCGCCGCGCTCGCATCCTCGAAGAAGCCGCCGCCCAGCTCAACGACGCCGCGTTTGTCGAAGCCCTGGGCCGAAGCTACGACTGGTTCCGCATCGAATCCACCCAGCAGTTCTTCCCCCTCGAAGGCATCACCCACGACCGCGCTCGCGCCTCGGTCGAAAAGCTGTTTGAGTTGGCCGACATCCCCGACCCCCGCGTCCGGGCCGACCAACTCGACGCCGCGTTCAACGTCTACGAGTCCGTCGGCTACGACGGCAGCGGCGTCGTGCTCTTCACCGGATACTACAGCCCCGAATTCACCGCATCCCGCAACCCCGCCGGCCGCTACCAATACCCCCTCTACACCCGCCCGGACGACCTCGTCACCGACCCCGCCAGCGGCGCGGTCCTGGGTCAACGCCAACCCGGCGGCGCTCTGACCGCCTACCCCACCCGCCAACAAATCGAAGCCAACAACCTCCTCGCCGGCCACGAACTCGTCTACCTCCCCAGCCGACTCGACGCCTACTCCATCGAAGTCAACGGCAGCGCCAAGCTCCAACTCACCACCGGCGGCACCCTCTTCGTCGGCTACGCCGGCACCAATGGCCGAGACTACACCAGCATCGGCCGACTCCTCGTCGCCGACGGCGTCCTCGACCCCAACACCGTCACCATGCCCGCCATCCGCCAACACTTCCAACAACACCCCCGCCAGCTCGACGACTACATCCGCCAAAACCAGCGCTTCGTCTTCTTCAAGGAATACGCCGGCAGCGATTGGCCCGCCGGCTCATTAGGCTTCCAAGTCACGCCCCAACGCAGCCTCGCCACCGACAAAAAAATCTTCCCCCGCGGCGGTGCCGTCTTGGTCTCGACCACCCTTCCGGGCGGCCAGGAGTTCCGCCAACTCATGCTCGACCAAGACACCGGCGGCGCGATCCGCGCCCCCGGCCGAGCCGACCTCTACTTCGGCATCGGCCCACGCGCCGAACAAATCAGCGGGGCGCAGGCCGCCGAGGGTCGATTGTTTTATTTGTTTTTGAAGTAGGCAAGGGGCAGTGGGGGTGGGGCGGGGGGGAAAGTCGCGGACGTCAAACGATTCGCACTGCCCTCGATCGCATCCCTACTTATACCCCAATGCCCAACCCCCACTGCCCACTGCCCACTGCCCCCGTCTGTTAAACTCCCCCCCATGGACCGACTCATCGTTACCCTCGACGGCCCCGCGGGCTCGGGCAAGTCCACCGTCGCCCGCCGCCTCGCCGCCCGTCTGGGCCTCGACTTCCTCGACACCGGGGCGATGTACCGCGGCCTGACCGTCAAAGCCCTGGACCGCGGCATCGACCTCCAAACCGAAGCCTACGCCGTCGTCGAACTCGCCCGCAACGCCGACATCCGATTCGACTGGGACGTCGATCCCCCCGCCCTCTACATCAACGGCGTCAACGTCACGCCCCGCCTCCGCGACCGCGACGTGGTCGATGCCGTGTCCGACGTCGCCGCGATGGACGCCGTCCGCCAGGTCCTCGTCAAAGCCCAGCAAGCCATCGGCGAAGCCCACCCCGGCCTCGTCACCGAGGGACGCGACCAAGGCTCGGTCGTCTTCCCCAACGCCCAGATCAAGTTCTACCTCGACGCCAGCCCCCAAGTCCGCGCCGAACGCCGCGCCGCCCAGCTCCGCGAGCTCGGCAAACACGTCGACCTCGAAGCCCTCCGCGAATCCATCGTCCTCCGCGACCGCAAAGACTCCACCCGCAAGACCGGCCCGCTCCTCTGCCCCAAAGACGCCCAGACCATCAACACCACCGGCATGACCCTCGACCAAGTCGTCGAACTCCTCGAAACCAAAATCCAAGCCTTCCGCGCCGTCACCGCTTCGGAAGCCGAAATCGCTTCCGGCCCCAATCTTGAAAAAGCTCCCGACAACGCTTTGCGAAATTCCGGGGGGCAGGCGTGAGCTGGCTAGGCGACCTCCGTAAACGCCAGCCCGGCCGACCGCTGCGCCGGATCTTCGTCTGGCAGTTCATGCAGTCGGTCGTCTGGCTCTACCTCACCGTCCTCTACCGCGCCCGGGCCTGGGGCGTCCGCCACATCCCCGCCGACGGACCGGTGCTCTTCGCCTGCAACCACCAGAGCTTCTACGACCCGATCCTCATTAGCGCGTTCGCCAGCAAACGCCATTTCTACTTCCTCGCCCGCCACACCCTCTTCGAGAACAAACTCTCCAAGCTCTTCGCCAACTGGTCCAACTCCATCCCCGTCGTCCAAGGCGCAGGCGACACCAAAGCGATGAAAAAATGCATCGAGGTGCTCAAGGACCACCAAGCCCTGATGCTCTTCCCCGAAGGCGCCCGCACCCTCACCGGCGAAGTCGAAAAATTCGAGACCGGTGCGATGCTCATCATCAAACGCGCCAAGCCCACCGTCATCCCCGTCGCCGTCGAAGGCGTCTACCGCGTTTGGCCCCGCGGCCAAAGCAAACCCAAATGGACCGGCCGCCTCGGCGTCATGTACGGCAAACCCATCCCCGCCGAACAACTCACCGCCATGTCCCCCGAACAAGCCATGGAGCTATTACGTCTCCGCGTGGACGACATGCGGCACCAAGTCGCCGACAAGTTAGCCTAACGAAAAAGGCTCAGTTGCCGGCCGCCCGCGCAAAGCAAGCTCCAAACCGACATCAACATCATATCGCGGGCGTCGCCGGTCAACTTGTATGTTGAACTCGCCCGCTGCAGCGGTTGGTTAGGTCGCTTCGGTCAAGAGGAGCACCGGGCCGCTTGGGCCCGGCGCTCCCTACCTTTAGATCGGTCGATCGGACCGGCCGTCAAGCACGACGCCGTCGCAGTAGCAAGCCGCCGCCGAGCGCGAGAACTGCTGCCGACGCCGGTTCAGGCACCTGCGTAATCACTCGGAACGCATCACCCACACCACCATCATTGATTGTAAAGTCAATCCGAGTGCGGTCGGCGGAGATGGTCAGATTGTCGTCGTTCGCATCGTTGGGGTCGAGTTCGAGAGCGGAAAACGGCGTCGATTGCGAGGCGGGATATGTCGCCGTGCTCAAGCCAAAGGCATCTTCAGTGTCTTGGAATGGTCCACTGCTAGTCGCCACGACCCCCACAATCCTCTCGCCGATAAACTCAACGAAACCGATGCCGTCGGCTCCGAAGGCGGAATCCACGTAATAGCTGTTGTAGTTGGCCCCCGCGGGTATGCTTCCGCCGTCTTGATCCGACGCTTCGTCGAAGAAACCGGTGGTCGTGATATCCACAGCTATCGAATTGGTGAGGGTGACATTGGATTGTTCCACGAGCAGGGAAAGAAAAAGGGACAGTCCCCTTTTTT
>CAYPCC010000151.1:0-7428 GCA_964409095.1 uncultured Phycisphaera sp. | reverse complement strand
CCCCCGCCACAAACGCAAACGCCACCGCCTCGGGCACCAGCGCCAGCGCCACCGTGATCCCCGAAAGCACATCACTCTTGGCGTTGGCCGTCCGTTTGCGGAAGTAATCGATCATGAGCGTTTTCAGCGTCAACGAAACCCGGCCGCGTGGTTTGCCACCTCGGGGCGTCGGGGTTGGGTGAATAAAAATCCGTCGCCGTGACACGCCGGCTAGGAACGGCATTCTAGCACATCCCCGCCCGCGCTTCCGCCCGCCCCGCGCGCACCACCAACACCCCCGGAACCCCGCACCCCGGAAGCGCTTTGAATCCCACGAACTTCGTCCGTGGCCCGCTCCCGTGACCGCGAGTTGTCCGCCCGCTTGTGGTCCCCGCCCTCACCACCCGATCGGCCCCCAACGCGCTCTACGACCCCGCAGTATCGCCGCCCCGAAGCCGCGTCGCCTGATTTTGCGCAGACGCCGACAAAACCAGACCAGCCCGCGGCCTGCCCGACGGGTCGCCGCCCAAGCGTGCGATCGCCTGAGAAAACATGGCGAAATCCATCGCGTTCGAAACCGGGAAAACGGACCCCTTTGCATTCTCCCGGAAGAGGGGTGCCGTCGCGTCAAGCCGATTCGCGTCTTCCGGGGGGCGGAGGGCCATGAGGTATGGCGGCCGGCTTGTATGGTATTGCGTTGATGGCGTCCTCCACCGCATCGAGCGAGAAACGGCAGCAAGCCACGGCGATTCCCGTCATGCGGGCTTACGACGGCCCGGCCACGCGTCATCGGCTCAAGCTCGGCGACGCCCGCGATCTGGGGTGGATCGAGGACGATTCGGTTCATCTGGTGGTGACGTCGCCTCCGTACTTCAATCTCAAGAAGTACAACGACCACGATGCGCAGATGGGTGACATCGACGAGTACGAGCATTTCTGCAATGAACTCAATCGTGTCTGGGCCGAGTGCTACCGGGTACTGGTGCCCGGTGGTCGCGTCGTGTGCGTGGTCGGCGATGTGTGCGTTGCGCGGCGGCAGAACAAGGGACGACACCACGTGATCCCCCTTCACGCCGACATTTCGGTGGGAGCTCGCAGCATCGGGTTTGATTACCTCACGCCGATCCTCTGGAACAAGATTGCTAACGCGAGCTTCGAGGCTTCCGGGAACGGCGGCGGATTCCTCGGCAAGCCCTACGAACCCAACGCCATCGTCAAAAACGATGTCGAGTACATCCTGATGCTGCGTAAGCACGGGGCGTACCGCAAGCCCAGCGACGAGCAGAGGGCGACTTCGCGCTTATCTAAGGAAGAACAGTCCGCGTGGTTTCGGCCGATCTGGACGGATGTCACTGGAGCCTCGACCCGAAACCATCCTGCCCCGTATCCGGAAGCGCTGGCCTACCGGCTCATCCGGATGTTTTCGTTCACCGAGGATGTCGTGCTCGATCCCTTCGGCGGAACCGGGACCACCTCGGTGGCCGCGATGAAGTGCGATCGCAGCAGCATCTATAACGAGGTCGATCCGGATTATCACGCCATGGCCACCTCGCGCGTGATGAAGGAAGCCCGGCAGGGAACGATCGGCCGACCCGCTCCCGAATTGATTTTCGAGCCGTCTCGCTCCGAGGGCACCGCCAGCCATGAGCATTGATATTTCGGCTTACGAACGGATGATGCTGCTCGGCATCAGGCACTTCTGGACGGCGCGGTCGCAGGCATCAAGCAAGCAACGCACGATCGGTAGGGTCGATCAAGGGAATCGTTCGGGCGTCACCGCGGGCAAGAACCTCGATGGCATCTGCCGGATGGTCCGTCAGGTCATTGTCGACAATGGCGTGTCTGAAGACTGCATCTTTACAAACGGTCGGAGAGAACTCACCATCCCAGGCTTTTACCGCCCCACGAAGAATTGGGACCTGCTGGTGGTCAAAGACGGCAAACTCTGGGCGGCGATCGAATTCAAATCGCAGGTTGGTCCATCCTTCGGCAACAACTTCAACAATCGGGTTGAAGAGGCGCTCGGCAACGCGGCCGACATCCTCACCGCCTTCCGGGAAGGAGCGTTCGGAGATCAGACACGCCCGTTTCTCGGTTATTTCTTCGTGCTTGAAGATTGCCGCGCGTCGCAACGTCCGGTCGGGGCCGCTTGCGGGCACTTCGACCCTTTACCCGAATTCGAAGAGACCGGCTACGCCGAGCGGTACGGGCTGCTTTGCCAAAAGCTCGTGTTGGAAAACCTTTACGACGCGGCCGCGTTGGCGCTCACGCCGGCCTCGGGAGCTTCCGACGGAGCGTTTCGCATCCTGAGTGATACATCCAGCCCGGAACGTTTCGTCAAGCTATTGGCGGCCAGAATGTTGTCGTTTGTTTGACCACGGGTTCACTCAGTCGCCTCTGGGTTGCACCGAAAGATCAACCGTTTCTCGCACGGAAGCCTTGTCAAAGCAAAGCCCCGGCCCGGTCCGGGAAATGTGGGGGAAGGGTTGGGGTTGGTGTCACGCGATCATGCCGGCGTTTCTTGCGTAAGCGAAGACGCCGCCGGCGTCGACGATGGGTTTGACGTCGCCGAGGGGGGGGCACTGGTAGGTGGTGTTGGTGCGGTGGTTGTGGATGGTGCCCACTTCGAGGTCGACGGTGCATTCGTCGCCGGTCTGGATGTCGCCGTCGATGAGTCGGTGGGGGGCTTCCATGGGCAGGACGTAGCCGCCGTTGACGCAGTTTCGGAAGAAGATGCGGGCGTAGAACTCGGCGACGATGACTTTGCAGCCGGCCTCGGCGAAGGCGAGGGGGGCGTGTTCGCGGGAGGAGCCGCAGCCGAAGTTTTTTCCGCCGATGACGATGGGGTACTGGCTCTTGAACTCGCCGGGTTGGACGTATTTCAAGTTGCCTTCGGGCAGGCCGGACTGTTTGTCGGGGACGCCGACGCAGCAGTACATGCCGAAGAACTTGCGTTCCTGGTCGTCGGAGGGGTTGTAGGCGAGGTACTCGGCGGGGATGATCTGGTCGGTGTCGATGTCGTCGCCGAGGACGAACGCGGGGCCGGTGATTTGCATGGGTGGCTAGTGGCTAGTGGCTGGTGCTGGGAGCGGAGCGGTTCCGCACGGGTGGTGAGTTTAGAGGGATGCTCGGGCGTCGCCAAGCGTCGAGTCTCCATGATCCACATCCGCGATCTGAAATCCGCCATACTCTCGCTATGCCCGCTTTCTGGCATTTTGCTCGGGGGTTGTTGGACTACAAGCGCTGGCTCGCGGTAGCGGGCGGGGCGGCGGTGCTGGATGCGTTGTGCGCGTTTGCGGGGTTTGGGCTGCTCATCGGGCTGCTGGATTTCATGTTCGGGGACGCGGCCGCGGGGGGCGAAAGCTTCGCGGAAATCGTGCGGGGCAAGCTGACGGACGAGGCGTTGGTGGGGCGGATCGGGGACTGGTCGGGGGTGGCGGATTCGCTGCCGAGCGATTTGTTCACGGGGTTTGCTTGGGTGCTGGGCGGGGTGTTGTTGGTGGCGATGATCGGGTCGGTGTTCCGTTTCACTCACCAGTTCATCACGCTGACGCTGACGCAGCGGGTGGTGATGAAGGCGCGGCAGCGGGCGTTTTTCCGGGTGCTGCACGCGCCGATGGAGTGGGTGTGGAGCCACGGCACGGCCGACACGATGTCGCGGATCGTGCAGGACAGCTCGCGGCTGTCGCGGGGGCTGACGGCGATCATGGGCAAGGCGGTGCGCGAGACGCTGATGGGCGTGGCGTTTTTGAGCTGGGCGCTGATTATCGATTGGAAGCTGTGCCTGATTTTTGTGGTGGGCGTGATCCCGATCGGCATCTGTATCAAGCAGTTCGGCAAGCGGATCCGGCGGGCGAGCAAGTACGCGCTGCGTCGGTACGGGCTGATGATCGGGGCGATGCAGGAGAGCATGCAGGCGGCGCCGGTGGTGCGGACGCACAACGCCGAGGGGTACGAACGGCGGCGGTTTCACCGGATCAACCGGGAGCTGTTCGCGCAGGAGATGAAGGCGCGGACGGCCAAGGCGTTGAGTTCGCCGGTGATTGAGTTGATCGCGTTGACGGGGGTGGTGACGGTGACGCTGGTGGCGGCGTTTTATGTGTTTCGGGGGGACGCGGAGCCGGGGCACATGCTGATGGTGCTGGGTGCGCTGGCGTTGGCGGGCGCGTCGGTGAAGCCGCTGGCGAATCTGAATAATGATTTGCAGGAGTCGGCGGCGGCGGCGGTGCGTTTGAAGGAGACGATGGATCAGCCGGCCGAGGCGCACCGGGCGGCGGACTGGAAGCGGCCGGCGTTGCCGCGTCACGCGCAGCGCGTGACGTTTGAGGAGGTCAGTTATGCGTATCCCGGCGGGGACGGGGACGCCGGGAGCGCAGAGCCGGCGTTGTCGGGGTTTTCGCTGGAGGTGCCGCACGGCCAGACGGTGGCGATCGTTGGGCCCAACGGCTCGGGCAAGAGCACGACGCTTTCACTGCTTCCGCGTCTGATCGAGCCGACGCGGGGGCGGGTGTTGATCGATGGGCACGACATCGCGGGGCGTTCGCTGCGTTCGCTGCGGAAGCAGTTGGCGATTGTGACGCAGGCGACGATCGTGTTCGAGGGGACGATCGCGGAGAACATCGCGTATGGCCAGCGTTTCCGTTCACGGGAGCAGATCGTGGCGGCGGCCACGATGGCGCACGCGCACGAATTCATCGTGAAGCAGCCCGAGGGCTACGACACGGTGCTGGGCGAGGGCGGCACGGGCCTGTCGGGCGGGCAGCGGCAGCGGCTGTGCATCGCGCGGGCGATTTTGCGCGACCCGGCGATTCTGATTCTCGATGAGGCGACGAGCCAGATCGACGCGGAGAGCGAGGCGAAGATCCATGCGGCGATGCAGCAGATCACGCGCGGCCGGACGACGTTCATCATCGCGCACCGGCTGAGCACGGTGGTGGATGCGGACGTGATCGTGGTGCTCGATGGTGGGCGGATCGTGGATCGCGGGACGCACGGGGAATTGCTGGAGCGCTGCGGGCTGTATCAGACGCTGGTAAAGCATCAGATGGCGGGTGCGTAGCGGTTTAGACGGAGACGGGAGGTGCGTGTTGGGCGGTGGCGGTGCTGACTTCGAAGTAGTCGGCCAAGGCGAACTTGAAGAGGGCGGCGACGAGGTTGCTGGGGAAGCTCTGGACGCGGGTGTTGAGGTCGCGGACGTTGGCGTTGTAGAAGCGTCGGGCGGCCTGGATGCGGTCTTCGGTGTTGGCGAGTTCGCGTTGCAATTCAAGGAAATTCGTCGCGGCTTGGAGTTCGGGGTACGCCTCGGAGACGGCGAGCAAGCGGCCGATCGAGCCGGAGAGTTCGGTCTCGCGCTTCGCTTGCGACGCGACGCCGCCTTGCTCGGCCATGGCGGCGGCGCGGGCCTGGGTGACGCGGTCGAAGACCTCGGCCTCGTGGGTTGCGTAGCCCTTGCAGACGCTGACGAGGTTGGGCACGAGGTCGTAGCGGCGCTGCAGCTCGGTGTCGACGTTGGACCAGGATTCGGTGCAGTGCTGGCGGAAGCGCACGAAGCCGTTGTAGGTGCCGATGAACCACGCGAGCACGACGAGCAGAACGATGCCGATGACGACGAGCGGCATCACGCCGAGGGTTTCGAGGAACGCGAGTTGGTTGGCGATCGGCGTCATGACGAGGTTTCCGGCGGGGCGGCGGCGGTTGCGTCGCGCTGCGTTTGTTTGAGGTATTCGGGCAGGAGATCGAGCAGCGTGTCGACGGTTTCGATGGATTGCTGGAAGCCTTCGGGCGGGAGTCGGCCGACGCCGCGGAGGATGAGCACGTGATCGGTGTCGTCGAACTCGATCGTGCATTGGGGCCGGGTGAGCAGGTACTCGATGGCCCGGGCGTGGAGGACGTCGTAGGCGTATCGGCGGTCGTCGGCGGAGACGTGGTAGCGGCGGGAGAACTCGCCGGACTCGAAGTCCAGGTCGTTTTTCCCGAAGAAGGACTTGAGTTTGTCGCCGAAGCCTTCGGGTCGGATGAGCAGTTTTTTCAACGGCACATCGGAATGGACGATGACGGCGGAGAAGTAGTGGTGGTTGGTGTGAGTTTCGACGCGGGTTCGGCCTTTCGCGTCGGTGACGGTGCGGGTGGAGGTGGTTTCGTAGTGGTAGTCGAAGGCCCAGACGGGTCGGCCGTCGTAGTTGCCTTCGGCGCGGTTGAAGGCGTATCGGTTGCGGCCCTGGCGGAGCGCGGCGAACTGGAACTGGCCGTCGTAGGCGGGGTCCTGCCCTTCGCGGAAGTCCAGGCCGAGCGTGGTGGCCCATTGCCCGAGGATTTCCCGGCGTTTTTTGTTGCTGCGATGGCCGAAGATCGCGGCGACGATCATGAAGAGGATGAAGGTGCCGAAGAGGATGGGGACGAACTCGGGCACGACGGGAAGATATCGGATGGCTGGCTGGGAGAGCGGCTATTTCCGTTTGAGGACGGCGCGCCAGCCGGTGGGGCGGGTGTGGGCGGGGGTGTGGCCCAGGTCGGTGGAGCGGAGGTCTTCGACGACGACGTGGGCTTGCTGATCGACGGCTTTGGCTTTGGCGATGACCTCGGCGGTGCGCCTTCGGGGGACGACGGTGAAGCACATGGCGACCTCGCCGTCGCGGCCTTTTGCGGGGATTTCGGTGACGGTGAAGTCGGCGAGTCGGAGGGCAAAGGCGACGGAGCGTTGTCGGTGGTCGGCGATGATGGTGATGAGTTGGTGTCCCATGGCCATGCGTTGCTCGATGGCGATGCCGGCCATGTTGCCCAGCGCGAAGCCGGCGGCGTAGCTGACGAGCTTGAGGGCGGTGACGTCGGCGAGGACGCCCGAGACGATGGTGACCCAGATGAGGACTTCGGCGAAGCCCAGGACGGTGGCCATGACGCTGCGACCGCGGACGATGGCGATGGTGCGGACGGTGCCCATCGAGACGTCGAGGATGCGAGCCGGGACGATGAAGGCCGGCCAGAGGTAGGGGTGGGCGTCGAGCCAGAGCAGGAGGTCGGCAAGCATGGGGTCAGGGTATCGCGTGGTGGGTGAAGCGAAGAGAAAAGCCCGCGTTCGGTGAACGCGGGCTTCGGAAGGTGTGGGGGGGGTTGGACTGGTCGCTGAAGCGACCGGTCCGGGGTTGGGGGGTTAGTTGGCCGGGCCGAGGACCATGTCGTCGACGGTTTTTCCGGCGGGGACCATGGGGTAGACGTGTTCGTGTTTCTCGACGAGGGCTTCGAGGATGGCCGGGCCTTCGTAGGCGAGGAACTCTTTCATAACCGCGGGCAGGTCTTCGAGCTTGGTGACTTTGAACGCGCCGCAGTGCATGGCCTTGAGGAGCATGACGAAGTCGGGGTTGTGCATTTCGGTGTGGCTGTAGCGTTCTTCGTAGAACAGGTCCTGCCACTGCTTGACCATGCCCTGGAAGTCGTTGTTGAGGATGATGGTTT
>CAYPCC010000150.1:2998-7436 GCA_964409095.1 uncultured Phycisphaera sp. | reverse complement strand
GTCGACCTCAGGGACCCCGTGGCCGAGTACGTTCCGGGTTTCGAGCAACACGGCAAGCAGCACGTCACCCTCCGCGACGTGCTGACCCACACCGGCGGCTTCCGCTCGGTCGTCTTCCGCTACCCTCAGCAGACGTGGGACGAAGCGATCGCCGCGATTGCCCACGCCCGCCTCGAGACCGGCTGGGAGGTCGGCGTCACCGCGGGCTACCACCCGCATTCGGGCTGGAACATCTTGGGCAAGGTCCTCGAAGTCTGCAGCGGCCAAACGCTCAGCGACCACCTGCGCGATGCGGTGCTGTTGCCGCTGGGCATGGGCGACAGCTACGTCGGTTTGCCCGATGAAAAGTACGACGAAGTCGAACCTCGCTTAGCCACCATGTGGAACACGGCCGGGTCGTCGCCGATCGATCAACACTTCCACACCCGCCCCTGGATCACCGGCCAACGCCCCGGCGGCAACGCCTACGGCCCGGCCAACCAGCTCGCCCGCTTCACCCGCGCCATGCTCCGCGGCGGCGAACTCGACGGCACGCCAATCGTCCAACCCGACACGCTCGATCAGTTCACCCAGCGCCACCGCCGCGACGCGATGGACCGCACCTTCCGCGCCGTCATGGACTGGGGCCTGGGCTTCATGGTCAACAACCAACGCCACGACGAAGCCAACGCCAAAACCCACGGCGACACCGGCACGCCCTACAACTTCGGCCCCCACGCCTCCGATGCCGCCTTTGGCCACTGCGGCAACCAATCCTCGGCCGCGTTTGCCGACCCGGCGCACGATCTGGCCGTCGTCGTGGTGTTCAACGGCATGCCCGGCGAACCGAAACACCAACGGCGGATGCACACGGTGCTCGGGGCGATCTACGAAGATTTAAAACTCAACGCATAGGTGCGTGATGCCGAGCGAAAAGAAGATGGCGTCACGCCGCGTCGGCGTCGGTCCCGCCCTCGCGGCCCGCATCTTTCATCTTGGCTAAGCGCAGCAGACACACCGCGGCGGTGGTCATGAGTTCTTGTTCGTTGAGCCCAAGCAGCACCGCCTCGGCCGCGCTGGGCGGCGGTTGGTGGGTCCAGCGCGCAAACATCGGCAAGCTGGCCAACGTCCGGGCGACGCGGGCTTCGGGCGTGGCGTGATGCTCGAGGACGGCGACCACGGCCGAGCTATCGAGCGTCGTGATGGGCGGGTGGGTACGGGGATTCACCCTGGAACCATCGGGAGAGAATGGCCGCGTCTTAATCACAGAGCCGAGATTTCGTGATTTATTTTGTTTGGCGGATGGTCGCGCGTGAAGGTTGATGCTTACGCGGTCAAGCCGTGACGTCGCCGATCCCGAGGCACGCCCGATGCCGCCAGCGCCGCGGGCTTGGCCACCCGGCTCGGCGACCGCCGGGTCGAATGCGGATTGAACAACACCCCCGCGACCAGACACAGCAACCCCACCAGCAGCAACGCCGCCCGGCCCGGCCCGGTGACAAGCCGCGTGAGCCGATTGCTCGGCTCAAAATAATGCGGCACGTCGCGGCCGATCACCGGCTGCCGCACGGCCAACCAGTCGCCCACGTCCCCGGTCTCCTGCTCGACCGGCCTCACCCACAGCGGCGTCTTCCCCGCCACCGTCTTACGCAGATGTGTCAACGCCAATCGCTCCAGCACCACCGGATCGTCGTCCGCGATCGCGTCGGCAAACGAGGCGTACCGCTGGGTCTGCTCGGCCAAGGCGGCGGCCTGGGCCTGCATCACCCGCAGCCGCCACGCCGCCTCGTGCTGCGCCAGCCACGGCGGCGTCAGCACTACCACCCCCAAAATCAACGCTCCACACACGCAAAACACCCAGCCCGGCAGGGCATCGCACCGGCGTTCAAACCAGTTGCCCGGCAAGGCGGCGGGGGGGCGGGATGAGGCGGAGCTGGACGACATCGTAGGATTAAAATCGACCAGCCCGCCCGCCCGCCGTGAAAGTTCGCCCGATCGGCTATGATTTGCGGCTTGCCATGCCCGAAAACAGCCCTACTCATCCTTTGACCGTGCTCGCCCCGACCCCCAGCGCTTGCGGCCCGGATTCGGCCGTGGAACCCGCAGATGGTGCGGCCGACAGCACATCGCCGACGGTGTATCTGGAAACCTTTGGCTGCCAGATGAACGTCCTCGACAGTCAGTTGGTCACCGGGCAACTCCGGGCGCTGGGCTACCGGTTTGTCGACCAGTGGCAGACCGCGGATGTCGTGCTGTACAACACCTGCTCGGTCCGCGAGGTCGCCGAGAACAAGGTGTGGTCCCGCATCGGTAAGTACGGCAAGTACAAAAAATCGTTGGCGAATGATCCGAATCACGACGCCACCGGCCCGAGCGTGCTGGGCATCATCGGCTGCATGGCCGAGCGCGACGGCGAAGACCTGATGCGCCGCCACCCCCAAGTCGATCTGCTCTGCGGCCCGGGCGAACTCGACAAAGTCCCGATGCTCATCGACAACGTGATGAGGACCCGTGTCGCCCAGCAGGAAGACGACTTCGATTCGCTCGATGAACAGACCCGCGGGCCGCAGGTCGCCTTGCAGGGCAACACCCACCGCCGCTCCGGCACGCTCTCGGCGGCGGAAGACCAACTCGAACTCGTCGACTTGTCCCGCAGCTTTTCCCCCGATGACATCTTGTCGGGCGGCAAGTCGGCCTACGTCCGCATCACCCGCGGCTGCAACAAGCTGTGCACATATTGCGTCGTGCCGCACACCCGCGGGGCCGAGGTCCACCGCCCGCCGATGCACATCCTCGAAGAATGCAAAAAACTCGTCGCCCAAGGCGTGATCGAGATCACCCTGCTCGGCCAAACCGTCAACCACTACCACTACGACCAAGCCGCCGCCGTCACCGTCAACGGCGTCCAGCAGCCCCAAGTTGGTACGGTCATCTCGCCCAACCAAGGCACCGGCGGCCCGTCGCCGATCTTCAACGACACCACCACCAGCTTCGCCCAACTCCTCCGCCAGATCCATGACGAAATCCCCGAACTCCTTCGGCTGCGCTTCGTCACCAACTTCCCCCGCGACTTCGGCAACGACATCCTCGAAACCATCCGCGACTGCCCCCGCATCTGCCGTTACCTGCACCTGCCGGTCCAGTCGGGCAGCAACCGCATCCTCAAGCTCATGAACCGCGGCTACAAAGTCCAGCAGTTCTACGACCTCGTCGATCGGGTGCGTGAGTACCTGCCCGACGCTGAGCTGGCGACCGACATCATCTGCGGCTTCCCCACGGAGACCGAAGAAGACCACGCCGCGACCGCGGAGCTTTTACGGCGTTGCCGATTCAAAAATAGTTTTATCTTCAAGTATTCCCCGCGTCCGGGGACGACGGCGATCGACCGTTTTGCCGACGACGTGCCCGATGCCGTGAAGAAGCGTCGTAATAACGAGCTGCTGGACATTCAGACCCAGGTGAGCGCTTCGATTCACCAGCAATACATCGGGCAAGCGGTTCGCGTCTTCGTTGAACAGGTCAGCGCAAAGTCACGCAAAAGCGCCAACGCCGTGGACCCGTCGGTCACGCTGGGCTGGCAGGCCCAGGAAACCGTCACCCAGATGTCGGGCCGAACCGACGGCGACTTGATCGTGATGTTCGACGGCGATCCGTCCATGATCGGGCAGATCGTCGAGGTCGAGGTGACCGGTTCAGCCCCCCTGGCCCTCTTCGGTCGGCGGATCAACCACGAGATGCTCGTCTGAACTTGCGGCTTGCGGCGGGGCGGCGGGGATCGGTGCGTGGTCAGCGTCGTTGTGGTCCGCTTTGGGTTGATCCGTTCGGGGCTTGTGCTGGGCGGACTTTTGTTGTTGCTTGGCGAGCCATTCGTCGCGGAGTTGACTTTCGGGAACGACGATCCGGCCCGAGACCCAGGTGCCGCCGAACTCGTAATGAGGGTTATCGACGCAGCGGGTTGGCCAACAGATATCGCAGACGAAGACCCACTGCTTGCGGTAGTCAATCCGCACGCGGTGGATCGTGGTGCAAGGGGTGTAGCAGTGGACGCACTGTTTGGTGCGCGGCTTACGCCGCTTTTTCATTTTCGGTTTGTTGGCCGCGCTGCCGGGGCGGTCGGGCGCTTGGCTTTGACCCCCGCCCCCACCCCCACCCCCGCCCCCGGAACCGCCCCCGGAACCGGAACCGGAACCACTTGCGGAATGATGCTTTGAAGCCGCTGGCCCGCCGGAGCGATTCGCGCGGGCGGGTCGTACGTCCCGCTGGCCCGAGGGACTGGATGTATTGGGCGGTGTGCTGGCGTTGCCGCGTTCTTCGGAATGATCCCGCGCAGAACCGGCCGCGTCCGAGTCTTGTTTGGGTTTGTTTTTCGAGTTTTTCCCGCGATAGCCGTTGCCCGCTGGGGGCGAAGCATTGGCTTGGGTGTCGGCCGAACGGGTGGTATGAGCGCGATCAGGGCCAG
>CAYPCC010000150.1:0-2988 GCA_964409095.1 uncultured Phycisphaera sp. | reverse complement strand
GACGCTTGGGTGGGAGGGGTGGGCGTGCTGTCTTGTCCGGCTTTATTTTTATTGCGTCGTCGTCGGCGTCGGCGTTTGGGCGGCGGATCGCCTTCGCCGCCGGGGTTTGTGTTTTGTGGAGGCTCTTCGCTCATAGTCGAATCATTCTATACGATGCCTTTGCGCGGGGGACGGGCGGTGTTCGAGGGTGCGATATACTGCCGCGATGGACCGTGAGATTCTCCTGCTTTGGCAAGATTTTGATGGCGACGGCGAGCTGCCGAGCCTGGCGCTGTATCCGTGCGATGCGGCGCAGCCGCGCGGCGGAGTGATGGTTTTGCCGGGGGGTGCGTATCACCATCTCGCGGACCACGAGGGCCGGCCGATCGCCGAGCGGTTGAACGACGCGGGTTTTGACGCCGCGGTCCTGCGTTACCGGCTAGCCCCGGATCACCAGCACCCTGACATGATCAACGACGCGCAGCGGGGCATGCGGCTGATGCGACAACACCCCGCGATCCGCGCGACGCGACTGGCGGTGCTGGGGTTCTCGGCGGGGGGGCACTTGGCCTCGACGCTGGCGGTCCACGGCGAACGATTCGCTTCTGATCGCGACGACCTGACGGGGCGATACGCTGCGCGGCCCGACGCGGCGGTGTTGTGCTACCCCGTGATCGACATGGCCGACCTCAATACCCACTCCGGTTCACGCCTGGGCTTGCTCGGCGAATCGCCGGATGCGGAGTTGGTGCAAACGCTCAGCAACCACCGGCAAGTCGATGCGGACACGCCGCCGACATTTCTTTGGCACACCGCGGACGACGACGCGGTGCCGGTGCACAACAGCCTGATGTTTGCCGCAGCTTGCCGGCAAGCGCGGGTGCCGGTCGAACTGCACGTTTACGAAAGCGGCCGGCACGGCCTAGGTCTAGCCGACGACCACCCCGAAGCCCAAGCGTGGTGGCCCGCGTGCGTTTCGTTTTTGGGTCGGCATCTGGCGGATGAGTAGTCGCTTATCGTCGCTTATTGTCTGTGTGTATTCTGATCGCGGTCGAATCGCGCGGCGAAAACCCGGAACCCTAGTCATGCTTGTTTTTGAAGGCCACCTCGACATCGCCTACAACGCGTTGAGCCACGAACGCGACCCGCGGTGGACGGTGGACCAGACGCGGCAGCGTGAGTCGGACCCGCCGTGCGACGACGGGCGGGGCCTGTGCACGACCAGCTTGCCGGAGATGCGGGCGGCGGGGGTGGCGGTGGCGGTGACGACGCTCTTGGGCCGGGCCAAGCCGTGGGTCAAGCCCGGCCGGCCAAACGCCTCCCGCGACGGCGACTGGCCGACGCAAGAGATGGCCTACGGCCAAGCCCAGGGCCAACTCGCCTACTATCGCCTCCTCGAAACCCAAGGCCACGTCCGTATCCTCGAAACCGCATCCCAACTGCGATCGCATTGGGCCGAGTGGGAAAACGCGACCGAGCATGGCAAAAAACAATGTCGGGGGCCGATCGGTTTGATCATCACGATGGAGTGCGCCGACCCCATCGTCACGCCCGATCAAGTCCACCAGTGGCAAGCCCAAGGCCTCCGCGCCCTGTTCCTCACCCACTTCGGCATGGGCCACTACGCCGCAGGCAACCCGTCAACCGACCCCGACAACGCACACGACGTGGACGGCCCCGTCTCGCCCCGCGGCATCGAACTGCTGCGCGAAATGGCAACGCTGAACCTGCCGTTGGACCTCACCCACACCAGCGACACGACTTTTTGGGACGCGATCGAGCGTTACCCCGGGCCGGTGTATTCCAGCCACGCCAACTGCCGCGCGATCTGTAACCAGCAACGGCAACTCACCGACGACATGATCCAGGCGATCCTCGACCGCGACGGCGTGCTCGGCGTCGTGCTCGCCATCAACATGATCCGCCTCGACTTGATCGAAGGTCCGCCGTGGACGCCGCGGAAACACGACGTCCAACTCCACCACCTCGCCGACCACATCGACCACCTCTGCCAACTCGCGGGCAACGCCGACCACGTCGCCCTAGGCACCGACACCGACGGCGGCTTCGGCCGAGAGGCCTGCCCCCACGGCTACGACCGCCACCGCGATATCCACAAGCTCGCCGACATCCTCCGCGACCGCGGCTACGCCGAGGCCGACCTCGCAAAAATATTTCACGGCAACTGGTTGAATTTCTACAGCAAGACGCTGCCGTGAATGTTTACGTCGTCACGCTCACGCCAATCGCTGCTTGTCCGCTTGCGGGAAACTGACTTCCAGCCACTGGGCATCGCTCGCCACGTTCACTTGCCCGTCGGCGAGCCCTGCGGGAAACAGGATCGTGTCGCCGGGCTCAAATGACACCGTCTCGCCGCCGCCGGTGACTTGGCCCCGGCCGTCGAGCACCATCCACACCGTCGGCTGCGCTTCGCCCGCCGCATCCGCAAAGCCCGCAATCGCGGTGACTTTGTCGATGCGGAAAAACTCACACGCCACCAGCCGTTCCACGCTCGCCCCACCGTTCTTCGACGGCAGCATGGTGAACAATTCGTACTCGCTCACGTCCGGCGGGCCGAAGTGGATGCACTCGATCGCCTGCTCGACGTGAAGCTCCCGCCCGGTTCGGCCCCAGTCGTACACGCGGTAGGTCGTGTCGCTGGGCGTCTGCACCTCGGCCACCAAAATCCCCGCGCCCAGCGCATGGCAAGTGCCCGACGGCACATAGTGACAATCGCCCGGCTTCACCGGCACCTCGATCATCAGCGGCACGACTGCTTCGTCCGTGTTCGTGTCCATCGCTTCACGCAGCTCTTCGGGCGTGACGCCATCCTTGATCCCCTTGTAGATCACCGCGCCGGGCTTCGCCGCAACGATGTACCACGACTCGCTTTTCAAAAAAGCATCGTCGTGGGCCTCGGCATACTCCGGCGAGGGATGGACCTGTACGGAAAGATTCTCGTTCGCATCCAGATATTTCAGGAGGATCGGAAAGCCCCCATCGTCCGAC
>CAYPCC010000149.1:0-7464 GCA_964409095.1 uncultured Phycisphaera sp. | reverse complement strand
CGTTACACCCGCGAGGCGGTGCGTGCTTACACCAACACCGAGGTGAAAATCAGCACGCTCATCGACTGGCCCGCGGGGCTGGCTAAGCCAACCGTGCGGCAGATCGAAGCCGTCGCCGCGGGCAAAGACGGGACCCACGCCATCGAACTCATGGCCCACCCCGCCCATCTGATTCATCGTCAATTCGACGCGATGCGTGATGACCTGATGGGTGTGATTATCGCGGTGCGTGAGGTGAGTCGAGAGATCGTGGTGAACGTGGTGCTGGACCGCAGCGCGTTGGGCGACGACGCGCAAACGATTGAGCAAGCCTGCCTCGCGGTCCGGGAATCCGGCGGCGACGGCATCGTGGGGACGGATCATTGTGCGCAAGGCCCCCCTATTGATTTGGTCTACGAGAAATACATCGCCACGCTCTGCCATCACGCCAGCCCGCTTTCGATCAAAGCCATGCTGGGCACCGTAGACCCCGACGCAGCCCGGCAGATGTTTGACGCGGGGGCGGACCGGGTGGGCCTGGCATCCGTTATTCTGTCGGGATGAACAGCATCCGGATTCAGGACGTGACGATCGGACCGGGGCAGCCGTTGGCGGTGGTTGCGGGGCCGTGCCAGGCCGAGTCTTATGAGATGTGTGTTGAAGTCGGCACGGCGATGCGGGACCGCTGCGCTGAGCTCGGGCTGGGCTACCTATTCAAAGCGTCGTTCGACAAAGCGAACCGCAGTTCGATCTACACCGAGCGGGGGCCGGGCATGGACGAGGGGTTGGCGTTGCTGGAGCGGGTGCGGGACGCGCTGGGCGTGCCGGTGACGACCGACGTGCACGAGCCTTACCAGGCCACGGCCGCGGGCGAGGTGGTGGACGTGCTGCAGATCCCTGCGTTTCTTTGTCGGCAGACCGACCTCCTGGTCGCGGCGGCGAAGACGGGCAAAGCGGTGAACGTGAAAAAGGGGCAGTTTTTGTCGCCCGCGGAGATGAGCAACGTGGTGACGAAGCTGACCGAAGAGGGTTGCACGAATCAGATGCTCACCGAACGCGGGACGTTCTTTGGCTATCACCGATTGGTGAACGATTTTGCCGGGTTGTATGACATGATGCAGCTGGGTTGGCCGGTATGTTTCGACGTGACGCATAGCACGCAGAACCCCGGCGGCGGCTCGGGCGGCACCAGCACCGGCGGCCGGCCCGAGTGCGCCCCGACCCTCGCCCGCTGCGCCGTCGCCGCGGGCGTCCAAGCGCTATTCATCGAGACCCACCCCGATCCTGCGCAGGCCAAGTCCGACGCGGCGACCATGTTGCCGGTCGAGCAGGTGCTCGGCTTACTCGGCGAGTTGGCGACTTTGCACGCGGCGCTGGGGCCTTAACTCACGTTTTCCGGGGTTATTTGCGGGGATTTGAACCGTCACTCGCTTTATTTCTCTTTTGTGCGACATTTTCCGTAACCTTCGCGGTTTTGGTTCGTCTTAAACCTGTCTCGGGCCGGTTCGGCCTCGTATGATATTGCGTGGGCGTGGCATGCCGCCGCGTCCGCCGGGAGTTTTCGATGACCGCCACCCACCGCATCCTCGGCCGAGCGCGCCGCCGCCTTGTCGGACAAACCACCCTCCGCGCCTTGGGCTGGTCGTTGCTCATCGCCAGCGCCGTCGCGGCGGCGGCGGTCGTGGCCACGCAATCCTTCGGCGTCCGCCTCGAGTGGTGGGCCTACGCCGCGCTGGGCGGGGTGGCGGTGTTGGTTGCGCTGCTGGTCGGCGTCACCCGTCGGCCGCAGATCGCGGCGGTCGCCGTCATGGTCGATGATCGGCTCAAGCTCAAAGACAAGCTCGGCACGTCGCTCTACGCCGCGACCCTCGACGACAACGAACTGACCCGCCAAGTCATCGACGACGCCGAGCAAGCCGCCGCCACCGCCAAGGTCGGCCAAGCCTTCCCCGTCCGGCCCACCAAAGTCTGGGCTTGGGCGCTCGGCAGCGCCGCGGTCGTCGCCCTACTCACCCTCGACCCGATGGGCCTGTACGACAGCGCGCTGCAACGCGCCGAGGCGAAGCAGGCTCAAGCCGATGAAGCGAAAGAGCTCGAAGAGCTGCTCGCCGCGGCGAAAGAAGAAGCCCAGAAGCTGGCCGAGAACCCCGAAGAGCGACGCGAAGACGCCGCCGCGTTGGAAGCCGCCGACCTCGATGAGCAACTTGAAGCGATGCTGACCCAGCGGGACCTGACCAACCCCGAAGACCAGAAAGAGGCCGCGGCGGAAGTGTCGGACCTTCAAGAAAAATTCGAGGAGGCCATCGCCCAGCAACAGGCCGCGGTCGATGCGCTGCAGAACACGATGAGCCAGCTCGACCCCGCCGAGACCGGCCCGGCCGACCCGTTCGCCGACGCCCTCCGACGCGGCGACTTCTCCGCCGCTCAGGAAGAACTCGCCAAGCTGGCCGACGAAATGGAAGCGGGTGATCTGTCCGAAAGCCAGAAGCAGGCCATGGCCCAGCAGATGGCTCAGCTCGCCGAGCAACTCGACCAGTTGGCCGATCAACAACAGCAACTCGCCGAGCAAGCGGAACAGGCCGCGAACCAAGCGATGCAAGACGCCGGGCTGTCTCAAGAGCAGATGGATCAACTCGCCCACGACGGCTTCGACCCCGCGGCTGTGCAACAGGCGCTCGAGCAAGCCCTCGAGCAGATGCAAGGCATGAGCCAAGAAGAAGCCCAGCAGATGGCCCAGCAACTGCAGCAGCAGATGCAAGAGGCGATGCGGCAGGCCCAGAATAGTCAGAATGCTGGGGACGCCGCCGAGCAGCTTTCGCAGGCGATGGAGCAGATGTCCAAAGCCATGCAGGAGCAGACCCAGCAGAACCAGCAGCTTTCCGATGCGATGCAGCAGATGCAGCAACAACTCGGCGAATGCGCCAGCGAACAAGGCGAGCTCGGCGACATGAAATCCGCCAGCCAGAAAATGCAGGAAGCCATGCAAAAACTCGCCGGAGACGGCAGCCAGCCCGGCTCCCCCGGACCCGGCCAAGGCGGCAACGGCGGCCAAGCCAATGGCGGGGTTGGCCCCGGCGAAGGTGACGGCTCGGGCGGCAACCCGCTGGGCGACGAACGCGCCCCGCTCGGCACCGCGTCGCACGCCTCGCGTGATATTCAGGAGGGTCAAGGCGGCCGGGTCATCGCGTCGTGGACCCGCGACGGGCAGATGTCCAAGGGCGAGTCGAAGCTGACGTTTAATCAGGCCGTCACCGAAGCCCAGGCCGAGGCCGAGCGGGCCGTGACCGAGGAGCGGGTGCCCAAGCGGTATCAGAAATCGATCAAGGACTACTTCGGGAACCTGCCCGATACGCCGGAGGCGGCGGACTAGGGGCGAGCCGCTAGTCGCTAGTCGTTAGCCGTTAGCCGTTATCTCGAGGACTTAGCGATTGAAAACAGCAGGTTGACTTTGGCGACTATGATTTTGTGAACATGATCCCTTGCCGCTTGCGTCTGGGCTAGCGGCCAACGGCTAGAGGCTAACGGCTAACCCATTTGAACTTCCGCCTCGATCATCCCGAACTGTTGTTGCTCTTGCTGCTGATCGTGCCGATCGGGTGGCTGGGGTGGACGCATCTGGCCACGGTCGAGCCGCTGCGGCGGGGGTTGGCGATCGGGTTGCGGGTGGCGGTGTTGGTGTTGTTGGTGTTGATGTTGGCGGGGCTGCGGGCCGAGCGTCGGCACACGGATTTGACGGTGATCGCGGTGGTGGACCAGTCGCCGTCGATGAGTATTTTTGGGCAACCCCCGGAAATTTCTATCGCCGCGTCCGGTGGCAACGGCGGTGCGATTGCTTCCGGGGGCGGGGGGCGGAGCATGTCGCAGGCGGTGCGTGATTTTCTGGTGGCCGCGTCGGACGAGATGCAGCCGGACGATCGGTTTGGGGTGGTAGCGTACGACGATCGGCCGACGGTGCTGACCCGGCCGGGCAATGAGGTGCGGCTGGACCCGTCGGCGGACGTGCAGGTCCGCGAGGGGACCGACACCGCCAAGGCGATCGAGTGGGCCATGGCTGCCAAGAGCGACGCGAACACGGCACTCCGGCTCGTCCTCGTGACCGACGGCAACGACACGGCGGGCGACACCCTCGCCGCCGCCCGCAACGCCGCCGCAGCGGGCGTGGTCATCGATGTCTTGCCCATCGACTACCGCGTAGGCGACGAGGTGATGGTCGAAGGCGTCTACACGCCGGTCGAAGCGAGGGAAGGCCAGACCGTAGCGGTGCGCGTGGTGCTGCGCGGCACCGCGCCCGCCCGCGGCCAACTCCAACTCAAGCACGATGATCGACTACTCGACCTCAACGGCCCGGCCGAGGGCAAAGGGCTGCCCATCACGCCCAGCGAATGGTCCGACTCGCGTGCTCTTACCGAAGTCGAAGCCGACGCCGACGGCGACGGCCCGGCCAACGTGATCCAGGCCAACGCCAACGTGCCATCCGAGTCGGGGCGTTTCGTGTTGGCGAAACAGATCGACGTGCCGATCGCGGTGGCCGGGGCGAACCGGTTTGAAGCCATTTTTGAACCCGCCGTCCTTCCCACGCCCCGCGGTGTCAACGGCGGTGGGCCAGCCGTAGGGTCTTCCGGGGGCGCGGATTCCGTCGCGGTGAACAACCGGGCCGAGTCGTTCACGCTGGTGCAGGGCCGCGGCCGGGTGCTACTGGTCGATAACGTCGGCGGCGAGTCGGGGTTGGTATTGCCCAAAGCCCTCAGCGAACGCCAGATCAACCTCGACGTCGTCCCGCCCGGCGGGTTCCCCCGCGACACCGCCGCGCTCACCCGCTACGACGCGGTGATTTTTCAAAACGTCCCCGCCGAGGCGATCACCGGCCAGCAGCAAACCATGCTCGCCCGCTACGTCAACGACCTGGGCGGCGGGTTCATCATGCTCGGCGGACCCGACAGCTTCGGCGCGGGCGGCTGGACCAATTCGATCATCGACCGAAGCATCCTCCCGGTCGATTGCGAAATCCCGTCGCAGACCGTGCTGCCCTCGGGCGCGCTGGCGATCGTCATCGACCGGTCGGGGTCGATGAGCGCCCCGGTCGGCAACTCGGGCCGAAGCCAGCAAGAGCTCGCTAGCGAGGCCGCGGCGCTCGCCATCCAAACCCTCTACCCCCACGACATGATCGGCGTCGTCGCGTTCGACAGCTTCGCCCAGTGGGTCGTGCCGATGCAGCGCAACACCAACCCCGACCAAATCAAACGCAAAGTCCGCTCGATCCAGCCCGGCGGCGGCACCGAGATTTTGGCCGGCCTCGAACGCGCTTACGAAGGCCTCATCCAAAACACCCAAGACCTCCGCGAATCCTCGATCAAGCACATCATCCTGCTCTCCGACGGCCAGTCCGGCGGCAACTACCTGCCGCTGATGAATAAGCTCAACCGCGCCAACATCAGCGTCTCGACCATCGGCGTCGGTGACGGACACGATGCGCAGCTCCTCGAAGCCCTCGCCCTCCAAGGCGGCGGCGAGTACCACCCGATCACCAACCCGGATGACCTCCCACAGGTCTTTGTCAAAGAAGCCCGCACGATCCGCAAGAACCTGATCAAAGAAGTCACGTTTAACCCCCAGCGGCGCAACACCGGCTCGCCGATCATGGTCAACCTCCCCGCGACGCCCTCGCTCAACGGCCTCGTGCTCACCGGCCCGAAGTACGACCGCCGCATCGACATGCCCCTGCTTGGCCCCGAGGGCGAGCCGTTGTTTGCCCACTGGCAAGTCGGCCTCGGCAAAGCCGCCGCGTGGACGAGTGACGCGACCAACAAGTGGGCCACGCCGTGGATGGGTTGGAATAGCTACGGCGACTTCTGGGCCCGGACCGTGCGCTACATCAGTCGGCCAAGTGCCAGCCAACAGGCCGAGCTCACCGCGACCATCGACGGCGATCAACTCCGCGTCCGGTTGGATGTGCCCCCCGGAAGCCAAGGCAACAACGCTGCGGGTGGGAGCGCTTCCGGGGGAACGGCGATCCAAGGCAAAGTCCTCCGCCCCGACGGCAGCGTCACCGACATCGACCTCAAACAAGTCGGCCCGGGCCTCTACGAAGCCGCCGCCCCCGCCACCGAAACCGGCAGCTATATCCTCAATTTATTTATGGGGCAGCCCGGTGGCGAACAGACGTTCATTGCCGGGGGTGCGACCCGCGCCGCGGGCGAAGAACTCCGCCGATTCACACCCAACACGCAGCTGCTCCGCGAGATCGCCGCGACCACGGGTGGCCGGGTGCTCGACCCCACCGACCCCGTGGCCGCGAGTTTGTTTGACCGCACGCACCGCTTCGAGTCGGTATCGACCCGGCCGCTGCGTTGGCTGCTGTTGCCCTGGCTGCTGGGCCTGTTGCTAATCGACGTGGCCAACCGCCGCATCGCTTGGGACCACCGGGCGATTGCCGCGTGGGCCAAGCAAAAAGCCACCGTGCAGCGTCGCTCCGCCACCGAAACCAAGCAAACCATGTCCGCCCTCAAGCAGCGTCGCCAGCGCGTCCAGCAGGCCGGCGACGCCATGTCCGCAACTCCCGCCACAGCAGGCAATGAAGCATTCGTGCCTGCTCCCGAGAAGAAGAAAAAATTCGAGGCCGCCCCGAACGCCAAGCCCGCCTTCGACTTCGCCGACGCCGTCGGCGGTGCCAAGGCCAGCGTCGAGCGTGGCCCCGCCATCCCGTCCGCCGCGAAAGCCAACACGCCCGACACCGAAGAAACCTCCACCGCCAACCGCCTGCTCGCCGCCAAGCGTCGCGCTCGGGAGCAGAATCAATGAAATCTCCATTGAAAATGACGTGGACTCGGATAAGTCGGATACACACGGATATGAAACGTGCATTGGCTACCGCCGTATTTTCTCATCCGTGTGCATCCGACTCATCCGAGTTAAATCTTCTCTCCAGCCCCAATATCATCCCGAAAGGCTAACCCATGGCCCAAAACGACACCCCCGAATCCCACATCCTCGAACTCGCCGCCGACTTCCGCCGCGACTACGGCAACGTCCGCGCCCAGATCGCCAAGGCCATCGTCGGCCACGACCGCATCATCGACGGCATCCTCACCTGCATGTTCGTCGGTGGCAACGCCCTGCTCGAAGGTGTCCCGGGCCTGGGCAAAACCATGCTCATCCGCTCGCTCTCCGAAGCGCTCAGCCTCGACTTCTCCCGCATCCAGTTCACCCCCGACCTCATGCCCGCCGACATCACCGGCACCACGATCGTCGTCGAGAACCAACGGGCCGACGGCACCACCGCCCGCGAGTTCCAATTCCAAAAAGGCCCGCTCTTCGCCCAGATCGTCCTCGCCGACGAGATCAACCGCGCCACCCCCAAGACCCAGGCCGCGATGCTCGAAGCCATGCAGGAAAAATCCGTCACCGTCGGCGGAACCACCTACCAAATGGCCAAGCCCTTCTTCGTCCTCGCCACCCAAAACCCCATCGAGCAAGAAGGCACCTACC
>CAYPCC010000148.1:0-7483 GCA_964409095.1 uncultured Phycisphaera sp. | reverse complement strand
GTGGCTTGTGCGGGGAGCGCGGGCAGTGGGCAGCGGGGGTGGGGCAGTGGGGGAAGGCGGGCCGGTTCGCAAAACCCCACTGCCCCACCCCCGCTGCCCATTGCCCACTTCTCCCGCAGCTACCTCCGCCACCTCTTTCAAGCCAACGAGATGCTCGGCGGCATCCTCGTGAGCCTGCACAATCTGCGCCACTTCCAGCGTCTGCTATTGGACATCCGCGGGGCGATCCGAGACAATGCGTGGTCCGACCTGGCTCAGCGATGGCCGGTCGCGTTCCCCGAGGGCGTCTGACGCCGACGGCTGTGTGTTACCCGAACCCCAAGGCTGACCCGTCCCGGCGGGCCGCCCCTCCCGACCCCGAGAACTTACCCCGATGAACCCGTTCCACGCCACGATCTGGCCCGCCACCCTCGCCCAGGCCGACACCGCCGCAGCCCCCGCGAGTGCCCCTTTGGACACGTCCCCGCCGCCCGCCGCCGCCGCTCCCGGAATCTCCGGCGACGCCGCCACCCAAACCCCCGGTACCCCCGGTACCCCCGGCACCCCCGGTAGCGCTGACCCCAACGCTGCGCCGCCGGCCAGCCCGCTCTCGGGCCTCTTGTTTCCGATGATCCTCATCATCGGCCTCTTGTTCATCTTCACCATGGGCAGCGGCCGCAAGGAAAAGAAACGCAAGGCCGAGCTCATGGCCAACCTCAGCAAAGGCGCCAAAGTCCAGACCGTCGGCGGCATCCTCGGCACCATCGTCGAAGTCCGCGACGACGAAGTCGTCGTCAAAGTCGATGAAAGCTCCAACACCCGCATGCGCTTCTCCAAGTCCGCCATCAGCAGCGCGACCTCCGAAAACTGAGGTGATTTTTTGATCTTGGATTGAGGATTGTTGATTCGTCGGACGCAGGCGATGCCTTGCGATTCAAATCAACTATTCTCGATTACGAGTCAAGCTCCCGCCCGCTATCTACTTTTCAAACGAAAATCCCCAATCCAAAATCCAACATCCATGAAATACCCCCTCTGGAAACCGATCCTCATCCTCGTCGTCCTCGCGGGCTGCGGGGCGTTGCTGCTGCTCAAAGACGGCAACCCCAAGACCATCGACCTCAAGCCGGGCATCGACCTGGCCGGTGGCACGACGCTGGTCTACGATGTGCTGGTGCCCGAGGGCAAGGACCCCGAGTCGGTCATCAACCAGACGATTGCGATCCAGAAAGAACGCGTCGACCCCACCGGCGTCAAGAACCTGATCTGGCGGCCCGAAGTGGGCAACCGTATTTCGATCACCATGGCCCAAGCCGGGCCGAACGTGAAGATCGCCGAGCAAGCCTACGACGCCGAGCTTGCGAAGCTGCTGAAAAACTCGCTCAGCGGCGCGGATGTGGACGCGGCCGTCCTCGACCCCAATGCCACCTCTCGCCAAGAAGCATTCGAGAAACTCGCCGGCGGCAACGAGGAGCTTGTGGCCAAAATGAATCAGCTCGTCGAGCTGACCGCCGAGCGTGATGCGCTGCTTGCGCCTTACGAAGCCGCCAACGCCGCTTGGCGTGCCGCCCAAAACGAGTTCGGCCCGACGCCCACCGACGAGCAGCAGGCCGAGCTCGACGCGCTATTCATCGAACTCAACGAGCGGGCCGCCGCGTTCAGCAATGCCCGCGACGCCTACACCGCCGCCCGGTCGGACGTGTTGGCCAACGCGATCGACCCCGCCGAGGTCAACCGCATCCTGACCCTCTCTAACGAAATCCGAAAGGGCCAAGACGCCTCGCCTCGCACCGAAGCCCTCGAAGCGTTCAAGGCCACCCGGCCGGGCCTCGCCGAGCAGATCGACGCGACCGCCGCGGCGTGGGCGGCATACGAACAGGTCAAGGGCCCGTTGGATGACCCCGAAGACCTCAAGCGCTTGCTCCGCGGGGCGGGCGTGTTGGAGTTTCGCATCGCCGCGTCGCCCGGCGGCGGGGGCGTGCCCGCCCAGCCGCTCGACGTTTCGACTTACGCTCAGCGACTCGAGGAAAAAGGTCCGAGGGCGGGGCTGACCGAAGACTGGCGCTGGTTCAAAGTGCAGTCGCTCGAGAAGTTTTTCGAGAACGCCGAGGAACGTGAAGCCCTGATCGCAGCCCCCGAGCGGGCGGCACAGGCGTTTTTGCGGTTCGGCCTCGTGGCCCGGCCCTACGGCGGCGACTTCTACATCCTGCTCTCCAACACCCCCGGCACCGCGATGACCGGCCAAGACGACTGGACGCTGACCTCGACCTCCCGGCTGAGCGACGAGCTCGGCCGACCGTCCGTCGGCTTCTCGCTCGACGCCAAGGGTGCGGCCCTCATGGGGCAACTCACCGGCGGCAACGTCGGCCGGCAGATGGCGATCGTGCTCGACGGCGAACTCATGTCCGCCCCCACGCTCCAAGCCCAGCTGACCTCCGGCGGCACGATCACCGGCGAGTTCTCAAACGCCGAGTACCAATACCTCCTTAACACCCTCGGGGCCGGGTCGATCGAAGGCCAACTGTCTTACGACCCCATCAGCCAAAAGACCACCGGCCCGTCGCTCGGCCAAGACAACCTGCAAAAAGGCCTCAACGCCTGCATCACCGCGCTGATTGTCGTCGGCATCTTCATGGCGCTTTACTACCTGTTTGCCGGGCTGGTCGCCGACTTCGCCCTGATCGCCAACATGGTGATCATCCTCGGCATCATGTCGATGATCGAAGCCACCTTCACCCTGCCGGGCATCGCGGGCCTCGTGCTGACCATCGGCATGGCGGTCGATGCGAACGTGCTGATTTTTGAACGCATCCGCGAAGAACTCGAAGCCAAGGCCGACCTGCCCACCGCCGTCCGGCTGGGCTTCAGCAAGGCGTTGTCCACAATTCTCGACGCCAACATCACGACGCTGATCACCTGCGTCGTGCTGGGCTACACCGCCACCGCCGAGGTCAAAGGCTTTGCCGTCGTGCTGGGCGTGGGCATCCTCGCCACGCTGTTCACCGCGTTGTTCTCGACGCGGGTGATCATCGACCTGTATTTGATCATCACCAAAGCCAAGACCTTGGCGATGTTGCCGACGATCGTGCCGGCCCTCCGTAAGCTGCTGTCGCCCGACGTCAACTGGATCGGCACCGCCAAGTTCTTCATTCCCCTGAGCCTGATCCTGCTGATCGCGGGTTTCAGCATGACGATCTACCGCGGCAACGATATACTCGACATCGAGTTCCGGTCGGGCACCGAAGTGACCTTCACGCTGGCCCCAGGCACTTCGCTGCCGATCGACGAAGTGCGTAGCCGACTCGAAGCGTTTGCCGAGATGCCCGAGGCCGCCGAGGTCGACGCCCGGGTCGAAGACCAGATCGAGCGCATCGCCGCCGAGAACGCCGACCGCGAAGAAGCCCAAAAACTCGACCTGCCCACCGAGGCCGACTGGTCGCTCTTGGGCACCGCCCAAGTCGTCACCGTCGGCGAAACTGCCGGCAACGGCGAAGCGACCGGCTTCAGCGTGGCGACCCTGATCGAGAACTCCGCGGCCGTGAGCGACGCGCTCAAAGTGATTTTCCGCGACGAGTTGGATGTCACCGAGACCGTCGAATTCGACGGCATCGACCTGACCGTCGACCAAGCCAAGGGCATCGTCGAACCCGTGCTGCGGGGATCGCTTTACGAAAGCCTCGGCCGGCAATTCACCGAGCGTTCGCCGGACGTGCAGAGCTTCATCGGCGGCGTGTCGATTGTGATGGAAAACCTCAGCCCCGCCGTTAGCGTCGAAGACGTGACCGAGCGGATCACCCGGATGCGTCGTCAACCCGCCTACGAACTGCTCGGCTCCCGGCCGTTCCAGGTCTTCGGTTTGGAGCGGGCCGGCACGGACAAGAACGGCAACGCGAGCTACTCGACGTTGGCCGTGGTCGTCAAGGACAACGAAACCAACTACGCCGAGGACCGCAGCCAATTCACCGAGACGCTCGGCCTCGCCGCGACCGAGTGGGCGCTGGCCAAGGACGCCCTGCAACGCGACACCAGCCTCGCCAGCGTGAGTAACTTCTCCAGCCAGGTCTCGGGCACCATGAAGCAGCAGGCGATCGTCGCCATGGTGTTGTCGCTGCTCGCGGTGGTCGGCTACATCTGGCTGCGGTTCGGCAGCCTCCGCTACGGACTCGCGGCGATCGCGGCGCTCGTCCACGACGTGTCGATCACCATGGGTATCCTCGCCATCTGCGGCTACCTCGTGCAGGTCCCCGGCATGCACCAAGCGCTGCTGCTGGACGACTTTAAGATCAACCTCGCGCTGGTCGCGGCGCTCTTGACGATCGTGGGCTATTCGCTCAACGACACGATCATTGTGTTTGACCGTATCCGCGAAAACCGCGGTCGACTCAAGCGTGCGACTCCGCAGATCATCAATGATTCCATTAACCAGACCGTCAGCCGAACGGTGATTACTTCGGGCACCACGCTGATCGCGGTGTTGACCCTCTACATTTTGGGCGGACCCGGCGTACACGGCTTTGCGTTTGCGATGCTCGTGGGGATCCTCGTGGGGACTTACTCGTCGATCGCCATCGCCGCCCCGATCCTGTTGATCGGCGACAAGTCGGGCAAGACCGGCGGGACCGCGGTCGGCCCGGCCGTGACCGAGAAACGCTCGGACCTCCACGCGGGTGGTGCGCTGCCCTCGGCCGCGGCAACGACGACGTGAGTGAATCTATTTACTAAGAACCCCAAAGCCCTGCGGATGAACTCCGCGGGGCTTTTTTTGTGGCGCCTCGATCGATTGACGGCCTAGCGATTACGAGGCGTGTGACAGCAGCGGGTGACCATCGCCTTGGACGGGCTCTTCGATGACTTCGAGTTCGGGTTCGTCTTGACCGTCGTCGGTGACGAGTTTCGGGCTGGGGTTGCTGGCGAAGACCGCGCTCAGCAGCGGGTCGGACTCGGCGGCCTGACGCAGGGCGTCGATTTTGGCGGCCTGAACCACGGCGAGGTCCTCGTGGATCTGCTGCATCTCGATCTTCAGCCGTTCCGCTTCGTCGTGGATCACGGCGAGGCGTTTTTGCAGTTTGGCTTCGTCTTCGACAAAGGGGGTAAGGACGGCGTCGATTTTCGAGCCGAGGGTCGGTTGGGCTTGGTGGCTCACAACATGGTCTCCGGATTCTGGTTGATGGGGGCAAGTAAACAGTGGGTCCATCGTCCGATACATCCGACAGCTTGAGGGTGATAAGCCGTTTTTTATTTCGACGCGGTGCGTTGAGGGACCCCGCGGCCGGTCTGTGGGGATTGGGTAAAACAAGCAAGCCATGCACCCGGAAAAACCCCGATCTGCCTGGCGATCCAAGTCCGACGATGGGGGGTTGGAGTCGTATCCCCGACGGGCGATCCGGGCGTGGTGCGTCAAGATGATTTAGACCGCGAGCTGTTGCTCGAGCATGACCGCCATACGTACCAGCTCGGCCAAGGATTTAGCACTCATTTTTTCCATGACGTGCGCCCGGTGGACTTCGATGGTCTTGTGGGACAACCCCAAGTCCGACGCGATCTGTTTATTGAGGCGACCTTCGACGACCGAGGCCATGACTTGGCGTTCGCGGGCCGTGAGTTGCTGAAATCGTTGTTCGATCTCGGCGAACTCTTGGGCGTTAGCGAGGTTCGTGGTGTTGATCTGCAAGGCGTCCGCGATGCGGTCGAGCAAGGCTTGGTCGGAGAAGGGTTTTTCGATGAAGTCCAAGGCTCCGGATTTCATCGCACGGACCGCAGCGGTCACGTCGCCATGCCCCGTGATGACGATCGTGGGTAGGTTGACGCCCAGGTCTTGAAGTTTATCGAACATGTCCAGCCCCGACATGCCCGGAAGACGGAGGTCCGCGACCAGACAGCCCGACACCGCGGTGCGGGCCCGGTCAATCATGCTCCGGGCATTTTCAAAGACTTCTACATGATGACCGACCGATTCGATCATGTACTTGAGTGAATCACGCACACCACGATCATCGTCCACAATAAATACGGTCGGTTGAACAGACATAACTTTAAACCCCGTGCAATGTTGAGAATACAAATCAGCAATCAAGAAAAAAGAGCGATGGTGAATTCCAAATCGTTCACCGCTAATTAATAGTGTAGTGTAAGTCCGATGCGGTATGGACCGATCGAAAATCAGGGTTTCCACCCATGAAACTAAATATCTTCGGGTATTTCGGTCATTTTCTACCGTCAACCCGACGGTTCATCGTTTGCTAGGGGGCAGGGTGAGGTGGAACATCGTGCCTTGTCCCGCCGGGTTGCGGGTCGCCCACAGTCGGCCTTGGTGGGCGTTGATGATGGATTGGCTGATCGTTAGCCCCATGCCCATGCCGTCGTCTTTGGTGGTAAAGAATGGGTCAAACAGGTGGTCCCGCTGCGACGCGGTGAGTCCGGGGCCCAGGTCGGCCAGCGTGACGTGGATCAACGGGCCTTCGTCGAGCCGGGTGCTGATCGTTAACTGTTGCTGCGCGGGAGGGTTGGGGGCCATCGCTTCGAAGGCGTTGCGGATGATGTTGACCAAGACCTGCTCGATCTGGATCCCGTCGACAATCATCGTGGGCATATGGGCGTCGGGGGTGAAGTCCGAGCGGACTTTGCCTTGCTGCTCGAGGATGTCCGCTTCGAGCAGGGCGAGCGCCTCTTTGATGAGGTCGTTGATGTGTTCGCAAGCCCGGACCGTGCCGCGTTTGATCACAAACGCTCGGAGTCGGCGGATGATCTGGCCCGCGCGGTCGGATTGATCGGCGATGTGATGCAAGGCCTCGGCCAAGTCGGCCATGGTGGTGCGCGGGTGGTCGATCCGGCGGAGCGCACCGCTGGCGTAGTTGTTGATCGCGGCGAGCGGCTGGTTGATTTCGTGGGCCAGCCCCGAGGCCATCTCGCCCATCGCCGACAGCCGGGTGACGTGGGCCAACTCTTCGCGGTGAACCCGAGCCAAGTCGGCCGCGATGTTGCGTTGGGTGATGTCCCGTTGGATCGCCACCCAGTGCGTGATGTTGCCCCGGTCGTCACGCAACGGGTTGACGTTCCACTCGACGACGTAGTCGCTTCCGTCTTTACGGTAATTGACGGTTTCACCAAAAAAAGGCTTGCCCTGCTTCAAGCACTGACGCAGCCGTTCTAAAACTTCGGGGTCGGTTTTGGGGCCTTGCAAAATACGGGGGGAGCAGCCCAAAGCCTCATGGGATTCATAGCCGGTTATGGCGGTGAACGCGGGGTTGACGTAAACGATGTGGGGTCCGGGGCGATCGAGTTGGTTGTCGGTGATCGTGACCGATTCGCCGACCTGTGCAACCGCCGACTGGATAAGGCGCAGGCGCTGCTCGGTATCGAGTCGGCTGGTCACATCGCGGGAGACGACAACGATCTCGCCGCCGTCGTTTCGGCTGGAGGCTTCGAGCCAAATCACCTGTCCGTCTTTACGGCGGGCGCGAAAAGTGGTGCTCACCACGTCGGTGGTCATGCGCAAGCGGTGGAG
>CAYPCC010000147.1:0-7621 GCA_964409095.1 uncultured Phycisphaera sp. | reverse complement strand
GTCATGCGCAAGCGGTGGAGGCTCTGGATCACCGCCTCGCGGTCCTCGGGGTGGGCGATCACCCGGGGCAACTGGCCGAGCAATTCTTCGGGGGCGTAGCCGAGCATGCGGTGGCAAGCGGGAGAGATGTAGGTAAATCGCCCCTCGTCGTCGTGACAGGAAATCATGTCCGTGGCGTGCTCCGCCAACGCTCGGTAACGCGACTCGCTATCGCGCAACGCGATCTCGGATTGCTTGCGATCGGCCGCGTCGCGTGACACCGCCACGATCTGGATTTCGGGTTTACCTTGCCACGAGACTTCGATCAGACGGCTCGTCGTTTCGACCCACACATATCCGCCGTGCTTGTGACGCAAGCGGTAGGTCACGACCCAGGGGTCGCCGGTGTCGAGCATCGCTTGGTGCCCCTCTTGGATGCGCGGTGCGTCGTCGGGATGGAACATCTCGAACGGCTGAGCATCAAGTAATTCCTGCGGGGTATAGCCCAAGAGCGCTTCGCACGCCTGCGAGGCATAAAGATACCGGCCGTCGAGCCGATGGCAGGAGATCATGTCGGTGGCGTACTCGGCGAGGTGGACATACCGCAGTTCGCTTTCGAGCAAAGCCTCGCGGGCGCGGGTTTTTAGTTCCGCGTGCAGTTCGACCAGTTCCTGTTGGCTTCGTGCTAACGCTTCCTGCACCCGAAGCCGTTCGGTGATGTCCTGCACAAACGAGAGGATGGAGACGACCTGGCCGGTGCTATCGCGGAGGACCGAGTTAAACCATTCGCAGTGGATGACCCGGCCGTCCTGGGTGTAGTTGCGGTTCACCGAAGTATTGGAGAGCAAGTGTTCTTCAACCAGGCTTTGCGTGGTCCGGGCGACCCGTTCTAAGTCGTTTTCATGCACAAATCGCCAACTCCCCAATGCGCGTCCCATGACCTGATCCGCGGTCCATCCGAACATCCGCTCCGCCACGGGCGACCACCGCACCACCCGCCACTGGTCATCCCACTCCACCACGCCCAGCGGCGCGTTGCCGACGTGGAAGGCCAAGCGGTTGTGCGTTCGCTTGCGATCCAACGCTTGGGCGAACATCTGCGTGGTCAGACGCAGCACGAGTTCATCCTCGTCGGTCCACACCCGTCCGCCGTGGCGATGATCGAAGCCCAGCAAGCCGACCACCCGTCCCTGCATCCGCACCGGCAAACAAAGAAACGCCCCGATCGACAGCGAGGCCAACATCTCACGCTCGACTTGCGCCGCTTCGCCCAGCTCCGCCAAATCGTTAACCCGCAGCCGTTCGCCCGCCGCCGCCCGGGGGAACAAGGTGGCCATCGATGTGGGGGTGACTCCCGTAAACGCCTTCACGGTGGGCATCATCGACGGCGCTAGCCATTCAAAACTTTTGCTCGCCGTCGCCATCGCGGCATCAAACTCGAAAAGGAAACAGCTACTGGCCTTGGCATAGCGCCCGAGCATCCCGAGCGCTAATTCAATCGCCCGGTCCAGTTCCGAGCTCGACGCCCGGATAAACGCATTGGACAACCGCATCAGTAACTGGTGGAGTTCCGAAAGGCCCGCTTGCTCATCGATTGATCCGAACGGGCCGTTTCCTGTCGGCAATATGATCGCAAGGTCGGCGGGTGTGGCCGCGGGTTCGTCTGGCGTTGGGGGCATGGCGATTCACCGTGATAGAAAATCGTGACCGCTGAGCACATGCGGCTTTAACAGGATAGCCGTTGGATGATGATCTACCGCATCTCAATGCGGTCTCATTGAAAAAACGCCCGCGGTGGCGGGCGTGTAAACAGTAAACGTGGGTTAAATGCGGTTCTCAGGCGTCCAGCCGACGTCGGGCCATCAGGCAAACGCCACCGATCGCCAATAACGTCAGCGACGCCGGTTCGGGCACCACCGTGAACTCGACAAAGTTGAAAGTGGCGAACGTATTCCCGAAGGTAAAGTCGTTCTGGAAAGTGAAGCTCGAATTCACAAAGGGTTCGAAAAATTGACCTAAGGCGTCGTTAAACGGTGAAGCGGCGGTTGCGGCCACCAAAATCGACGCCGCATCGGCAAGACTCGTAAAAGCCGGACCTTGTTGTAAATCAACCGTAAAATTACCTTCAAAAAAATCAGTGAATCCTAGGCTGAATTCATTGGGCCCTACGAAGGCGTCACCCGAACTACCCGAGAAGGTCGAAAACGCGCCGCCCGCCTCTGGGCCCGACGTATAAACATAAACGATGTCGAAGAACGTCACCGCGCCGGGGTAATTGTTGGGGGACATCACCGATTCGGGCGTCGAGGTTTCGAAAACGATGGTACCTTCGAGTACGTCGCCGATCTGGGCGCTTCCGCTTTCTATGTCCACAACGTCTTCGATGGTGGCCTGAAAGAACATCTGGACCTCGACCGCCTCGGCGGACGGAGTGGGCAACAAAAAGACACATGCGGTCGCTGCCGAGCATGTGGCATTTAAGACAAATCGACAAAGATTTTTTGTGGATACCCGAATCATTTTCCCTCCGATGTTGAAGTGAGTTGTGCTGCGAACAGCAACCGCATCATACCGACACTTAGACGCCCAATAACTGTAAGCGATCAAGCATTAGCCGTAAATGTGTTTATGACTATTCTCAATAAATAGGACATTCCCTAATTGGGTCAAGTCTGAGGGATGCCAGCCAATAGTGCTCTTACCCGGCCCGGATCGACGGCCGCGTCGAGTCGCCCGCCCGATTTGACCGACGTGCCGACGATCAGTCCGTCGGCGTGCTCGAGGAGCGTCGCGGCGGTCTCGGCCGAGGCCCCGCTTCCGACCCAGATCGGCACGGCCCTTGGCCCCAAAGCGTCGATCGCGTGGCGTACCGCACGCAGTTCATCCATATCCGTGGCTTTACCCGTTCCGGTGCCCGACACGATGACGCCCGACGCCCCCGCCCGCAGCACGAGTTCCTCGACTTCTTCTTCGATCGGCCGCCAACCCGCGCCCAGCGCCGCCGCATGTTTCACCCGCACATCGGCCCACACCGCGACCCGCTGGGCCCCCATCTCCCGCCGCCGCCGCATCAGCCGAGCCGCGTCGCCTTCGATGAGGCCCTGGTCCGTCACTACGGCACCACTCAACACGTTGACCCGCACATAGTCCGCACCGCTCGACGCCGCCACGGCCAACGCGCTCTCGCCGTCGTTGCGCAGCACATTGATCCCCAGCGGCACCCCGTCGCCGACCTCCCGCTTAACCTCCACAGCCAGTCGGGTTAAACACGCCACCACCTCGCTCGGCACCCGCCCTCGATAAAACGGCACATCCCCAAAATTCTCCATCATCAACCCGCCCCCGGAAGCACACAGCCCGCCCTCGACCCATGCCGCCGCGTCCCGCCGCACCGCGTCGATCACCTCCGCAAAATCCCCGCCGTAGCCCGGCGAGCCCGGCAACGGTGGGGCGTGCAGCATCCCCACCACGGTTTTCTGTCCCACCGATGCCCGTTTGGTCCAAGTGTTCATCGATTCATATTAACCGCCTATGTGGTCTCGCTCTTGCCCGAAACGTGCGTTGTTTGTCAGGGGATCGAAGATGATTATGATGGCGTCGCGGTCTCGGCCGTGCTTATCGTGGTCGGTCGGGTTATCGCCCGGGTCGGCTGTTTCCCCTGCTTCGGGTGATGAGGCGTACGTCACGGGTCAAACCGCCGTCCGCTGGCCAGCGACCCCGACGTTTCTTTGGTCCGCTGGCCGCCCCGAAAGTCTGAATCCCATGCTGCCTAAAGAACCGCCGCGTCGCCCGCAACTCGGGTTTCTGTTTGTTCCGCCGTTCCGCATCGAGGGCCTCTCGATCGCGGGGGAAGAGTCGTGCATCCATCTGCCGGAGTTCGACATCGCGTTCGACATCGGGCTGTGTCCACGCGCGGCGCTGCCGTCGAATTACGTCGCCCTGACCCACGGCCACATGGACCACGCCGCGGCGCTGTCCTACTACTTCTCCCAGCGCAGTTTCCAAGGCATGGGCACCGGCACCGTGCTCTGCCCCAAAGAACTCGCCATGCCGATACACCGGCTCATGGAAGCGTGGGTCGATATCGAACAGCAGCGGACGCCGTACAACCTGATTGCCATGGAACCCGACCAAGAGCAGGAAATTAAAAACAACCATTACCTGCGGGCATTCGAGACGGTCCACACCGTGCCGTCGCTGGGCTACACGCTGATCGAGAAGCGCAGCAAGCTCAAAGAGGAATACGCCGGGCTGCCGCAGGAGCGACTGGTCGAACTCAAAAAGAAGGGACAGGACATCACCCAAACCCTCATGATCCCGCTGATCTGTTACACCGGCGACACCGCGTGGGGCAAGCACTTTGACCGAGACGACGTGCTGGGTGCGAAAATCCTAATCACCGAATGCACCTTCATGGAACAAGGCCACCGCAAGCGGGCGGGCATCGGCAAGCACCTGCACCTCGACCACATTGTTGATCTGCTCGAACGCAGCACCGCCGATAAAATCATCTTGACCCACCTCTCGCGTCGGACACACATCGGCTTGGTCCGCAAAGCGCTGGACCAAAACATCCCCGCCGAGCACCGCGACCGCGTGTTGGTGCTGATGGATAACCGCGCCAACCGCGAGCGTTACGAGAGCCAGGTCGCGGAAGCCGAATCCCCCACCTGATCGTCGCGGATATCGTCCCTCCATCGCATGACCGTTTGCCCGCCGACTATCGCGGTGTCCTTCGACCACCCCCGCCAGCGTCGCCGGGCCGAGGCGACGGCGTCGGGGTTAGGCTTGCCGATCGCCAAGAAATTCCGTGACCCTCATCCGCTGCACCTCGCGGTGGCGGAGGATGAATCTGCGGGTGGCACGCGGTTGGAACTGCGTGTCGTTGAAGCGGGGCATCCGTTGGCGGGGGGCCACGGCGTCTACGCGGACCTGACGAAACTCGACACGACCAGCCCGGCGGGGCGGTCGCTCAAGACGCCGTTGCTCAAGGCGGTGGGGATCCACAAGAACCGGAGCGGCGATCGGCCGCGGGTGCTCGACGCCACCGCCGGGCTGGGTGAAGATGCGTGGCTGTTGGCCGCGGCGGGATGCGCCGTGACCGCGGTCGAGCGTCACCCGATTGTTCATGCGCTGCTCAGTGATGCGTTGGACCGAGCCCGCTTAACCGCGCCAGACATCACAGACCGCATCACGCTTTTGCCCTGCGCCCAGGCGGCGGCCGTGTTGGGTGAGACGGCGGGAACTGAGCGTTACGACGTGGTGCTCATCGACCCGATGTTCCCGGGGGCCGAGCGTCGCAAGACGACCGAGCGTAAGCCGATGCGGGTGCTGCGTTGGCTGGTGGGGGATGACGCGGATGCCGATCATCTCTTGGAAGATGCCCTGAAAACCGCGACACGGCGGGTGGTGGTCAAACGCCCTAAGGCAGCGCCTCATCTGGGTGGCGTTGAGCCCGTGGCGGTCCACGCGGGCCGGGGGCTGCGGTTCGAGGTTTATCCCAAACCTACGGATTAACCCAAACTCGCCCAAAAATCTGGCCGATGGGGTTTTATGCGGCACAGTACTGGTGCGGCTTGGCGTTCAAGGCTGCTTGGCCGTGCGGTGGGTCCGGAACATCCGGGCTCGATTCGTCCCGAAGTGTCGCCACTTTGCGTAGGGGAAGACCGTGATTCAATCCACCGACATGCAACCCGTCTTCGGCCGATGCGGCACGGTGATCGCGTGGATTCAGGACGAGGTGCTGTTCGACCTGTGTGGCCGGTGGGTCGCGTTCTTCGATGACGAGGGCGTCTACAGCTTCCGCGGTAAGTTGCTGGGCTTTTACGAAGATGGTTGGTTCCGTGACCAGCGCGGCGACGCGCTGGGGTTCACCGCAGACGCCAACGACGAAGGCCCGATGCGGCCGGTCTGCGACCCGGTGCCCTTGCCCCCCGCGATGGACTTCCCCCCGATCCCCGCGACGCCGCACACGTTCCCCGTCTCGCCGATGCCCGGCCTGGACTGGAGCTTATCAACGTGGGGTGAATTCGTCGCTGGCTCGGGCGCGGTTTGCTCGATGTACTGAGCAGCCTCCGTCACGGAGTCATTCCAAAGTGTCTACCCAAAAAAAGCCCACGGATTAAATCCGTGGGCTTTGTGATTGGGGTCAAGTGAAGAAACGGGGGTTTACCGGATGAACAAGATTTCCTGGTAAGTCGGCAGCGGCCAGAGGTCGTCGGCGACGATATTCTCCAGTGCATCCACCGTTTCGCGGACTTCCAGCATCTTCGGAAGAATCTCGTCCTTGATAAAGAAGCAGTGCTTGTCGACCGACTTGCTGGACTCTTCCTTTTCCTTGAGTGCTTCGAGTTCCTTGATCGAGCTTTGCAGCTTGGCGATCAGGCGGGTGACTTCGTTGATTGTGTCGTGATCGGTTTCGATGCCGACGGCCTTGAGGTTGGCGAGGCTTTGCGCGAGTTCGTTTTGGTAGCGGATCGCGGCGGGGAAGATTTGGGTCTTGGCGATTTCGACCACGAGGTTTGACTCGACGTTGACCGAGGCGATGTACTGCTCGGCGTAGACTTCGTAACGCGAATCGAGCTCGCGCTTGCTGAGAATCTTGTATTTCTTGAATAGATCGACGTAGGTTTTTTCCTTGAGCACGGGCAGGGCGTCCGCGGCGGTGCGGAGGTTGGGCAGGCCGCGTTTCTCGGCTTCCTTGTGCCAGGCCTCGGAGTAGCCGTCGCCGTTGAACACGACGTTGTGGCATTCTTTCCAGACCTGCTTGATGTATTTTTCAACGGCCGCGCCGAGTTTTTTCTCGGTCGAGGTGTCAGAATTTTCGAGCAGGGTGGCGGCTTCGTCCAGGGCCTCGGCCATGATGGTGTTCATGGCGACCAAGGGCCCCGCGATCGACTGGAACGAGCCGACGGCACGGAACTCGAAGCGGTTGCCGGTGAAGGCCATCGGGCTGGTACGGTTGCGGTCGCCCGAGTGCTTGGGGATCGGGGGGAGGACATCGACGCCGACGTCGAGCTTGCCTTGTTTGGCTTTGACCGAGCCGCCGCCGACGATGGCTTCGATGACTTCGGTAAGCTCATCGCCTAGGAAGATCGAGAGGATGGCGGGGGGGGCTTCATTGGCCCCGAGGCGGTGGTCGTTCGACGCCGAGGCGACCACGGCCCGCAGCAGCTTGCTGTGCTTAAAGACCGCGCTGATCATCGCGGCACAGAAGACCAAAAATTGAGCGTTGTCCGCCGGGGTGTCGCCGGGGTCAAACAGGTTGCCCGCGGCGGCGGAGCCCATCGAGAAGTTGAGGTGTTTGCCGCTGCCGTTAACGCCCTTGAAAGGTTTTTCGTGGAGCAGGCAGATCATGCCGTACTTCTCGGCACACTTCTTGAGGGTGGTCATGATCAGTTGCTGGTGGTCGGTGGCGACGTTGCCGTACTCGAACACCGGGGCGATTTCGTATTGGCCGGGGGCGACTTCGTTGTGGCGGGTCTTGGTGGGGATGCCGAGCTTGAAGCATTCGCGTTCGACGTCGAACATGCAGGCTTGAACACGCTCGGGGATCGCACCGAAGTAGTGGTCGTCGAACTCCTGACCCTTGGGCGGCTTGGCACCGAAGAGCGTGCGGTTGGCCGCCATCAGGTCGGGGCGG
>CAYPCC010000146.1:0-7684 GCA_964409095.1 uncultured Phycisphaera sp. | reverse complement strand
AAAGCGCTGCGCTGCATGAAGCTCGCCGAGAAGTTCGGCCTGCCCATCGTCACCTTCGTCGATACCCCCGGGGCCTACCCCGGCATCGGCTCCGAAGAACGCGGCCAAGCCGAGGCCATCGCCGTTAACCTCCGCGAGATGTCGCGTTTGAAAGTGCCCATCATTAGCGTCGTGATTGGCGAGGGCGGTTCCGGCGGAGCCATCGGCATCGGCGTCGCCGACAAACTCGCCATGCTCCAATACGCCTGGTACTCGGTCATCAGCCCCGAGGGCTGCGCCGCGATCCTTTGGAAGACCGCCAACCCCGAGAACAACGCCAAGGCCGCCGAGGCCATGAAAGTCACCGCCGACGACAACCTCAAGATCGGCACCGTCGACGAAATCCTCGAAGAACCCCTGGGCGCCGCCCACCGCCGCCCCTCCGCCGCCTGCGACAACCTCGAAAAATTCATCATCCAATCGCTGCGCGAACTCAAACGCTTCAAGCCCGAAAACCTCGTGAAAAAGCGCTACGACCGCCTCCGCCAGCTCGGCTCGTATCTCGGGGATTGATGCTCATAGGCCGTATTTTTTTCATGGTTGAGCGGGTGCGGGGAAGCCGCCCGGTTCGTCTTCCGTTCGCCGATGCGGGACGCTCCGCGTCGCCCGCTAAAGCTACGCCGAATCATCCGGACGAAAAATTCACCCAAATTTCTTTAGGCCCCGCCCGTTTTTCAACCGATAATGATGGTGGCTCACGACCTGTCAACAAACACCCCACGGGCCTGCAACTTTTGGCCTAAGTTGGAAATAAGGGCAGCGTTTCGTGGGCTATTTTTTTTGCGCCGATCCCTTCAGCCCGTAGCCCGTAGGTTATGCTTCAGCATAACGCCACGCTCTCACGCCAATGCCCCCGCGTTATGCTCAAGCATAACCTACGCGAACGCACCGCTTTTTTGACGGTTCGCCGCAAACCGTGCGCACAATACGTTACGAAACCTGCGCAAAATTTCGGGTTCCGCGAGATTTTTTATCTCGCTTGGCCCACGACAGTTACCACGACCTCAACCCGCCGAACGTACCGCCTGTGCGCACAAACGAGTCGCCCCGCCCCCCAGTGTGGCCGCCGATTTTTCTCAACCCGATCTCCCGCCGGACCCCACCGCGCCGACCGAAGGCCGCGAAGCGGAACTGCTGGGTGTGATGCTGCGGGGCGTGGACGACGTCGCCGCCGCGGCCGAGCGGCTGGGTATGTCACCCGCCGAGATCGCCCAGTGGGCCGCGTCGCTCGACACCCGGCGAGCCGTCGCGGGGGTTCGGCTACTCGCCGATGTGCAGGCCGAGTTGGCGTTGTCTCGCTTGCGGGTTCACGCGGTGAATCGTTTGGCCCGCCTCGCCCTCGACGACGAAGCGCCCCCGGAAACCGGGCGCAAAGCGGCGCAGGCGCTGTTGTGTGTGAGCATCGACCGCGTCGCCGCCCGCGTGCCCGAGCCCGACGATCAAGATGAGTTTGGCGCGATGCAGGAACTCGAATCGATCCGCGCGGCGTTATTTGGAGAGGATCAGAAATCAGAAGACAGAGATGATGACGATTTTAATCCCCCGCCACCGCCCCCGGGTGGCGGTGGCGGGGGCGGGGGCGGAGATGGAGGTGGTAGCGGCGGGCCACACCACCACGACGACGACGATTCATCGGGGCCGCAACTCATTTCCTCGCGTCGAAAATTAGGTACAAACTCACCCCGACACCGGCGTCAGCGAATCGCCGGCCCGCATCTTGTGGCCCTTCAGAAACTCCGCGAACGGCAGCGTCTTGCCGCCGGGAGCCTGCACTTCAAGCAGTTCCAGACAACCTTCGCTGCAAGCCACCCGCAGGTCGCTTTGCACGGTGCCGGGCACTTGGGTATGGGGCGGACACTCGCGGTCGGCGACGCGTCGCAAGAGCAAGGTTGCTTTATCGCCGTGACGGGACGAACGCCAAATGACCCGGCAACCCGGCCACGGCGTCAGGCCGTGGATGCGGGCGCGGACCAGCGCCGCGGGCTGAGCGAAATCGACCGTGCCGTCGGATTTCTTGAACTTGGGCGCCCGCGTCGCGGCGGCGTCGTCCTGGGCCAGCGGCGAGAGCGTGTCGCCCGCCAAATCTCCCAACACTTTCAGCACGCAGTCGGGACCCAGCAGAGCGAGGCGGTCGTGCAACTCCCCTGCGGTCTCGGCGGGGTCGATCGGCGTCTGGGCGACGGCGTAAATCTCCCCGGCATCCATCCGCGGGGCCAACCCGATCACGCTGACGCCGGTGACGGGTTCGTTGGCGATCATCGCCCAGTTGATCGGGGCTGCCCCCCGGAATTTGGGCAGCAAAGACGAGTGGACGTTGATGGCCAGCTTGCCCATCGCCGCAATCAGTTCGGGGCTGAGCTTCTGACCAAACGCGATCACCACCGAAGCGTCGGGCGCGAGCCCGGCGATCTCGGCGACAAACTCGGCCGTGTTGACATCCTCGGACTTGAGTATCGGCAACCCCTGGGCCTGGGCCCACGCGGCGATGGGCGTCGCGGTCAACTCCCGCTTCCGCCCCGCGGGCTTGTCGGGCTGCGACACCACCGCGGCCACCTCGTGGTCGACGGACCCGTGCAGCGTCTGCAAAGTCGGGAGTCCGAACCCGCCAGCACCAAAGTAAATCAATCGCATAAGGTCAGTGGGCAAGAGGGTGTGGGCAGTGGGGAAAACGCCACGGCGGCGCATCCCCACAGGGGTCGATCATATCACCCCATGCCCCCAACCCCACTGCCCGCTGCCCCGCGTCCGCTAAGCGCCGGCTTCCAACTCCTGAATCGCGCGCTTGTTCGCCATCTTGTCGATCCGGGTCATTTTGTCGAGGATGAGGATGCCGTCGAGGTGGTCGAACTCGTGTTGCCAGACGCGGGCGGGGAAGTCGTCGGAGGTCCAGGTGAACGGTTGGCCGTCGCGGTCGAGGGCCGAGAGGGTGATGGCGGTCGGGCGGGTGACCTCGGCGGTGATGCCCGGGAGGCTGAGACAGCCCTCGTCGCGTGGCTCGGTGTACGGGCCGGGGTCGGTGAGGGTGGGGTTGATGACGACGAAGTCTTCGCCGGGCTCGTTGGTGGGGTTGATGACGAACATCCGCCACGGCAGGCCGACTTGGGGGGCGGCGAGGCCGACGCCGCGGGCTTCGTGCATCAATTCGATCATGCGGTCGGCGACGGCCCGGACGTGGTCGTCCACCGCCTCGAGGGGCTGGGCGACCCGGCGCAGCACCGGGTGGGGGTACAGCACGATGCGCAGGGCAGCGGGATCGACGTCGGCGGGCGCGGGGGTCAGGGGCATCATGGGGATTTTAAGCTGAAGATTCAGGCCGGGTGCGATACGGGGTTAAACGGGGGTCCCTTGACGACGGCCGGGCGTGCTAGGGGGTTCCCTAGGGGGCAAGGGCCGCGGAGCGTGTCGGCCGTTAATCTTAGTCCAGAACACGATTTGGGTCTTGACCGCGGGGAATCGGCTTGCCATACTGCGTATGATCGTCGGGGTTATCGGCGGCCGCTGACCCCCGGCCAATGGCGGACGAGGGTTGGGTCGGGCCAATCCCCTATTCCGCCCCATCTGCCTGCCCCATCCGAGCCGCTGCCGAGGTTGTTGCCCTATGGCCACCGTGACCAAAAAAGAACTGATCGACCAGATCGCCGAGGCCACCGGCCAAAAGCGGGTGGTGGTCAAAAATATCGTTCAGACTTTTCTCAACTCGATCATCCTCGAATTGGGCAAAGGCAACCGCCTCGAGTTCCGCGACTTCGGCGTCTTCGAGGTCAAGCAGCGGCGGGCCCGCATGGCCCAGAACCCCAAGACGCTCGAACCCGTCGAGGTGCCGCCCAAACGGACGGTGAAGTTCAAAGTCGGACGCCTGATGAAAATCACGCTCGGCGAGAACGGCTCGGACTTGGGCGATATCGAGTTCGACCTCGACGAAGACGACGAATGACCCCCCCGCCCCCGCCCCTGGGAGCCCCGGAAGCCCCGGAAGCCCCGGAAGCCATCGCTTCGACACCGGCCGATCTTGATCGCCATCCCGGGGCGATTCTCAACCAACGCCTCGAAAACGAGTTGGCCCAGCTGGAGTCGGGTTCGCTGCGGCGATCCCTGCGGGCGTTGCCGTCGGCGGGCAAGGTGGTGACGGTAGACGGGCGGGAACTGCTGAACCTGGCGGGCAATGATTATCTGGGTCTAGCCCAGCACCCCAGGCTCAAGGCGGCGGCGACGCGGGCGATCGAGCAGCTGGGCGTCGGCAGCGGAGCCAGCCGTTTGGTCGCGGGGCATCTGGAATTGCATGAGGAGGTCGAGGCGGAGTTTGCCGCGTTCAAGCACGCCGAGGCGGCGTTGATGTTTCCCACGGGGTACACCGCGAACTTCGCGGTGCTGACCACGCTGCCCCGGCCGGGCGATCTGATCTGTCAGGACAAACTCAACCACGCCAGCCTGATCGACGCGGCGAAGTTCTCGCCCGCCGAGGTGCGAACCTACCCCCACTCTTCCGGTCACGCCGACCACAGCAAACTCGAACGGCTACTCAACGATCATGTCCAGCGATCGCCCGACGCGGGCCGATGGATCGTGACCGACGCGGTGTTTTCGATGGACGGCGACGTCGCGGACTTGCCGGGGCTGTGCGATTTGGCTGAGCGGTACGAGGCGGTGCTCGTGGTCGATGAGGCGCACGGGACGGGCGTGCTCGGCGAGACGGGCGCGGGGTTGGCACAGTTGCAGGGCGTCATCGGGCGGGTGCCGATCACAATTTCGACGGCGAGCAAGGCTTTGGGCGGACTCGGCGGGATCGTCACGGCCGACCGGGCCGTGATCGACACGCTGGTGAATCGCGGCCGGCCGATGATTTACAGCACCGCGATCCCGCCGGCGCAAGCCGCGGCGATCGGCGCGGCGGTCGCGGTGGTCCGTGAAGAACCCCAGCGGCGTGAGCGGTTAACGTCGATCAGCCAGGCGATCCGCACGCGATTGACCGACGCGGGTTGGCCCCACCTCAGCCAAGCCACCGCCACGCCCATCTTGCCGTTGATCACCGGCAGCGTCGCGTCGGCGTTGGCGTTGCAAGAGCGATTGGCAAGGGCGGGTTTGTTGGCCGTGGCGATCCGGCCGCCAACGGTCGCGCCGGGCGCGGCGCGGGTGCGGCTGAGCCTACGGGCGGACCTCACGGACGCGGACATCGAGGCGTTCGTCACGGCCGTGGGCCAGCCCGAACCGTTGGATGCGGATCACGACTAAACACGGCTCACGGCAGCGGCGCGAAGGCCGCCCGCCCGACGGTGTCAAGAAACTCGGCGTACAGCGTATTGGACCCGGCGAACCAATAACTCACGCAATACCCGTCTTGGATGCCGGTCAAGATCGTGGCCCGCACGGCGGGATTACGCTTCGAGGTGACGTGCAGCCGGTGCGATTCAAGCGTGCCGAGTTGAGCGGTACGCTCGCTGGTGCGGATGTTCAGGTCGTCGAGGGCTTGTTCGGCCTCGGCGGTGTTGGTCAGGATGTCCTGCATCGCTTGACGAAAGCCGCGGTATGCGGGGCTGTCGAAATCGACCGCGGCGGGCCCGACGGTGACGCCGATGATCGCGCTGTCGTCGCGGATCGATATGCGTTGCAACACCTCGCAAGCCTGGCCGATCGCCGCGGGGTCATCGTCGTCCAACGTGTGCGTGGGCCAAGACGTCGGCCACGCGGTGATGGCCATCCGCACCGCGGGCGTCGCATCAACCCCGTTGATCCTCTCGGCGTTTTCGTCCACGATCGGATCGAGTTGCAACACCGTCACCGATTCGTCGATCAAGCCTGCAGGCGGTTTCTCATGAGCCGACAACGCTTGCCCGTCGCTCCCTTCTGCGATGAAGTCATTCGCGGTGTCGACTAAGGGCGTGACTACCGCCAACGAATCATCGTTCGTTGATTCGACAATACCCTGCTCGCCTTGAGCCAAAGCGGCATGGATATTATTTTCTTCTGTCGCTTGGGAACCCTCGTCGTCCGCGACCACATCGTCGGTTGTCGTCACGGCGGTCATCGGCCCACTTGAAGTCGTGGCGGACTCGTTCATCACCGCCCACGCCGCATATCCGCCGCCCGCGATAACCAAGACGACGACCAGTAGGACAACTGGCTTGGGCAGCAGCGCGGGCTTGTCGCCGCGTTGGATCACCGGGCGGTTGCCGCTGCCGTCGGCCGTGCGCGACATCGCTTGGATCGCCAGCGTTTTACCCGCGTAAATTTCTTTTTTGCGTTCACGGTATTCGTCGTTGGTGATCTGGCCGCTGTGTTTGAGATCGTTGAGATCGCGCAGTTCGCGCATCTGGGTTTGGCTGTCGCTGGCAATCGACAGGCCCGACATCGGCGACGGGACCGGCGCGTTGAGTTCATAACCGCCGATGCCCATCGCCGAGCTGTGGGCGTCGAGTTGGATGGATGAGCCGCCGAGAGTCGAGCCGTGCGACCCGCCGTCGAGCGTGAGGTCGGCCTTCTCGAGTTCGAGATGGGTCATGTCGATCAGGTCGCCCTTAGCCTTGGCGAGGTTGAACGCATCGACTTGGAGCACGACGCCACAGGCCGAGCAGGCCGTGGTCTTGCCCAGCTTCGACTCGGGGATCTTGATGGTTTTCTGGCACACGCCGCAGCCGATGAGGATTTGACGCAACCGCCGAACACCCGACGCTTCGTTCGCGTCCAGCCCGGACAGGTCCACCAGCGGCTGCGACGCGAGCGACATCTCCGGCGGCTCGGCCGTGGTCGGCATCGGCACACGCTGAGCTGTCTGACAGCCGGGGCAGCGCACGCGCTTACCCACGTATTGATCCGGTACGGACATGGTTCGACCGCAGCCTTGGCACCCAAATTTAGCCATCTCATAGACCCCAAGAACATAGAAAACAATGCTTCACGCAGGCAGACATGCAATTAACGGCAAGCGTGCAACACACTAAATGCTAACCCAATTTCGATCCGCACACGACGTTCTTATTGCCCGTCGATAGTCAGTGTGGTGACTTGCCCCGCGGCGATCTTGTCGATGCCGCTGCCCAGTTCGCCGATCGGGTCGGGCGGCTCGATATTGACGACCTTTTCGCCGAGCTTCGCTTCCCCGGCCTGAACCTTCGCTTCAAATTTTTTGCATTCGGCCAACAACGCCGAGAGGATCTCGGCCTCGGGCACGGTGGCGACTTTTTCGCCCTGCACATAAATAATCCCGCGCTGCTTGCCGGCAAATACCGCGACGTCCGCGCCTTCCGCTTCGCCCGGCCCGTTGACGATGCACCCCATCACCGCGACCTTGATCGGCAGCACAACCTCATCCGCCAACGTCTTGCGCACTTGCTGAACCAGCGTAAACAGATCGACTTCGATACGGCCACAGGTCGGACACGCAATCAGGTCCACGCCTTTGCGTTCACGCAGGCCCAAGCAATACAGCAACTCGAGCGCATCTTCGACCTCATACACCGGGTCGTTGGCGTAGCTGATGCGGACGGTGTCGCCGACTCCGGAAGCCAGCAAATGCCCTAAAGGCACCACACTGCGGATCGTCCCGGTTTCCTTCGGCCCGGCGTGGGTGACGCCCAGGTGCAACGGGTGGTCGAAGCGCTTGGAGATTTCGGTGTAAGCGGCGATCACCAGTTGCGGGTCGGGCGACTTG
>CAYPCC010000145.1:1087-7703 GCA_964409095.1 uncultured Phycisphaera sp. | reverse complement strand
TCGGTCACGACGTAGCGCTCGAAGAAGCTGCGTCCGCCGCCACCGTACTCGACGTCCAAGCCAAGGCCGTCGCCGCGCTCACCGACACGCCCCTCTCGCCAACCGAGATCGCGGCGTCCATCGGCCAACCCGAAGCCGTCGAAACCATCGACCACATCCTCGCCCACCTCGCGGCCAACAAACGGATCGCCAAAAAGGGCTCGGCCTACGCGGCGCTCTAAACCGCGTCGTGAATCCTACCCGGAACGCGACCTGTTTCCCCTGACCCGCGAGACTCGATGACGGCCAACCTGACCCCACCCCAGCCGACCGCGTACTACCGGCAGCTCGACGGGATCCGTGCGCTCGCGGTGCTGGGCGTCATGGCCGGGCATTGGACGGGCATCACCAAAACCCTGGGCTTTAGCCTCGGGGCGCTGGGCGTGGACGTGTTTTTTGTCCTCAGTGGCTTCCTCATCACGCAGATCCTCCTGCGGGCCCGCGACAAAACCGACGCCCAACCCGATGCCACCCGCGGCGGCGTGCTCAAGGCGTTTTACGCCCGCCGGGCGCTGCGCATCTTCCCGATCTACTACGTCACGATCATCCTCGGGGCGATCGCGGGTTGGGGCGTGATGTGGGAAAATTTCATCTACCATGCCGCGTACCTCAGCAACGTGCGGATCACCATGGAAGGCGACTGGCTGCCGCTGACCGCGCACTTCTGGTCGCTGTCGGTCGAGGAACAGTACTACCTGTTTTGGCCGTTGCTGGTCTTATTTTTTCCGCGGCGGGCGTTGCTGCCGGTGACGATCGGATTGATCGTGTTGGCCCCGGCGTTCCGGGTATCGATGGCAAGCATCGGCACGGACGTGGCGGACATGACCGGCAACGTGATGACGCCGGGCTGTCTCGACTGCCTGTGCGGCGGCGCGCTCTTGGCTTATGTGGCGAGCCGTCGGGGCTTGGACGCGGTGTGTTCGAGCGTGAAGCTGCGGGTCGCCGGGGCGATCGGGCTAGTCGTATTCTTAGCGTTTTCCATCGCCGAGTTTGACGGTGATTGGTGGGCCAAACCCCTCTTGGTGCGCAGCGGGGCCGCGCTCTTCGGCGTCGGGCTGATCGCCTGGGCCGTCAAAGGGATCACCGGCCCGGCCGGGGCGTTGCTCTCTTGGCGACCGATGGTTTACCTCGGCCGCATCAGCTACGGGCTTTACGTCTTACACAACTTCGCCCCGCGGTTATCCACGTTTGTACTCGACGCCGTCGGCGCTCGGGACCGCGGGCTAGAGGGCCCCGCCTACACCCTGACCTCGCTCGCGCTATCGCTTAGCCTCACCGTCGCCCTCGCGTCGCTGGCGTGGTACGCGATGGAGCTGCCGCTGAATAAGCTAAAAAATCGCTTTCCGTATACGCCCAAGCGAACCGTATCCAACGCGACCGCCTAACTCACACCCATCGCTGACTGGCCGCCATCAGTCGATCAGCTTCTGTAATGCCGCCGTGTCCAACGCTTCGTTGCACACCACGACCACGACCGGCTCGGTGAGGTACTTTCGTGCCGCGGCGCGGATGTCGGCGGCGGTGAGGGCTTCGACTTCGGCTAAAAATGCGCGGCCGGTGAGGTCGTCGATGCCGTAGAGCAAATTCAGCGCTTGGCCGGCGGCGAGATCGCCGTTGGTCTGCCGGCCGAAGAATTCATTGGTCAGCACCTTGGCTTTGGCGCGGGCCAGGGTGGCGTCGTCGATGAGTTCGGTGCGGGCGCGATCGGCGACGCCGAGGGTGCGTTCGAGGGCGTCGTCCACCGTGTCGGGCTGGGTGTTGAAGAGCATCGTGAAGTAGCCGGGCACGAGGCCGGTGGACGCCCCGGCGCCGCTGGCGTAGACCAGCCCCGGCCCGCGGCCGCGCAGCTCCTGTTGCAGCCAACCCGCGGGGAAGTCGCCGATGACCTTGGCAAGCACTTGCACCGCGGCGTAGTCGGCGCTGTCGCGGGTGAGGCCCGGGCCGTAGCCGACCTGCACCGCGGCGATGGGTTTCTGGGTTTGGACGATCGTCAAGCCCGGCGTCGGGTCGGCGGGCTGGGGCAGCGCGAACGGCTCGTCGGCCGCCGCGGGCATCGCCCCGAACATCGCCTGGGCCTGACTGAACACCTCCTGGGGTTCGACATCGCCCACCACCGCCAACACCGAATCTGCGGCGTTGAGCCGGGCCGCGTGAAACGCTCGCAGATCGTCGGGCGTCAACGCCTCGACCACTTCCCGGCGGCCCGCCGAGAGCTGCGACCACGGGTGGCCGGGGTAATACGCTTTGAGGAATTCGCTGCGGAGTTCACCGGACCAGCTATCGGTGGCGCGGTCGATCGCGGCGAGCAGGCGCGGCTGGAGCTTGCTCCATTCCCCGGCGTCGAACGCGGGGCGCAGCGTCACGTCGGCCATCAGCGCCATGACGGCGGGCCAGTCTTCGGTGAGCGCGCTGGCGCTGACGTAGCCGGTGTTGTTGCCGCTGGTGGTGGCGAGCGTCGCGCCTAAGTCTTCGACGGCGGCGGCGAGTTCTTGGGCGGACATGGACGTCGTGCCGCGGCGCATCATGGCGTAGGTCGCGTTGGACACGCCCTCTCGGCCGGGCGGGTCGGCGAGCAGGCCGCCCTTGGTGTAGAGCTGCATCGCTACGGCGGGCACGACGGTCGAGCGTTGGACCAAGACGGTCAGGCCGTTGGAAATTTCGCGCACCTGCGTGTCGCCGACGTCGATCGGCTGGGCGTCGTCAGTGGGCTTAGCGAGGTTGGCTTTGAGCAGCGCGACGAGGCGGTAGTTGTCGAGGTCGATGGGCTCGCGGGTTTCGCCGGGGTTGGTTTCGACGGTCGGCGTGCGGGTGGGGAAGGCGATTTCTTCGCCCTCGGCCGCGGGGTTGAGCCGGGCGACGGAGGCGGCGTCGGGGTCGATGACCGCGTGGGCGGCGGCCATGAGTTGATCGGGCGTGACGTCTTGCACGGCGGCGGCGTAGCGGGCGGAGTAGTCGGGGTCAGCGGTGCTGATGAGGTTGCTGGCGAGGGCGCTGGCGAGGCCGTCGGCCGACTGGCCGGACTTGAGCACGCGGGCCAGCGTTTGGCGTTTGACCCGGGCGAGTTCTTCATCGGAGACCGGCTCGACCCGCAGGCGATCGAGGTGCGACTTGACCGCGGTCCGCACCGCTTCGCTAGCGTCGGGGTTGGCGGGTTCGTAATCGACGCCGAAGAACCCTTCGCCCCAGTGGGCGGAGAAGTTGAACGCGTCGATGGAGGTCACGAGTTGCTGGTTGTCGCGGAGGTCGCGGACGAGGCGAGACGATTCGCCGCCGCCGAGGATGCCTGCCAGCAGGTCCAACGCGTAGTCGTGTTCGCTGCCGAGCTTCACGCCCGGCCAGAGCAGCCGGACCCGCGGCCGTTTGATCGCCGCCACGCCTTCGACCGTCACCGGCTGGGCCTCGCCTTCGGGCGCGACGGGGAACGACAACTCAGGCAGTTCGCCCGTCGGCAATCCGCCCCAGAGCCGCGTGAGCTGCTCGATGACCGCCGGCGGATCGATGTCGCCGGCCACGACAAACACCATGTTGTTCGGGACGTACATGCGTTTGTAGAAGTCGTAGATCTCGTCGCGGCTGATGTCGAGAAATTCGTCGAGATACCCAATCGTCGGGTGCGCGCCGGGGTGGTCGGGCGTCGCGGCGAAGCGGGCCTGCTGCGTCAGCTTCCAGTGGATCCGGCCTGGATCACCCTGCCCCATCGAAAACTCGCGTTGGATCACATCGCGCTCGCGCTGGTACTCGGTCTCGGTGATGATGCTGTTCTGCATCCAATCCGACAGCAGCGCGATGGCGGTCGTCGTGTGGGGCGAGGTGGTATTGATGTAGTAGCGGACGGTGTCGAGGCTGGTCGCGGCGTTGGTCGCGGCGCCGATCTCGCCGAGCGTGGCGGTGGAGACGGCCTCGGGGCGACTCGCGGTACTGCCGCCGAAGATGAGGTGTTCGAGGAAGTGCGAGAGTCCCGCGCCGACGTGTTCCTGTTCGTAAAGCGAGCCGGTCTTGACCCACGCCTGAACCGAAACGACCGGGGCGGTGGGCATGTCCTGGGCCACGAGGACCATGCGGTTGGGAAGTTCGACGATGAGGCGGTCGTTGCGTTGTTGGAGCACGCTGGCGGCGACGGTGGGCGTGTCCGCGTCGGCCGTGGGAGCATCGGCGTCGGCGGCGAGCAGTCTCGTAGAATCGGTCAAAACGGGGGTCTCCTGGCAGCCCGCCGTGAGCAGGCAGGCCGCCGCTATCCACAGGCTCATGGGTTTAGTCATCAGATTCATCATGGGACTCCAGCAAGGCGGATGATCGGGTTCGCTTTCCCGCTAATGGTCTGGGGAAGTGTAGCGTTCGAACTGCGGCGGCGTCGCGGCTTCAACGCCAAATCACTCGACTCGCATCCGCGGGCGTTCGGGCCGCGTAAACTATGGCATGACACATTTGACTCCGATGATCGTGGCCGCCGCGGCGTGCGTCTTGGTTTCAACGGCTTTGGCCGTCGCCGACGAGGCCGCCCCCCCCGCCGCCGCCGAACACCACCGCGAAGCCCCGCCCATGCCCGAGCCCCGCGAAGTATACATCGAGGCCGAGTTGCCGAAAGGCTACCCCGCGCCCGGCCCGGCCTACGAGGTGCTGCTCAAGTCATACCCCGCCTACCGCGCCGCCCGGGCCGAGGGCGGCAACGCGTTCCGCAAGCTGTTCAACCACATCCAGTCCCACGACATCGCCATGACCGCGCCGGTCGAGATGACCTTGGCGTCCCCCGAAAACCAAGACGGCGACCATGCGGTCGAGGACCGCGACGGTTTCGTACGCATGGACATGATGTTTATGTATGCCGACCCCGACATGGGCGAACTCGGCAACGACGCCACCGCCCGGCCGGGCGAGGCCGTCGAAGTCATCGACCTCCCGCCCGTGCAAGTCTTGACCCTGGGCTTCTTCGGCAACGCGGACCGCGAGCAGGTCAACGACGCGTTAGCGATGTTGCAACGGCATCTGGCCGGCCGCCCCGAACTCGTGGCCGTGGGTCCGCCGCGCTTGCTGGGCTATAACAGCCCGATGGTCCCCGCCGACCGACGCTATAGCGAAGCGCAGATCCCCGTCGGCCCCGCCGAGGCTTCGGAAAATCACGACACCCCCCACGCCGCAACCCAAGCCCCGCCGCCGACCGACGCTCCCGACACCCCAGACTCCCCAGACTCCCCAGACTCCCCGGACACCCCGGACACCCCGGCCAAGCAATCCCCGTAAAAATAAGCGTCTTCGCCGCGCGTTGACACTGCCGCCCCGGACCCGGACAATACCCGTCTACCCAGGCCCCGGAGCGATGCTTCGGGCCGTCGCCACCGTAGCTCAGTGGTAGAGCAGATCTTTCGTAAAGATCAGGTCGCTGGTTCAAATCCAGTCGGTGGCTCTTTACAAAACACCCGTTTGCCGAATGAATTGCGGAAAAATCCTCTTCAGCTCAGAGACGCGGTGATTGCTCATCGGTTGCCCTCAAGGCTTACCCGGCGGCCCGGCGGGCCACTCAATCCAAGGGCAGCTATTCAAATCGGATTCGGGCGGTCGCTTTCATCAGAGCCAACGTGGCAATCGCCGCGAGCAGCAACGCGCCAGCACTAAAACCATATCGCCCAAAGCAGGCTTGGCCGACGCTAACGATCATCGAGATGACCGCCGTCACGCCGAGCAGCCAGCAAAGCCACAGGTTCAAGGTGTCGCCCCGCACAGACGTAGTTTCCGACTGACCCGCGATCGGGGCCCACCACCCGCCGGGTCGCACGCGCTTGTAAAAATGTTCCAAGTAAGGCCCGGGCTCGGGCGAGGTCAGCAAGGTCGTACCGATCCACACCCCGGAGGTGATGACCAGATTGACCGTGAATCGGACCGCGTACTCGTCGAGATAGGCTGGGTCGCCGCCCAACGCGGCAAGCAGATTGCCGGGCAGCGCGGTGGTGTTGAGCAGGCTGAAAACCACCAACGACGAGGCCATCGCCGAGATCTCCGACCACACATTAATCCGCCACCAATACCACCGCAGCAGCATCACAAAGCCCACGCCCGACATGAGCTCAAACAATACCAGCCATTGCGTGGCGATCGAGTCGAGCGTAAAGGCGTACACCCCCGCCAAGATCGCAAGCCCCACCGACGCGGTCTTGGCGGCAAGCATGCCTTCCCGGTCGCTGCAGTCCGGCCGAACAAACCGGCGGTACACATCGTTGACCACATAAGACGCCCCGAAATTGATGTGCGTCGAAATCGTGGACATAAACGCCGCCATCAGCGCCGCCACCATCAAGCCCCGGACGCCGGTGGGCAGGTATTGCATCAGCATCACGACGTAGGCGTGTTCTTCGTCGTAGTGGTCGCCGTAGGCCGTGATGTCGGGGATCAAGACCAGCGAAGCCACCCCGACCACGATCCAAGGCCAAGGCCGCAATACATAATTCGCAAAACAAAACCAGAGCATCGCCAATACCGAGTGTTTTTCGTTCTTACAAGAAAACAAGCGTTGCGCGAGAAACCCCCCGCCTTCGCCCCCGGCCCACCACTGCAGGCCGACGAAGACAATCAACGCCCAAATCGC
>CAYPCC010000145.1:0-1077 GCA_964409095.1 uncultured Phycisphaera sp. | reverse complement strand
CTCAGGTCAAACGGCGGCAAGAAACTATCGAGTTGATCGATGCCCACGACCTTGCTGCTATCCAATCCGTTGACCACCGCCCCGGCTTCGAGCTGAGCTTTCGCGCCGTCGAGCATCGCGTCCGGGCCACCGGTCTGGAACAACACGTAGCCCATGAGCACAAACGATCCGATCATCGCCAAGCCGAACTGAAAGAAGTCGGTCGCCATGACGCCCCACAACCCCGACACGCTGCTGTACAACGCCGCAACCCCGAAGCACAGCACGATCCCCGTTGCCTTGGCCGGGACGATCGCCGTGCCGTAAATCGGCCACTCCGCGATCCGCATCGCCTCCACCACGCTCTCGACCGCGACGCCCTTGCTGACCAACACCGGCATCCACTGGTCGGTCGTGAACACCACCGTGGGGATGTCCAGCGTGACGTCTAAAATCTTCACCATCGCCAACGTCACCCAGCCCATCACCAAAGTGTTCTGGATCAGCGACCGGTAAACCGCGTGAAACATACGCAGGCCCGCGGCGGGTTTGCCGCTGTAACGCAGCTCGATGAATTCCACGTCCGTCAGGATATTCGCCCGCCGCCACAGCCGGGCGAAGAAGAACGTGCACAGCATCATCCCCATCAGCCCGCCCCACCAGAACCAGTTACGTTGCAGCCCCTCGGTCCGCATCCAGCCCGCGATGACCAGCGGGGTGTCGGCCCCGAACGACGTGGCGACGATCGACGTGCCCGCGACCCACCAAGTCATCTTGCGACCCGCCACGAAATAATCCGACAAGCTCGACCCGCCCCGCTTTGAAAAAAGCAGGCCGATGAGCAGCGTGACACCAAAAAAACTGGCGATGACGAGCCAGTCCATCAAGGAGAGCGAGGGTAGAGAAAGCATAAATCAGCTTTTGCTCGATAAAGCGATCAACGATGTGGGTGGACGAAGGCTTGGGCATAGCATGAAGCCAGAAGAGCAGGTGAGCAAAAATATCTGTTATTCGTGATAAATCCACTGGGATCGAGCGTGCCGGCCAAGGGCCAGGGCACGCCGTCTACTTATCACTCACCGCCCCACCGCAACGTCC
>CAYPCC010000144.1:0-7718 GCA_964409095.1 uncultured Phycisphaera sp. | reverse complement strand
CCTGGCAGCTTCCACACCGCACCCCGTGGTCCGACACTAAGGGGCGAGGCGAACGATTTGTGCGCGCTTTTTTGCAGACGTGCCGGGCTAAGCCGTAAGCGTTACGGGGATTACGGGAAATTGGGGGTGAGGAAATTTTGTTTGGTTTTTGCGACGGATTGTGCGCACCAAAAGGACGCGGGCTGACGGGCCATCGCTCATTGGGCCAGGATTTTTCGTGGAAAAAACGGGATGCGTGATAAAATCAATGGAGGCCTCGACCGCCCCCCCCTGAGGCCAGAAAGGATCACGTCATGTCGGGTTACGATGAACGCAAGCGAGGGATGGAAACGCAGCTGGCCCACGACAGCGAGTTGAATTTCAAGATCCGCAATCGGCGGAATCGGCTGCTCGGAGAATGGGCGGCGTTTCAGTTGGGGTTGGAGGGCAAAGACGCGATGGCGTATGCGCAGGACGTGGTGCACGCGGATTTCCTGGAGCCGGGCGATCAGGACGTGTATCGCAAGGTGATGGCGGACTTTCAGGAAGCGGGCGTGGGCGTGCTGCCGGCGAAGCTGCGGCAACGCATGGCGTCGCTGATGTACGACGCCGAGCGTCAAGTGCGCGAAGAGGCCTGAATGGCACACGGGCACTGAAGTGCCCGAGCTTTGAGTGAGTTGGATGCGAAGTGATTTAGTTGTTGAGCTTCGCCAAGACTTCGTTGACATCGATAACGTCCATCCCCGCGGCGCGAGCGCTTTCGAGGCCGGGGGGCGCGTCTTCAAACGCCAGGCAATATTCCGGGGCGACGCCGAGTCGGGCGGCGGCGGTCAAGAAAGTTTCGGGGTGGGGCTTGGGGTGCTCGACGTCGTCGGCACAGATCACGACCTCGAAGTGATCGGACAGGTCAATGGCTTTGAGCGTGTTGGTGATGCCGGCGCGGGTGCTGCCGGTGGCGACGGCCATGGGCAGCTTGCCGTGGTGTTCGAGGGCGAGGGCGACGATGGGCTCGATGCGGGTGATCTGGTCGGCGTGATCGAAGTAGGCCTGGTATTTTTCGATCGTCATGGCCCGGACGTCGAGGGTTCGGCCGGACTCTTGGGCGAGGATTTCGAAAATTTTGGTGGCCGGCACGCCGCCAAACGACATGAAGCGTTCGTGGGGCATGAGGTGGTCGAGGCCGTGGTTTTTGAGGGTGGCGTTCCACGCGATCCAGTGGACGGGCATGGAGTCGGCGAGTGTGCCGTCGCAGTCAAAGATCAGGGCGCGGTGGTGGGGTTGGAGCATGGCGGGCAAATCGACAACGGGGCGGAAAAGCGCGCGGCCAAACCATGGCCACGGGAAAGACCTTAGCGAGTCTATACGAACACACGCTTGACGGATGCAACATCGATGCTAATATTTAACCGTATGGTTAAGTTTTTGCCGAAACTCGATCCCGACGCGATGGACCGCACGTTTGCGGCTTTGGCCGACCCGACGCGGCGGGCGATTCTGGCGCGGATGGCCGCCGAGCCGGGCGACGCGGGCGTCCGGGTCACTGAGTTGGCCGCCCCGTTTGCGGACGCGATGAGTTTGCCGGCGGTGAGCAAGCACCTGCGGGTGTTGGAGCGTGCGGGCCTGCTCAAGCAGGAAAAAGACGGCCGCACCCGGCGCTGCCACTTGGTAGCGGGTCCGCTCAAAGACGCCCACGCCTGGGTGGCGTTTTATCGAACATTCTGGGCCGACCGGCTCGACGCTCTGGGCGATTACCTCGAACACCACGCCCCGCCCCAGCCCTGATCCTTCGCGCCCCTCGACTTTTTATTCCCACTCCGGAGTTCCTATGACCGCGTCCCCCACACCCCCAAGTTGTCCGGCCCCGGTGATCCAGCTCCACAAACACGTCCGCGCCACCCGCCAGCGGGTGTACGAAGCGCTCACGACGGCCGACCAATTCCCCCACTGGTTCGCGCCCGGGCCGATGGAACGCTGCGGCGGCGTGATCGTCGAGCCGTGGGTCGGCGGACGCTTCCGCTTCGAGATGACCGACGGCCGGGGCAAACAACACATCGGCGTCGGCACGTTCACCGAGGTGATTGAACACCAAAAACTCAGCTACACCTGGAATTGGGAAAACAACCCCGACTTCGGCGGCAACTCGCAAGTGACGTTTGAACTCTTCGACGCGGAGAACCCCATCGACCCCGGCCAACCCGCGACCGAGATCGTGCTCACCCACGAAAAACTCCACACCGCGGCCGAACGCAGCGAACACACCGGCGGCTGGTGGAACTGCCTCCGCGCCCTGGGCTACTACGTCCGCGGCGTCGACCCCCACCAAGCGATGTACGGCAAGACCGCGTCCGCGTGAACCCCATCGCCTAGGGATAAATCCTCACTTACTGAAAACCTAACTTATTACTAACTTTTAGTACTATACTTTATATTGAATCCAACCCCTTACCCCAAACCTTATGGAGTATGTCTGATGAGTGACGCCCTGACTTCCGCCCTGTCCGTCGGCAAGCAACTGGCCGAGTATTGCCGTCAAGGCAAGTGCCGCGAAGCGATCGTGGACCTCTACGCCGACGACGCCAAGCACATCGAAGCCGCCGCGATGGGTCCCGATATGCCGCAGGTCACGGAGGGCAAAACAACAATCCTTGAGCGAAACGACTGGTGGGAAGGCTGCCATGAGGTCCACGGCCTGGAACTCAAAGGCCCTTACCCCCACGGCAACGGCAGCTTCGCGGTGTGGATGCAACTCGACGTCACCGCCAAAGAAGGCCCGATGGCTAACCAACGGATGCAGATGGGCGAGGTCTGCGTCTACGCCGTCAAAGACGGCAAGATCAGCCAAGTCGAGTTCTACTGGGACCCCACCGGCTGCGACGCGTAAGTTGAGTCTTGTGCTTGCGTGGATCACACATGCGTAAAACAAAGCCGAGAGTCATGGACCACCCGCCGTCGAGGCCGGGGATCATCCCCCGGCTTTGAGCCGATACACCGCCGCGACCACATCCTGCACCTCACTCGGCCGATCTTTTTCGTTTTCGACCGCCAAGACGCGATCGATCCACTGCACCGCTTGCGTACGGTTTTCGCCGAGTTGGATCAGCACCTCCAACGCTTCGCGGGCCAATCGGCCACCCCCGGAAGTGACCACGCCGCTTTCGGAACCGATGCCGCCGTCGCTTGCGCCGCTTCCGGGGGTTCCGGGGGTTCCGGGGTGGGGGTAGGCGGCGGCGCTCACAAAACGCTCGACTTTGTCGCGCAGCGTGACGACGATGGTCTCGGCCAGCTTCTTGCCCACCTCGGGCATCGTTTGGATCAACTTCACGTCGCGGTCGGCGATCGCGCTGGCGAGCGTGTTGGTGTCGAGGATCATGGCCCGCAGCGCCCGCTTATGACCGATGCCTTTGCAGGTGACAAACAACTCGAAAAACTGCTTGTCGTGCAGCGTCAGAAACCCCGCCAGCCGGGGGAACATCGTCGCGCCCTGGGTGGTGGACTCGATGAACTGGAACGTGTGGAGCGTGACGACTTGGCCGGTCTTGACCGACAGCCGGGTCGCGGCGAAGGCCGGGAGCATCACCTCGTAGACCATCCCGTGGCCGGGGTCGATCAAGGCTTTGTCGGCGGCGATGTCGATGAGCGTTCCGGTCAGGCGTGCAATCATGCGGGGCATCGTAGAAGGTCCGCCGAGGACTCGCCAAGTCAATCACCCTTGGAAGCTGTTTCGTCCACTGATGAAGACGATCAAGAAGATGAAAACAAGCGAGGTGTTGAACACGATCGTTTCTTGCCTTGGATTTCAAATCATCTTCATCGTGTTCATCGGTGGATCACATGCCTTGTGGCGATGGCTTCAAAATCAAGTGATTCTTAGACCCGTTACACTGCCGCCATGACCACCACGATTCCGCTCAAGTACGGCTGCAACCCCAATCAACCCCACGCCCAGATCCTCTCGCCGGGCACCGGCCCCACGGGCGACGGGCCGCTCACCGTCGTCAACGGCAGCCCGTCCTACATCAACGCCCTCGACGGCCTCCGCGCCTGGCAACTCGTCCGCGACCTCAAGGCCGCCACCGGCAAAGCCGCCGCCGCATCATTCAAACACGTCAGCCCCGCGGGATGCGCCGTCGCGGGGGAGTTGTCGCCCGACTTCCTCAAGGCCTTCTTCTACGCCGACCCCGCCGACCTGCCCGGCGGCGAATATTCCCCCGTCGCCACCGCCTACGCCAAGGCCCGCAGCTCCGACCGCGTCGCGTCCTTCGGCGACTTCATCGCCGTCTCCGAACCCGTCGACGTCACCCTCGCCCACCTCATCCAACCCGAAGTCTCCGACGGCATCATCGCGCCGGCCTACGAACCCGAGGCCTTCGACATCCTCCGCGCGAAAAAAGGCGGCAAGTACGTCATGCTCACCATGGACCCGGCCTACAGCCCCCCGCCCGTCGAGTCCCGCGTCGAGTTCGGCCTCACCCTCGAACAATCCCACAACAACATCGCCATCACCCCCGGAACCTTTGACAACCTCGTCACCGACGCCAAAGACATCTCACCCGAAGTGATGGAGACCTTGCTCGTCGCCACCATCACGCTCAAGCACACGCAGAGCAACTCCATTGCCGTCGGTTACAACGGCCAAGCGGTGGGCATCGGCGCCGGGCAACAGTCGCGCATCGCCTGCACCCGCATCGCCTGCGACAAGGCCGACCGCTGGCTCCTCAAAACTCATCCCAAGGCCCTCGCCCTCACCTTCGCCGACGGCTTAGCCAAGGCCGAGAAAGTCAACGCGATGGACAACTTCGTCCGTCACCACGAACTCAACGGCGGCGAACGCGACGAACTCGCCAAGTCGCTCACCGGCGACTGGTCGCCGATCACCCCCGAAGAACGCGCGGCCTGGCTGAAGCAACTCCCGGGGGTCGTCCTGTCCAGCGACGCCTTCATCCCCTTCCGCGACAACTTGGATCGCGCCGCGGCGAGCGGCGTGAAGTTCATCGCCCAGGCCGGCGGCAGCGCCCGCGACCAAGGCGTCATCGACGCCGCCAACCAATTCGGCATGACCATGGCCCACACCGGCGTCCGGCTATTCCTGCATTAGCCCGATTTCCGGGGACGGTCCAGCGGCGATACCACCCCCAGCACGCCGCGCCCGCCGCTTTGCATGACGTGGGTATAAATCATCGTCGTCTTGACGTTCGCATGGCCCAGTAATTCCTGCACCGTGCGGATGTCGTAGCCGTCTTCCAGCAGGTGCGTGGCAAACGAGTGCCGCAGCGTGTGACACGACGCCTTCTTGGTGATCCCCGCCGACCTCACCGCCCTGCTCATCGCTTTTTGGATGCTGTTCTCGTGGACGTGCCGCCTCACCCCCGGCACTTGACCCGCCGCCAGCCCGAGTCGAGCCATCGCCCGTTCCATCAGGCCGTCGTCCTCCAACGGCGCGCCGCCCGCCCCCGGAAGCCCCCCTTCCCCATCCATGAGCAACCGCTCCACCGGCCACCGCGTCAACCGCGTACTCGCAAACACGAACTGCCACCCCAGCGAGCGCGCCGCCGACGGCATCTTCATCGCCTGTGCGTAGGGCAGCGGCACCCAGCCGTGCGAAGACTTGCCCGCTTCCGGAGGCAAGTCCTCGCGCTGGAGGTCGGCCTCGTGCAGCCGCTTCCGCCATTTCAGTTGCACCCGCATGGCCTCGACACAAGACTCCGGCAGCAGCGCCGCCCGATCCTTACCGCCCTTGCCGTCCCGTACCGTCAGCCGCCCCCGCTCCAGGTCGACATCCTTCACGCGCAGCCGACAACACTCCATCAAGCGCAGGCCTGCCCCGTACATCAGCCCGCCCATCAGCCCGTGCACCCGCGCCAGCCACGGGTTGCCCGCCCCGCTCCGCAACGCCTCCAACACCGCCGACACTTCACGCTTGCTGAGCACCTCCGGCAAACGCTGCGGCTTCTTCGCTCGGGTCGCATCGAAGTCTTCGAGTGGGACCTTCAACACCTGCTTGTAAAGAAATACAAGCGCGTTGAGGGCTTGATTCTGGGTGGACGCAGCCACCTTCCGCCCCACCGCCAAATGCGTCAGAAACGCCTCGATGCCCGGCTCACCCAACGCCTCCGGCGGCACCCACCGACCGGCCTTCTCACGGTGAAACCTCAGGTATTGCTCGATCCACCGGGCGTAGGACTGTTCGGTCCGGAAGCTGTAATGGCCCCGTCGCAACGTCTCGTGAACCCGCGCCATAAGTTTCATCTCACGAATCTAAATTCTATATTTTGTGAAGTCAATACCGTAACTTTGTTAGGGTCTTGCCTGCCTTCAAACTCCTTGACATATCTCGCACCGACTGTGATGATACGCTGAGGTTGGCGGACGTTCTGCCGAATTGATTCTGTATAATCATTGTTATCCCCAAAGGTCACAACTGCATGGCGACATTTGCCGAACGCATTACGGAGAAGGCGCTCGAAATCCTCGAAACTACACCCGAGGGCGTCCGCTATTCCGAGCTTGTTCGGCGCATTATCGAGCGTGATGGGTCGTTCAAACAGAACACCGTGCATGGCACGGTCTGGAATCTCGATGAACGATTTCCCGACCGTGTCTACAAACCATCTCGCGGGCTGTTTCGGTTGACTAAGTTCAAGGCCGACGGGACAGATCAACTCAAAGATGAGTTGGTTCCGAAGCAGCCGAAGAAGATCAAAGAAGAGGATTTTTACGAGCCCTTCGCAGATTGGCTTGTAAACGAAATGGAGGAATGCACAAAGGCGATCGCATTGGGGGGCAACCGATTCCGTGATAAGTGGGGCACACCTGATGTGATCGGTAAGCGTGAATCAAAACGCAGCGATATCATTCAAGCGCCCGTTGAGATCGTTTCTGCCGAAATAAAGGCCGACATATCACAACTCGTTACAGCATTCGGCCAAGCGTGTGCCTACTGTCTCTTCAGTCACAAGTCGTATCTCGTTGTCTCGAACAAAGCTCCTGATGATGAGGTTGCTCGCCTAGACGCCCTTTGCCAAGTATTCGGTATTGGTTTTGTTCTATTCGATTCTGACAATCCGAAAGACCCGCGATTTACAATCCGTTCCCGACCACGGTACCAACAGCCCGACCTGTTTTACGCCAACCGGTACATGAAACTCATTGAAGCCGAGATGTTTGCATAGTGGGGGCTAACCACCGGCTGCAGTTGACCGGCGACGCCTGCGATGGATAATCAAGTGGTCGGTTGGACGCCTACTCCCGCGGGCGGCCGGCAACTGAGCCTTATCGTTAGGGGGCAAGACATGACTGACTTGGCAGACCGTTTCGAGGCCGAGCTTCACGAGGCCGTTCGCGAAGCCAAAGCCATCGGCTATCACCCCACCGAATTCGTTCGGATGCTCAACGACCATGGCGGCGTCGCGACGGCTAAGCGCCTCATCGTTTCGGGCGACGTGCAATCCGGCTTCAAACGCCTCGCCAAGCTTGGTAGACTTGACATCTCGATGGAGCGAAAGATGCTCATGCCCGAGTACAAGCCGCTCTTCACCGATGGTGAACTCGAGGCTGCCGAGTGGCGTTTGTCGCAGGTGGCCGGTGCCCCCTAACCAACCGCTGCAGTTGACGAGCACGCGTGCGTTAAGAGTCGAATCGATCCTTATGCGTCCTGCCCCGCACGCGGCTCGCAACTGAGCGGCAGCGTTAGGCCGCAGGAGGACGCATATGGGACGACTTATCGTGTCGATGAACTTATC
>CAYPCC010000143.1:0-7737 GCA_964409095.1 uncultured Phycisphaera sp. | reverse complement strand
TCGTGCCCGCGCCGATGTCCACGACCAGCACGTCGCTGATGCGGTCCATGCCGTAGGCCACGCAGAACGGCTCGGTCACGATCATGACCGAGTCGAGGATGCCCTTGGTCGATTCGATGATGGCTTCTTTGTTTTTGCCCGAGGCTTCCGACGGCACGCCGACGACGCCGAAGAGCTGCTCACCGCGGCCGGGCTCGACCATCTCGACGAGGTAGTTGATCAGTTCGCGGGCGGCTTCGAGGTTCCGGCTGCCGTCCTTGTCGTCTTGGATGACGCCGTCCGCCAGCGGGCGGTAGAGGTCCAGCGACAGGCGGTTGTCGAGCGCGGTCTTGCCGAAGACGATTTCCTTGCCGCCCATGTGCTTGAGCGCCACGGCGTCCTTGGGCCAACCGACATACGACTCAACGGTTTTGCGCACGCCGTTGGCGCAGGCGATCGACGAACGGCTGGTGCCCAAGTCGATGCCGAAATACAGGGCGTTGCCTTCAACGACGCTGTCATCTTGGGGGGACGAATCTTTACGCATGGGGGGCTTCTCCTAAACGGATGGTCGGCGAGGGGGTTCGCCGAGCGTGGGGTGGGTATCCAATCAACGGGGTGTCGTACACGGTAGGCGTCGGGGAGACGCGGATTATTTTTTCTCGGCCTCGGTTGCCGCGGGAGTCGTTCCGGGGGCGGTTCCGGGGGACGTTCCGGGGGCCGTTCCGGGGGCGGGTTTGTCTTTGACCCCGCGTTGCAGTTTGAGATTGGTTTCAAAGATTTCCAAAAGAACCTTGTCGTTCTTGGGGTCTTTGACCGCTTTGATCATCTGGCCGCGGGTCGTGCTGCCGCCGTCGCCCATGCCCCACCCGCCGCCGCGGCGCATGGCCATGGTCAGCTGGGCCATCGATTTTTCCATCGACAGCACGACGTTGTTGAGCCGATTGATCTGGTCTTCCATCGCCACCTGCTGGGGCGACAGTTCGCTGGTGAGGTTCTTGTTGTCGCCGAACATCTTGCCCAAGGCCTGTTCGACGCGTTCCAAAGTCTGGTCGCGGTCGTCTTTGCCGGACACGGATTGCTGCAGCGCCTTGGTGACGACGTTCATCACGCGCTGACGGATTTTGTCGCGGTCGATGACGCGGACCTTTTGGCCGCGGTAGCGACGCCAGAGGTCGTCAACGTTGACTTGGGTCGAGCTGGTGTCGAGGGCCGAGTCGATGGCGTTGGTGAATTCGTCGGTGGCGCCGCCGCCGGGCTGTCCCGACGAGGCGGCGGGTGTGCCCGAAGGCGAGGTAAAGTCGCCCAGGCGTGGGTCTTCGCGCATCGCCTCGCACACGATGCCGTTGTCGGCCATCAGGTCGTAGGCCTGATCGACCGTCGGGGCCTCGACGTGCCCTTCGACCGCTTTGCCGGTCTCGCGTAATAGTCCTCTAAATCGATATCGCACAGCTTGATTGATCCTAGGACGAACGAAACCGAAACCAACACCTCGAACCCATTTATCGGGTATCTAACCCGCCATCATCACTATAGCTGCCTCGAATCGTCAACCCTAATCGACCGCTCGGCCGATAACACCCCCGCCGCCAACCCTCGTAAACCGTTCCCATAACAAGACTTTTCGGCCAAAGCCCCATAAGATCGCACCCGCCGCCCCCCCGCCGCCCGCCGCCCGATTTTTCCCGCCGCCACCGCCTTGCCCTACGCGGTGACACCCGTGCTCTCCGCTGATCTTTCGTTGCGAAAGGCCCGACCCGATGTTCCCGCCCGCCTTCCTCGCCGAGATCGCCGACTACGCCAGCGACCCCACGCTGGTGGCGAATCTCCTGCTGCTGGGCGACCTGCTGATCCGCGTCGGCCTGTCGCTGCGGGTCATCATGCGACGCCAAACCTCCGTCGGCATCGCGCTGTCGTGGCTGACGATCATCCTGCTCATCCCGTTTGCCGGGGCGGTCATCTACCTCGTCGTCGGCGAAAACCGCCTGGGCTCCCGCCGGGCCAAGACCACCGTCCAGCTGCACAACGCCTACGCCGGCTGGCGGGCCGAGCTGCGCGAACAACGCCCCACGCCCGACTGGGACGCCCTGCCCGCCGACGCCCAGCCGATCCACCGCCAAGCCGTCCGCGTCTCGGGCATACCCGCCCTGCCGGGCAACCGTCTGGACCTCTACGACGACTCCCACGCCGCGCTCGCCGCCATCGTGGACGACCTCGACGCCGCCCAACACCGCGCCCACCTGGAGTTCTACATCTGGTTCGACGGCGGCGACGTGGATCGTGTCGCCGATGCCCTCGTCCGTGCCGCCGAGCGTGGCGTCACCTGCCGGGTACTCGTCGATGCCGTGGGCAGCAAGACTTTTCTCAAGTCGTCACCCAAACTCCAAGCCATGCGGGACGCGGGGGTCGAGGTCGTGGCTTCGCTGCCCGCGGGCCTCTTGCGCGCGCTGTTTCGCCGGCTCGACTTGCGCAATCACCGCAAACTCATCGTCATCGACGGCCGCGTTGCCTACACCGGCTCGCTGAACATGATTGATCCGCTCGTCTTCAAAAAGCACGTCGGCGTCGGCAAATGGATCGACGCCATGGTCCGCGTCGAAGGCCCGGCCGTCGAAGCGCTGGGCGTCACCTTCCTCGAAGACTGGCGGCTCGAAACCGATCAGGACCTGGGCCAACTCGGCAGGCCCCCCCGCCCCCGACGCGCTGAATCGCAAAAGCTCCAACTCCGCGAAAATCAACCCGGCCGCATCGACCCGCACGCCCCCGAACTCGATGACCACGACACACCCGATCCGCTGCCCAACATTGACGCCGCCCCGACCCTCGGCGCAGCCGTCCAGGTCGTGCCCTCGGGCCCGTCGCTCAACCCCGAATCCATCCACCGCCTGCTCATCGCCGCCATCTATTCCGCCCGCCATTCCATCACGCTCACCACGCCCTACTTCGTCCCCGACGAAGCCCTGCTCATCGCGCTGACCGCCGCCGCCGCCCGCGGCGTCGACACGCTCATCATCCTCCCCGAGCAGAACGACTCGCTGCTCGTCCGCCACGCCAGCAGCGCCTACCTCGGCGACTTACTCGCCTCGGGAGTGAAGGTGGCAAAATTCCGCGGCGGCCTCCTGCACACCAAGTCCGTCACCATCGACACCCACCTCGCCGCCTTCGGCACGGTCAACCTCGACATGCGCTCGTTCTATCTCAACTTCGAGCTCACCCTCTTCATCTACGACGTCGGGTTCGCCCGAAAGCTCACCAGCCTGCAACAGTCCTACCTCATGAACTGCAACATGGCCGACCTCGCCGACTGGCAAACCCGCCCCTTCCGCACCCGCCTCCTCGACAACACCGCCCGACTCTTAGGCCCACTGTTGTAAACCCATGCCCACCGATTCAACCCACCGCATCGTACAGCCCGCGCCCCACGGCGTTTCCAAATCAGCAGACTACGCCGCGATGCGCGTCATCCGCACCGCCGAGGGATATCCGTTGGACGTGCCGGTGGGGTGGGAGCTGCTTCCGCCGGGCGACGCGATGTTGACCCGGCGGGTGAAAGCCGCGGGCGTGTGTTGGGTGATGCAAGAGAAGGTCGGCCGCCGCACGATCAGCCGCGGCGTCTGGACCCCGGCCCAGCGCATTGCCAAGATCAAAGCCGAGGTCGTCGCCGCCCGGCAAGACCCGGCTTACCAGAAGAAACTCGACGCGGGTCGAAAGAAACGCGCCGCCGATCAAGTCGATTACGTTGAAGACTTTCGCGCCGCGATCGTCGCGTTTCTCGACTTCGATCCGCGTTACGCTGCGCTCGCCGGGTTGCTCGCCCAGCGCGTCGCCGACCAAGCAACGCCCGTCGGCAGCGGCACCGTCGCCCGCACGCAGCGCATCCCCATCGAAGACCGGGCCAAGGCCGCGGTGGTCGCCTGGATGCGTCACCACACCACCGACTACGATCGCCTCCTGATCCCGCGGGTCAAAGGCAAACGCCGCGAGGTGCGGCGGAAGTTGGCCCGAGAATCCGGGGCGACGCTTACGCCCTACCGCCGAGGTGAGAAGCTCCCGGACCCCTGCCCGCTGGCCGCTGCATTGAGGGCGTAACGCCGGTGATTATTTAGGGCGTTTTTGTTTGTTGAACCGGACCGGCTTCTTGCCGCCGCCGGCAAACGGCGCGGGGGCGAGGGAATGGCCGCCCTTACTGGAGCCACCGCTCTTGGCTTTGGGTTTGATGCCAGCCCCGGGTTTCCCGGCGGGCTTGTGTGCCGGTTTGGCGGATGCGAGTGGTTTGGCTTTGCCGCCGGGCTTGAACTTCTTGGCGGGTTTCCCGTCGGCGGCCTTGGGGACGAATTGGCCTTTGGGTTTGAACTTGCCTTTGACTTTCACTTTGGGTTGGGCGGAAGACGAAGCGCCAGCGGACGCAGGTTTGGGCTTGGGCGACGAAACACTGTCATCACGCGGCGGGTGTTTGATAGGTAGGTGTTTGGGCGGGTGGCGTTTGGCGGGGGCGTGGTGGTCGTGATGCACCGGCGCGTGGATTGCGGGGCCGTGACTTCCGGGGCCGGGGGTGGGTGTGGGGGTGGCGGGTTTGATGCGGAGGGGTTTACCCAGGACGGTGAGGCGTTGGAGCAGGTCGAAGACGTTGCTGGGCATGCCCGCGGGGAGTTCGAGGGTGCTGTAGGAATCGAATATGCGGACCTTGTTGATGTCCTGGCCGTCGAGGCCGGTCTCGTTGGCGATCGCCCCGACGAGGTGGCCGGCCCGCACGCCGTCGGCCCGGCCGACCGCGACGCGATAGATCTGCCCGCCCCCGCCGATCGGCCGTCGCGGCGCAGGCCGGTCTGACCGATCAAACCGGTCGGCACCCGACGACCGCGGCTTGTCGCTGCTTGGTCGATCCGAAGACGTGGGCGAAGCGGTGGATAAATGCCGGGCGCCGCCCATCGCCGGGCCGACCAAAAACGCCGCGACATCCGCCGCGTCGCGCCCGGTCGCTTCGCAGATGTCTTCGATAAACCCGCGGAGCTTCGCGGGCTGGTGCTCCGCTTCGCCGCCGTCGGCCGACTTCTTGCGGGCCAAGCGTTCTTTGAGTTGATCGCCGAAGGTCTTGAGTTGCAACGCTTGGACATCCGCCTCGGTCGGCAGTTCCATCTTCTCGATCGGCTGACCCGTGGCCTGCTCGATGTTCAGCAGCAACCGACGCTGGCGGTTCTCCACGAACAAGATCGCTTCGCCCGTCCGCCCCGCGCGACCCGTCCGGCCGATGCGGTGGATATACGCTTCGCTGTCTTCGGGCACATCGAAATTAAACACGTGCGAAATGCTGCTCACGTCGATCCCCCGCGCCGCGACGTCCGTCGCCACCACGAGTTTCAATCGTCCTTTGCGTAGCGCTTCGATCGTCCGCTCCCGCTGAGCCTGCGCCACCTCGCCCGACAACGGCGCAGCGGGGAAGCCCGCGTCTTCCAACGCCCGGGCCAATTCCGACGTCGCCCCCCGCGTCCGCACAAACACGATCGCCGCGTCCACCGGCTCAAACGCCAACAGCCGGCACAACGCCTCGACCTTGCCCACGCCCTCGACCCGCCAATACCGCTGCCGCACCGTGTCGGCCGTCTTGCTGCCGCCCTGGATGCTGATCCGCTCGGGGTTTTGCAGCTGCTTCTCGGCGATCTTCTTGATCGCGTGTGGCATGGTCGCACTGAACAACGCCACCTGTCGGCCGGGCGGCGTTTCACTCAACACCCACTCCACGTCATCCACAAAACCCATCCGCAGCATCTCGTCCGCCTCGTCGAGCACGAGCGTGCGGATGTTCGAGACGTCGAGCGTGCCGCGGCGCATGTGGTCCATGATCCGGCCGGGCGTGCCGACGACGACATCGACGCCACGCTGCAGCGGGATCGCCTGGCCGCGGAAGTCCGCCCCGCCATAAACCGCCAACACACGGACCTTCTTCATCTTCCGGGCGTACTTCGCAAACGCGTCGGCAACCTGGATCGCCAGCTCGCGGGTGGGCGCGAGGATTAAAGCCTTGGGCCCTTTTGCGTTTTCACCGGGTTCGTCGGACTGCGCTTCGAGCTGCGCGAGAATGGGTAACGCGAACGCGGCGGTCTTGCCCGTGCCGGTCTGGGCTTGGCCGATCACGTCTCGGGCGTCGAGGAGGAACGGGATGATCGCCGCTTGGATGGGCGAAGGCTCTTCGTAACCGTCTTCGATCAACGCCGACAGCAGCTTCTCGGGCAACGCCAGGTCGGTAAAGCGGACGGGGGCCGCCGCGTCCTCGCCGGGGGCGGGGGCGGGCGTGGGTTCAGAATCAGCAGTCATGTCGGTCGCCGGGGTCGGGGGGGATGGGGTGGGGGAGGTTTCGAGCAACGGACAGGTTAACGTATACCGCCCCAGTACACGATCATGCTCCCCGCGTTTAGCCTTTCCGCCGAGCCGCTGCGTACCGCTTGACCCGCTGCCCACCGGCTACACTTTGCCCCGATGCTCGACACCCTGATCCAGCTCCTTAGCGAACACCGACAAGCGGTGTGGTGGCTCGCGGCGGCCTCGGCCGGGCTGCTTGTGCTCAGCCTCCTCTCGCTGCCCCTCGTGGCGATCATGCTCCCAGCCGACTTCATCCCCCGCAAACTCCACCGCCCCGCCACCCCTACCCCCACCACCACACTTTCACCCGATTCCTTCGCCGCCCGCCACCCCGCGATCCGCTGGACGCTGCGTATCCTAAAAAAACATGGTCGGCGGCGTGCTGGCTGTCGCGGGCCTCGCCATGCTCGTCCTTCCGGGACAGGGCCTGCTCACCCTCGCCCTGGCCGTCCTGCTCCTGGACCTGCCCGGCAAGCAAAAACTCGAAGCCCGCATCCTCCGCAGCCCCCGACTGTTCAAACTCATCAACCGCCTCCGGCAACGCTGCGGCCGACCCCCGCTACACACCGCCGACGCTCCGCTTACCCGCTCACCCCCCCACGCTACGCCATAATGCCCCCATGACCCGCTCCCTCGAAAACCGCCCCCAGCCCGACCCCTTCGCCACCGGCGCCACCGCCGTCATCACCCACCGCGTCAAGCCCGGCCGCGAACCCGACTACGAACGCTGGCTCAACGACATCACCGCCGTCGTCGCCGACTGGCCCGGCCACCTCGATAAACACCTCATCCGCCCCGTCCCCGGCGTCACCCACACCTACGTCGTCGTCCTCCGCTTCCGCGATCAAACCGCCGTCGAAAGCTGGATGAACTCCGCCCAGCGCCGCGACTTCATCGACCGCGTCCGACCCATCCTCGCCGAGGACGACCACTTCCACATCCAGTCCGGCCTCGACTTCTGGTTCGTCCCCGAAGGCGCCCACGCCCAGGTCCCCGTCCGCTGGAAACAAGCCCTGCTCACCTGGTCGGCCATCTACCCACTCGTCTTGCTCGCCCCCGTCGCCATCCTCCCCCTCCTGCGTGCCGCCCAACTGCCCGAGTCCATCGCGCTCGACACCCTGATCTCCACCGGCGTCCTCGTCCTGCTCATGGTCTACCTCGTCATGCCCCGCTACACCCGACTCGTCCGCCGTTGGCTCTTCACCGCCCCCCCCGGAAGTGACCCCGGAAGTGACCCCGGAAGTGACCGCGGGAATGACTCTCAGAAGTGACCTTCCGACATTGCCGCCGGCAAGAAGCAACCCCGGCCACGCCGCGGCACACGCCACTGTTTCCCACCGCACAACTTGTCAAAGAGCGAATGCTCGGCCCTCGGGTTCGCGGTGCATCGGCCCACCACCA
>CAYPCC010000142.1:0-7742 GCA_964409095.1 uncultured Phycisphaera sp. | reverse complement strand
CTTCTAGTGACGTGGGTGTGGCGGGCAGTGGTGGCGGATGCGGAATTGCGACCACTGCGGTTGGCTCGGACGCCTTGGCTGGTGGTGGGCGGGATTTTGGTGATGTTGATGGTGTGGCGTGGCTATTTCCATGTCTACGACGAACATGGCCAAGTGGTCATGACGTATCCCGAGATCGTTGATGCGTCGGGCGAGCGGATGCTGGACCGTAACGCGGAGGCTGTGAAGCTGGTACATCCGATCACGGCCGAGCCGGTGCTCGATGAGGCGGGGCAGCCGATTTGGGCCAGCGATAAGAAGCAGACGGCGTTGTTGGATAGGAACGCGGGGAGGCCGCAACAAGTCACGATCGCATGGCCGTGGTACGCCCCAATCGGCGGCGCGTTTGCGCTGTGCTTGGGCTACCTTCTGGCCGATCGCCGCGAATTGGAAGCGTAAAGCGGCGGACCGGTAGGCCGTCGTTTTCCTGTGACTTGTGTCCGTGTACGAAGCGTAGGCGAGTGGTTGGGGGATGCTCTAGTGCTTCATTGCTGCGATTCATAGCCATGATCCGATACCCTTGACTTACGATCAAGGAGGATCGGTAGGGCTCTCAAAGACAAAATCGTGATCTGGCTCGACGATGGGCGGCGCGAAGCGTTGCGGCGGATCGTGCGGAGCGGGACGCACCCCGCGGCGTTGCTCCGCCGGGCGCACCTCCTGCTCAAGACCGACGCCGACGGCCCCGAGGCGTGGGGCGATCAGCGGGTCGCCGAGGCGTTATCGACAACACGCAACACGGTGCTTCGGGTCCGTCAGCCGTTCGCCGCCCAAGGCCTGGACGCGACGCTGCACCGCAAAAAACCAACCGGACGGCAGTACCGCAAACTCGACGGCAAGCAAGAGGCGGCGTTGGTGGCGATCGCCTGTTCGCGGGCCCCGGAAGGCCGATCGCGTTGGACGATGAAGCTCATGGCCGACAAGTTGGTGGAACTGGAAGTCGTCGAGTCGATCGACCCGGCGACGGTGTGCCGGACGCTCAAAAAAACGGGATCAAGCCTTGGTTGAAACAACACCCCCGGGGGTGGGTGATCCCACCCAAGGCCAACGCCGGGTTCGTGGCGAACATGGGTGACGTTCTGGATTTATATGCCCAGCCCTACGATTCGTCGCGTCCGGTGGTGTGCGTCGATGAGGCGGGCAAGCCGTTGATCGGCGACCCCGGAAGGCCCGCGAGCCGCTGCCGGTGCGGCCGGGGTCTGCGGCCAAACAAGACAGCGAGTACCAACGCTGCGGGATGGCCAACCTGTTCATGGCCTTCGAGCCGCTGGCGGGCAAGCGGCAGATTGAGGTGACGAGTCGCAAGACGAGCATCGACTTCGCCCAGTTCATGAAGCAACTCGCCGACTAACACCACCCCGACGCCTCGAAGATCGTGGTGGTGTGCGACAACCTGAGCACGCACAAGCCCGCGGCGTTCTACGAGGCGTTCGAGCCGGCCGAGGCCCGGAGGTTGGCCGAGAGATTCGAGTGGCACTACACCCCGAAGCACGGCAGCCCCCGGGGGTGGCTCAACGTGGCGGAGATGGAGCTGAGCGTCCCGGCCCGCCCGTGCCTGGACCGACGCATCCCAGATCGGGCCGTGTTGGCGTGCGAGGTGGCCGCGTGGCAGCAGCAACGCAATGGCGCGGAAGTCCGTGTGGATTGGCAGTTCACCAACGCCGACGCCCGCATCAAACTACGAAAACTTTACCCAACGATTGAGATGCAATGAAGCACTAAGCGCATGAATTCGATGGCCCGTGCCGCGATTAAGACCGGACCCGTTACCCCTTGACCGCGCCGGCGGCGATGCCTTTGACGAACCAGCGCATGGTGAAGACGAAGAGGATGATCAGCGGGATCGAGGCCATGGCGTAGCCGGCCATCATCTCGCCCCACTGTTTGACGTATTCGCCTTCGAGCCGGAGCAGGCCGACGGGGATGGTGAGTTTTTCGTCGTCTTTCATGACGACCAGCGCGAGCATGACCTCGTTCCAGTGGCCTAGGAATTTGAGGATGGCGATGATGGCGAGGACGGGGCCGGACATGGGCAGGACGATATTGAGGATTTGGCGGAAGTGGTTCGCGCCGTCGATCTGGGCGGACTCGAAGAGTTCTTTGGGTATGTCTTCGATGAACTGCTTGAGGATGAAGATGCCGACGACTTGGCCGCCCGCCGAGCCCACGACGATGAGCGCCCAGAGGTTGTTGACGAGGCCGAGGTTGCGGATGAGCCAGAACACGGTGACGAGCGTCGCCGCGGTGCCGGGCAGGAACATCGAGGCGATGATGCCGTAGTAGATGATGTTGCGGCCGGGGAATTTGTATCGGCCCAGCGCGTAAGACGACAGCACGATCATGACCATGCCGATGGCGGTGGCGGACACCGAGACGACGATGGAGTTGGCGATGTAGGGGCTGACGGTGTCCCAGGCGTTGGACCAGTTGCCCCAGTTCCAGGTCTTGATCGCGTCAAACCAGAACGGATTCGATTCGTACTGGGCGTTGGTTTTGAAGCTGATGATGAAGGTCACCAGCAGCGGGTACAACGCGCAAGCGATCACGAACAAGATGATCGCGTGTTTGGTGGCTTCGGCAGATTTGCTGACTTTTTGGGGCATGGCGATTGGGAGTTGGGATTTAGGAGTTGGGAATTGGGGGATTACATCCGGGAGTGAAGTGGGATCGGGATCGGACCGGAGCACCAACCCCGAACCCCCAACTCCCAATCCCCGCTATTTATCCACCTTCACATATTTCTGATACACGATCGTCAGCAGCAGGATCACGACGAAGAGCACCATGCCTAGCGCACAGGCGTAGCCGTAGCGTTGGTCGATGAACGCGGACTTGTACATGTAAAGCCCCGGCACCATGCCGACGTTGCCCGGCCCGCCGTCGCGGCCCAGCAGGATCAAGAAAAACTCGTACGCGGTCAGCGTGCCGATGGTCATCATGATGAGGTTGATACGGACCTGGGTCATGATCAAGGGGAGCTCGATTTTGAACAACTTGCCGATTGGGCCGACGCCGTCGAGCTCGGCGGCCTCGTAGACGTCCGTCGAGATTTGCTGCAACCCCGCGAGATAAATCAGCACGCCGACCGTGCCGACCCACGGGAAGCCCCAGAGGATCAGGGCCGGGAGGATCAGGTCTTGGTTGCCGAGCCACGCGGGTCGGCCGCCGACGAACTGATTGGTCGGCTGGGTCCAGATCAGGCCAAAGGCGACGAAGAGTGCGCCGACGCCGACGAGCAGAAGGCCGGCCCACCGCAGGATTTCGGGGCCGACCAGTTTGGAGGTGGTCTTGCCCAGCACCTCGGCGAGCGCGATCCCCACCCCCATCATCACCGGCAGCCGCCAGACCGGCTCCCCGTAGCACGCCCAAATGCCGTACAGCAAGAGGAACGGCCAGATCACCCAGCCCGGCCCCATCCCTTTGGCCAACCCCACCATCAGCGCGATGAAGATCACCAGCGCCAAGATCGGCTGCGCCACGCCGCCGTCGGGATTGATCGCCATCGCCGCGAGCATCGGCACCCCGACCGCCAAGCCCAGCAACATCGCGTAACCCAGCCACCGCGATCGACCGCCGGTATCGGTCAGGCGCTGAGACATCAACGTCAGGCACACCGCGCCCACCAAGATCATCGCCCACACCCCGCCGAAGGCCGGCTCGATCACGCCGTCGATCGCAGGCTGCAAAAGCGCCGCGATCTGCGGCATCACGCCCGGCGAGCCGTCGGTCCCGTCCAGCCAACCCAACACCGGCATCAACCCGGTCAGCGACAGCAGCTTGTTGAGGATGCCGAAGTCCGGATCGAAAAAACTCTTCCACACCAACAGCCACACCATCATCGGCACGACCATCGGGATCACGAAACACACCTGATAGATGTAACGCCAACGATCCGACAGCAGCCGGTGCAGCGCGATCGCCACGATGATCCCCGGCCACATCTTAAACAGGTTCGCCACCAGCATGATCGCCACCACGCGGAACGACTGCCAAAAGATCGGGTCGGCAAAGGCGTCGAGGTAGTTCTTGCTGCCGACGTATTCGAGGATCGTGCCGGGGTTCCAGCGGTAGGTCGACTTAATCAGCACGTCGACTTTGGGGTAGTAGCCGAAGATGCCCATGCTGATGAGCGTGGGCAAAAGCAAGGCGTAGATGAAAAAGTGGGTTTTGGATTTCTGAACGAATCTGGACAGGCCGCGCGAACGAGCGGGCGGCTTGCCGGGCGGTCGCGCAGATCCGCCGAGTTCTCCCGCGGCGGCGGTAACGTCTGACGTAGGGGGCAGGGTGGTCATGGACAAGGGGCCTGGGACATGCAGAGCGAAACGAGTGAGGATGGTTCTAATCGGCCCAGCGGCGTGGCCATTAAAACTCGGGGAACGGTTGGTCAGGGAATGCATCGGCCCATTCGCGGCGAGGCGACGTGGCGTTGTGCATCAGCACGGATTGGCGTACGGCGGTATGGGTCTTCTTGGGGGCATCGGATTGCTGCCGCAAGAGATCGCGCGCGACCTGCACGGCGATGAGCGCTTCGAGGCTTCGCACCTGATCGCGCTGACTCTGCCACTGATCAAACAGCACCCGATTCGCTCCCGTGCGCGGGTCGCGTGCCGCCTCTTCGACATACGTTTTGAAGGTCGGGTAATCAATGGCCCCGGCCAGGAGGTTTTTGATCTGGCCGGTAAAGCGGGTGCCGAGGTTGCCGCTGCCGGTGCCATTAAAATCCAGTTGATCCGCCCCGGCGAAACCGTCGCCCTCGGGGCTGAACGGCTTGAGGTTCGCGTTCGGGGTCGCACCAATGACGATCGGCAGCCACTCGGCCTGCCGGTTGAAACGCTGGTTGATGGCGTAGCTGGTCATGAATCGCAGGAAGTCCAGCGCGAATTCTTTATGGGTCGAGCGCTGATAAATCATGTATTTCGCGCCGCCGTTGGCTTGCGCGTCACTGGCGGGATAGCTGACGTGTTCGTGCCAGCGTTCGCCGGGGCCCGGAAGCGGGAACGGCATGATGGCGACTTTGAACTTGTGGTTTTTGTAGGGCACCCCGTCGATAGTGGTGACGGTCTCGCTCGGCAACGCCGGATTCTCGGGAGTGACCACGGTGCCTTCGGCGGCTTGGAAGAGACTCTTGGCGTCCCAAGCGCCGGTGGCGATCATGCCGGCCTGTGCGCTGACGAATCGGCGGCGGGCCTGCTCGCGGTCGAGTCCAAGGAAGCCGGGCGGGAATTGTTTGCAGATCTCGCGGATACAGTCGAAGTACGCCACGACCGGGGGATCGTCGAAGCTCCATTCGCCGCTGCTCCAGCCGCGCCAGGTCTCGGCGGAGTCGAGGCCCGCGCCGCGGTCGTCGTTGAGCGAATCAACGTAACCCGAGAGGAACGGCACGCGGTAGCGTTGCGCAAACATCTCGTCGGTGTAGCTGCTGCCGGCGATAGGGACGAGCTGGTCGTTTCCGGTTTCCTGGGCGATCTGCCAGATCGCGGCACAAAGCATCAGCGTTCGGCCGAGCGTATCGGGCTCTTCGTCACTGGCGATCCACGCCCGCAGTTGGGGGGTGTTGGTGACGTAGCCGGTGATTTGTTCGCCTTGAACCGCCAAGAACAAGTCGTCGTACCAAGCGGGAGAGACTTCGGCGTTCACGGCCTCGCGCAGCTTGCGTTTGGCTTGCTCAAAGATGTCTTGGTTGTAGTAGATCTTGACCGAGCCGAAAAAGCTGGTGGGCACCGAGTAATAGTCTTGAAGCTCTTGCGTCCAGCCGCCCTGCATGCCGTCGATGAGGGTGTCACGCCACGGCAGGGTGCCGAGCGCCTCGGCCAACTCGGGGTCGAGATCGTCGGGCAAAAAGGCCGGGGCGTTGTACGGGTTGGGCGCGTTCGCCGGCTCGCCGAGCGAATCGAAGTACTGGGCGACGCCCGCGCCTTGGACCGCGGCGGTCATGCCCTGCTCGACGATATCAGCAAGGGTGCCGCTGACCATGTGGACGTTGGTGACTTGGGCGTAGACGCGTTCGGTCACGTCGAGCTGCCGGACTTCGACGTTGGCGGCTTCCACATGGGGCAAAGCGTTGTAATCATCAATGACCTGCTGCAACGCCTCGCGGTAGCCCGGCTCAAGTTGCCAGTGCATGATGGTGACCACCCGCTTGCCGCCCTCGTCGTTGCCTAAGCCGCCTTGGTCATATGAGCGCTTGACCACCATCCCCAGGCTCAGGACGAACCCGGCTAGGAGCAGGACGAGGCCGACCGCATTGAGGTTGAAGATCGCTTTGAGATTCACGGCGTGCCCCCTGTCTCGGCGGGATCAGTCTCGTCGTCGGCGATAAACATCTCGATCTCGGGGATGTCGATGTCCATCGCGGGGTGGGATTCACGCAAGGCCTCGAGCGCGAGCTGAGCGTTGAACGCCCGCCCGCTGCGTGGGGCCTCGGTGATGACTTTTTGGTAGAGCCGAACCGCGGTTTCGAGGTCGCCGACTTCGCGTTCGGCGAGTTGGGCGGCACGGAAATACAGCGTGCCGGCCGAGTTGGGTTCGGCGAAGCCGAGTGCATCGGCTTTCATGTAGGCGTCCAACGCGCCTTGGGCATCTTGAAGCTGCTCCTCCTTGACGATGGCGAGGACTTCCCAGATCACCGCCGCCAACGGCTGATCGTCGCGGCCCTGAACCCAGCTTTCCAGATACCGCACACCTTTGGCGACGGCCGCGGGGTCATCAAAGCGTTGAAAATAAGTATCGGCGTATCGCAGGGCGGCCTCGTCGGCGATGGACGCGTCGGGCCAACCTTCGACCACTTGTCGGTAGAACCCGCGGGCGGCGTCGAGGTCGACCGCGTCGCCGCCGTAGTCGCGCACCTCGGCGATGCGGCCAAGCTGGATCAACGCCCGGGCCGCAAAAAATGACTCGGCGGCCTCGGCGATCAACGATTCATATGCCTGCCGGGCTTCGTCCAAAGCCTGGCGAGTGGCGGGGGTCTTGTTCTGGGCCGAGAGCGCACGGCCCAACGTGGCCTTCAGCCAAAGGTCCGATCCCCTCGTCTCGACCTCATCTTGGAGATCAACAAATAAACCGTAGGCGGTATCAAAGTTAAAATAAGTCAGTTCAAGCGCAGCCTCTTCCAACAAGGCGTCGGTTTGATCCTGCGCCGCCGCAGATTGAGGTGACAGACAAAAGCAGACGCAAACCACTGCCGCCGCATGCCATGCGTTATGTTTTTTTAATGACATCGATTTCGAATATTTTTAGGAATGATCTCTGCAGTGAAGAGTAAAACAGACTTTGAAGCAACCTATTTGAAGCCATGTCGGCATCGAATGCAAATCATCAAAACACTCGGCAAAAAAAAAAGGTCGATCCCAATCGAGTTTTGATGTCTAAGAATACGCACGAAAACCGTTTCGGCGGGATAGGCGTTCCGCCCGTCGTCTTGGCGTAGCCGCGAATGAACCCAGACCGTCAGACCGTTGGCCTCAGGACGGACGGGACGCCTATCCCAAAGGATAAAGAACGAAAGGTATTCGTACGGGTTCGAATCAAGAGACCGGCCGAGCTTTAAAATAATGAGAGGCAAGAAACACCTTGATAAATTAAACCTTTAATTCTATTCTATTTGGGAGTCTATTTAATCCTCCCAATCGAGTCCATGATCATGCTATATCCAGGGCTACCGCATCAAATCGACTGACTAATTTTTTGCTCTCTCGTCGCTGGCG
>CAYPCC010000141.1:0-7783 GCA_964409095.1 uncultured Phycisphaera sp. | reverse complement strand
GCGAGGAGACTACCGGACTCAGGCCGCGTCGGAATCGCTGCCGGCTTTCTTCACGCCTTTGGGTCGGTAGACCGTTGGCTCGACCACAGACACGCTACCGCCCGCGGCGGTGATCTTGTCGCTCGCCGATTTGCTGAACTTGGTCGCGGTGACGGCAACCTTTTTGGTCAGTTCACCTTCGCCGAGCACCTTGACGGGCTGCGAGCTGTCGCGGATCAGGCCGAGCTTGGCCAACGACTCGGCGTTGACTTCTTCGCCGTCTTGGAAACGGGCATCGATCGCCTTGAGGTTGATGATCGCATAGTGCGTCATGAACTCGGCGTTGGAGAAGCCGCGCTTGGGGAAGCGTTTCCACATCGGGATCGCGCCGCCTTCGTGAGCGTTGCTGTTGCCCGAGCGCGAGCCGTAGCCCTTGTGGCCGCGGCCGGCCGTTTTGCCGGTGCCTGAGCCGACGCCGCGCCCGATGCGCTTACGCTTCTTGTGGCGGCCAACTTTTTCGGTAATTTCGTGAATCATCATGGCGGATTACTCCGGGACCGGCGTCTGGCCGGGAAAGCCTTGAGCACAGCTCAATGGCGGGTGATTTGAAGGGGAATTTTACTCGGGTGCTTCTTCGGCGGCGGGGGCTTCAGCCGCAGGGGCTTCGGCGGGGGCCGTCGCGCGAGCGTCGCCCCGGCTGTCGCCACGCTCGTTGCGGTCACGACGCCCACCCTTGCCTTTGCCCACCGTGTTCTGCGGGGCAGCGGCTTTGGATTTACTCGCACCGCTCTGAGTTTCGGTCATGAAGCGTTTGGCGGCGGACAACATCTCGTCCACGGTGCTGGTTTCGATTTCCACGCCACGCAAGGCCGCGACTTCTTCCCGGGTCCGCAGGTGACTCAGGGCGTCGATCACCGCCCGGCAAAGGTTGATCTTGTTGGTCGAGCCGTAGGCTTTACTCAGACAGTCTTTCACGCCCGCCATCTCGAGCACCGCACGCACCGTGCCGCCCGCGATCACGCCCGTACCCGGCGACGCGGGGATCAGCTTGACCGACGAGGCACACGACCGGCCCTTGACTTCGTGGGGCAGCGTGCCGCCGCGGAGCTTGACGGGGAAAAGGTTTTTCTTCGCGTCTTTCTGCGATTTTTCGATCGCCGCGGGGACGCCACGGCCTTTGCCGTAGCCGACGCCGACGTTGCCGTTGCGATCGCCCACAACCACGAGGGCCGAGAAGCTCATGCGACGGCCGCCCTTGACCGTGGTGGCGGTGCGGTTGATGGCGACGGTGGTCGATTCGAGTGAGTTGGAGTCTTCGAGGAATTCAGCCATGGTTTTAGCCTTTAGCCGCTAGTCGTTGGCCGCTAGCGTGAATGGGATGGTGTGTTGTGCCTGCCGAACAGTGTCGGCCCTTGTTGCCTGCGGGTCTGCCGAGGTCTTTTTGTGAGATTATGTTCGTAAATCGTTGGAGTGTTTGTTTGATTTCAGCCACTGCCTAACGGCTAACGGCTAGCGGCTCATGCTTTAGAACTTGAGGCCACCTTCGCGGGCGGCGTCGGCCAGGGCCTTGACCCGGCCGTGGTAACGGAAGCCGTTACGGTCAAACGCGACCGATTCAACACCGGCGGCCTTGGCTTTCTCGGCGATGGCTTTGCCAACCACGACCGCGGCGTCGATGTTGCTGCCCTTTTCGACCTTGGCCGAGACGGTGCTGGCCTCGGCGAGCGTTTTGCCCGCGAAGTCGTCGATGAGCTGAGCGTAGAGGTGCTTGCTGCTGCGGAAGATCGACAGGCGGGGCTGCGCGGGGCTGCCGAAGACACGCTTGCGGATGCCGGTCTTGCGGCGGGTGCGGCGGAGGGTTTTGAGTTTGTTCTTTTCCATGATGCTGACCTTTGGGTCGGTTGCTTAATGAACCGAAGATCGCCGATGCCATCGGCGGCTTTGTGGTGCGGTGATTACGAGCCGAACGCCTTGCCCTGCTTGCGGGTGATCTGCTCGCCTTTGTAGTGAACGCCCTTGGCGTTGTACGGCTCTGGTTTGCGGTGCTGACGGATGGCCGAGGCGGTTTGACCGACCAGTTGTTTATCGATGCCGGTGATGCTGAGTTCGGTCAGGTTCGACGAACTCTTGGCGGTCACGGTAACGCCCGCGGGGATCGTGACGACGCGGACGTCGGCAAAGCCGAGCTTGAGGTTGATCTTGTTGCCTTGAACGACGCCGCCGTAACCCACGCCGTGGATTTCGAGGTTGACTTCGTAACCCTTGGTAACGCCGTGGATCATGTTGGCGACCAGCGATCGCGTCAGGCCGTGCATCGCCTTGGCGGTGCGGGAATCGTCGTGGCGTTCGACGACCACTTCCTTGGCGTCTTCATCGATACGGACCGCGACTTCGGGTCGGTGTTCGTAGGTGAGGGTGCCGCCCTTGCCATTGACCGAGATTTCACGGCCGTTGACTTTGACGGTCGCACCCGCGAGGGGGACAGGTTTTTTACCGATACGTGACATAAAGTTACTCGCTTCTTTCAGGCGTTTCTGTGTTTCGCCTTAATGCAAAACGGACATTTGGTTTAAACCGCGATTATTCAACGGTGCAGATCATCTCGCCGCCGACTTTGTGCTCGCGGCACTGGCGGTCGGACAGCACGCCCTTGGGTGTGGTCAGGATGCAGACGCCCAGGCCCGCGAGGGGACGCGGCAGGTCGGCGACCTTGGTGTAGACGCGGCAGCCGGGCTTGGACTCACGCTGCAATTTGTGGAACAGCTTTTCGCCGTTGGGGCCGTAACGCAGCTCGACACGGAGGATGCCTTGCCGGCCGTCGTCGATGACGGTGTGGCCGTTGACGTATCCTTCGTGTTGCAACGCGGCAGCGATGCCGGCACAAACCTTGGAGTTCATGCAGTCCACGGTTTTGAAGCCGTTGCGGGACGCGTTGCGGAGGCGGTTGAGCATGTCGGCGATAGGGTCGCTGAGAGCCATACTTATTCTCGTATCTTTCAAGGAACCAATCATCGGTTCCGGGGATCAGGGTCGCGGGTTCAATGAAGACCCACGGGCAAACCGGGCAGTATCCGTTCGGAGATCTAATGACTACAGTCTCGCAGCCGTTAACTTCCGGGGGGGGACTTACCAGGACGATTTACGCATGCCGGGAACTTTGCCTTCGAGGGCGAGTTCGCGGAGCTTGATGCGGGAGAGCTTAAACTTGCGGTAAACGCCGCGGCTGCGGCCGGTGAGGGCACACAGATTGCGCAGCCGGGTGGGGCTCGCGTCACGGGGCAATTGAGCCAGGCCGGCGTAGTCGCCCGCGGCCTTCAGGGCGCGACGCTTTTCGGCGTACTTGGCGACGGTCTTGGCGATCCGCTCGTTACGGACAATGGTGGATTTTGAGGACATAGTTTCGTATCCGTTTAGTTCGCTGAGCCGCAAGCGGCCGCGGAAAATCGATTCGTTTACTTGCGGGGGTTAGCCGTTCTTCTTGGGGGGCTTGACGAAGGGGAAGCCCAGCTCGGTCATCGCCAGCTTGCTGAGCTCGTCGGTCGAGTTCTTGAAGACCAGCGTGATGTGCATGCCGAAGGTGTGCTGAGCATTAGCCATATCGACTTCGGGGAAGATCCCCTGTTCGACCAGGCCGAAAGAGTAGCTGCCACGGCCGTCAAACGACTTGGTCTTGAATCCGCGGAAGTCCTTGATGCGGGGCATGGCCAGGCTGACCAAGCGATCGAAGAACTCCCACATGCGGACACCGCGGAGCGTCACCATCGCACCGTTTTCGTAGCCCGCACGGACCTTGAAGTTGGCGACGGATTTCTTGGCGATGGTCATGATGGGCTTTTGGCCGGTGATCAGGGCGAGGTCTTTGACAACCTGCTCTTTGGCTTTGGCGTTGAGCTTGGTGCCCTCGATGAGCTTACCCATGCCGACGTTGACCATGATCTTGTCGAGCTTTGGCATCGCCATGGGGTTGGTGATGCCGGCCTCGGCTTTGATCTTCTCGGCGACGGGGCCGACGAATTTTTCTTGCATGCGTGGGGGCATGGTGTGTTCTCTTTCTGTGGAGCGTCGATCAGCGATCGATGGCTAGATCAGGCTGATTATTTAGCCTTCTTGAGTTCGGGTCCGAGTTGTTCGCCGGTGGTCGCCGCGAGGCGGACTTTGCTGCCGTCCGCTTTGGTTTCATAGCGGACACGGGTGCCTTTGCCGTTTTTGTCCGCCGGGCTGACGTTGGAGATGTGGATGGGCATCTCGAGGCTAACGGTGCCCCCTTGGGGGTTGGCTTGGCTGGGCTTAATGTGTTTGACGCGGACGTTGACCCCTTTGACCACGACGCGCTCGGCCGCGGGGTCCAGTTTGTCGGTCAGGATGCGTAGCACCTCGCCGGTGCGGCCCTTGTCCTTGCCGGTACGAACGATCACGTTGTCGCCTTTGCGGATGTGTCTTGGCATGTTTTTAGCCTTTAGCCGCTAGCCGATGGCCGCTAGCGGAAACTATAGTGTGCATTTCGCCGCTCTCTTGATTCCGAGCGGATGGTTTGGGTTAAACGCTAACGGCTAGCGCCTAGCGACTACTTACACGACCTCCGTCGCGAGGGAAACGATCTTCATGTAGTTTTGTTCACGCAGCTCACGGGCAACCGCACCGAAGATACGGGTACCACGGGGATTGCCGTCGTCATCGATCAGCACGATCGCGTTTTTATCGAAACGGACGTAGCTGCCGTCTTTACGACGAACCGGGTAGTTGGTCCGCACGACGACGCCTTTGACGATGGTGCCTGCTTTGAGGTCGCTGCCCGGCAGAGACTTCTTGACCGAGCAAACGACTTTATCACCGATGGTCGCGGTGGGCCGGCTGAACTTACCGCTGGCCGTGGACGTCCCCAGGACGCGGATCACGTACGCGATCTTAGCGCCGGAGTTGTCGGCCACATCGACTCTTGATTCTACTTGGATCATGGTTCTTATCCTGCGATCAACCCGTTAACGAAGGGAGGACGCGATGCCGCAAGCGGCGGGTCAATTCAATGCTTACTCAGCCGCATCGGCGGCGGGGGTTTCGATTTCGGGGGCCGGCACGTTCGTAACCGGGGGAAGAGCCGACTCTTCGACTTTGACCAGACGCCAGCTCTTGGTTTTGCTCAGCGGACGGCAGCGGGCGATGCGGACGCGGTCGCCTTCTTTGCAGTCGTTATTTTCATCGTGGACCTGAAACTTCTGGGTCTTCTTGATGAATTTGCCGTACTTGGGGTGCTGGACCTTGTAGGCCACGGCCACGGTGCGGGTCTTGTCACGCTTATCGCTGGTGACGACGCCGACTTTCGTGCCCAGCAGCGGGCGGTCATTGGTGGGGGCTTGGGTAGACATCTTTTAGTTCGACTCCTGCGTCGCGGGGGCGGCAGCGATTTCACGGCTGCGTTTTTCGGTGAGCACCCGAGCGATGTCACGGCGGAGATTGCCGAGCTGCATCGGGTTTTCGAGCTTCTCGGTCACCGACTGGGTGCGGAGCTCAAAGAGCTTGGCGCGAAGCTGCTCGGCGGTTTCGCCCAGCTCGGCATCGCTCATTTTGTGGACTTCGTTGGCTTTCATAATCTCGATCCCACGCGATTAACAATCGCGGCTTTGTACGGTGATTAAATGTGGGTGCGACGCTCGACGAATCGGCATTTGAACGGCAGCTTGTGGGCCACGCGAAGGAACGCCTTCTTGGCGATGTCGCGGGGTACACCGGCGATCTCGTACACCACCGTGCCGGGCTTCACCCGGGCGACCCAGTATTCGGGCTCGGCTTTGCCTTTACCCATCCGCTGCTCCAGTGGCTTCTTGGAGATCGGCTTATCGGGGAAAACGCGGACGAACAGCTTGCCTTCACGGGCCACATACTGACGAGCGGCGATACGGCCGGCCTCGATCTGACGGGCGGTGAGCCAACCGCCTTCGGTCAGTTGCAGGGCGAAGTCGCCGAACGAGACTTTGTTGCCACGCTGGGCGTTGCCTTTCAGCGTGCCGCGTTGCTGCTTGCGGAATTTAACTCGTTTGGGGAGTAGGGGCATGGTGGTTCTCTTGGGTAGACCGCAAATAGCATTCGCGGTGATTCACATCGAATGGGTCGGGTTTAACGGCGGCCACGAGCACGGGGGCGGGCACCGGCGGCTTTGGATTCGATTTCGCCTTCGGCGATTTCGTTGTACATGCCCTTGTAGATCCACACTTTGACCCCAATGATGCCGTAGGTCGTCAGCGACTGGGCCACGCCGTAATCGATATTGGCTTGCAGGGTGGACAACGGAATCGAGCCGTTGAGGATCACTTCGTTACGGCTCATTTCGTGTCCGCCGAGACGGCCCGAGAGCATAATCTTGCAACCCTTGGCACCGGCACCGATTGCGGCCTCGGCCTTCATCTTCATCACACGGCGGAAGCTGGCCCGCTTGGCAAGCTGCTCGGCGATGGATTCGGCGACCAGCTTCGCGTCGGCGTCGGGGTTGCTGATTTCGATACAGTTGATCGAGACATTACGGCCGGTGAGGTGCTGAAGGTCGGCGGTGAGGCGGTCGATCTCGGCACCCTTGGGCCCGATCACCAGGCCGGGCCGCGCGGTCTTGATGATGATCTTCAGTTCTTCGCGGGTGCGCTCGATGTGGATGTCGGACACGGCGGCGAACGGGGGCTTACGGTTGAGCTGACGGTCGAGGTAATTGCGGATGCGCTGATCCTCGATGAGCAGTTCGCCGTAGAAGGCTTTGGTCGGTGCGTACCAACGGCTGCGGTGGGCTTCGGTGATGCCGACGCGGTAGCCGAAGGGGTGTACTTTTTGTCCCATGGTGGGTCTCTTTCGTTGGCGCGACCAGCGGTCGCGGCTTGATGGAATTCAGTTCTGGCTGATTTACGCTTCGGCGACGCTCACGGTGATGTGGCTGGTGCGTTTGAGGATCGGGTGGGCCCTGCCACGGTCTTTGGGTTGGAACCGCTTGATGGTCGGGCCGGCATCCACGCGCGCCTCGCTGACCTTGAGGCGGCGGACGTTGGCTTCGGCTTGGTCGGCGTTGTTGTACGCGGCGACCAGAGCGTTCTTCACGAGCACAGCCGCTCGCAGCTTGGACATTTCCAGGGTCGTCAGGGCGTCCGCGTAGCTTTTTCCGCGGATCATGTCGGCCACGAGGCGGACTTTCTGCGGGCTGATGCGGGCCATGCGGTGGACGTTGGTGTAAGGCATTGCGGTTCTCTTTGGAGAGCGTCGATCGGTGATCGACGGTTAAACAATTCTGATTAGCGACCGGCGGCGGCGCGTTGGGCTTTGGTGCCGGTGGTGTGGCTGCGGAAAATACGGGTCAGGGCGAATTCGCCGAGCTTGTGCCCCACCATATCTTCGGTAACGAAGACATTCAGGTGGGATTTACCGTTGTGGACCATGAAGGTGTGGCCGACGAACTCGGGCACGATGGTACAACTGCGGGCCCAGGTCTTGATAGGTTCTTTGCGGTCCATCTGGTTCAACTTCTCGACCTTGCGGTAGAGTTTGAAATCGACGTAGGGACCTTTTTTGAGGCTGCGTGGCATGGTGGTGTTCCGTGGGTGCTCCGGGGGGAGCGTCGATCTGCGATCGACGGCTAAACATTTGGTCGTTTATTTGAGCTTCAGTTGTCCATAACGCTTGGAGACCCGGCGGCGGACGATCCGCTTGTTTGAGGCCTTGCCGGGCTGGCGGGTGCGGCCGCCCTTGGCGAGGGTGCCGGTGCGTGACGCGGGGGGACGGTTGCCCGACGACTTGTTGTCACCGCCGCCCATGGGGTGCTCGTGGTGGTTTT
>CAYPCC010000140.1:0-7845 GCA_964409095.1 uncultured Phycisphaera sp. | reverse complement strand
CGATTCAAGCGGCCCCAAAACCGATTACCCCGTCGAGCGTCGAGGCCGAAAGGCCCCGCCGACCGCCAACCGCATCGCGGTGTGCGACCCGGTGTATCCCGTTTACGTGGACACGAATGTCATGGCGGGCAACACGGGCCCCGCCGACGCCTCGGGGCGCTACGCCGGGCTGGTTTACCTGCCGATGACCGCAGACAACGGCTTCGAGCCGGCGCTGCCCGATGAGCCGGTGGATGTCGTTTATCTGTGCTACCCCAACAACCCGACGGGCGCGACCGCCAGCCGGGCGACGCTGGAAAAGTGGGTCGATTACGCCCTGGCGAACGACACGCTGATCCTCTTCGACGCGGCGTACCACGCCTTCATCACCGAACCCGACATCCCACACTCGATCTACGAGGTCCCGGGCGCACGCAAGTGCGCGATCGAGTTCCGCAGCTTCTCGAAAAACGCGGGCTTCACCGGCACCCGCTGCGCGTTCACCGTGATCCCCAAAGGTCTCACGGGCAAAGACGGCGACGGAAATGACGTCGAAATGCACGGGCTTTGGAATCGGCGCCAATCGACCAAGTTCAACGGTGTGTCCTACATCGTCCAGCGTGGGGCCGAGGCGGTCTACTGCGATGAAGGTAAAGCCCAGGTCGCCGAGTTGATCGCGTTCTACATGGAAAACGCCCGCCTCGTCCGCGAAGCGCTCACCGCGGCGGGCATGGAAGTCTTCGGCGGGGTCAACGCGCCGTACGTTTGGGTCAAGACGCCCGAAGGCGTGAGCTCGTGGGACTTCTTTGACCAATTGCTCAACGAAGCCCACGTCGTGGGCACCCCCGGCAGCGGCTTCGGCGCAGCGGGCGAAGGTTATTTCCGCATCAGCGCGTTTAACAGCCGAGAGAATGTGCAAGAGGCGCTGCGTCGGATCAGCGCGAAGTTGGCGGTGTAACAGGCTTGAGTTTTATCTTGCGTCGAACAGCGGCCGGTAGACAGAGGAGTTAAGACCATGAGCACCGACAAGTTCTCGTTTGACCAAGAAACCGAGCTATTCCTCGCCACCTGCCGCACGGCCAGCCTGGCGACCGTGGACGATCAAGGCCAACCCCACGCGGCGAATATTCAGTATGCCCACGACGCCGGGTGGTGCCTGCACTGGGTGTCGTCGCCCCATGCCGCACACAGCCAACACCTCGCGGCCAACCCCCACGCCGCGATCACGATCTACGCCCACCAAGACGTGCCCGAGCTGATCCACGGCCTGCAACTCCACGGCGAGGTCGATCTGGTCATCGCCCACGGTCAATCCGAGTGGCACCGCATCTGGGACCTCTACACCAATAAATATGAGTTCGTGAACTCGCTGCCCCAGATGCGAGAAGCCGCGGAGAAGCAGAAGTTTTATCGCTTCCGGCCGACGTGGCTGCGGTGGATCGACAACCGCAAGGGGTTTGGTTGGAAAGTCGAGAAAAGTTTAGATAAGTGATGTTTATTGGGCGGGTTTTTCAAGGCAAGCGCCTCCGTGGCGAGCGGCGGGGAATCTGCCCTTGCACCCCGTTGAAGTCACCAAGGTAAAGCCGAGGGATAGCTATCCCTCGGCTATTGCGGATATTGGTTTTGGGGTGTCGGGGCGAAGCCTTGATCGCCCGCCGCGCAGGCGATATCAAGCGAAGACTTGCAAAATTCACAAGGTTTCGCGGTCATCCCGTTCTTCGCGTTCAAGGCGTCGCTGATCTTTACTTGTCAAAATTTTACGGTCTTCGCGTTTGTGGTGGGCGGTCTTGGTCTCGGTGAAAACGATTTGTTCGCCTTGGAGCTTGCGATAGTTTTCCCAGCGTCGCGGATCGATTCGCCCGTCGGCCAGCGCGGATTGGATCGCGCAGCCGGGCTGATTGTCATGGTTGCAGTTTCGGAATTTGCAATCGGGGATGAAGGCGGTGATCTCGGCGAAGGTGTCGTCGAGGCCGGCGGAGGCTTCGGTGAGTTGGAGTTCGCGGATGCCCGGGAGGTCGATGAGGACGCCGCCGTCGGGCAGGCGGTGGAGCGAGCGGGCGGTGGTGGTGTGCTTGCCTTTGTTGTCGTCGCCGCGGACTTGGCCGACGGCTTGGTCGGCGCCGGATAGGGTATTGATGAGCGTGGATTTGCCGACGCCGGATGAGCCGAGCGCGGCGACGGTTTGGCCGGGGCCGCAGAGTGCGTGCAGGGGGGCGATTTGGCGGTCGTCGCGGACGTCGAGGCATTCGATCGGCAAATCGGCGTCGATCGTGCGGGCCTGATCGACAAAGGATTGGGGATCGTCGGCGAGGTCGGGTTTGGTGAGCACGAGAACCGGCCGACACCCCGCCTCGGCGGCGAGGGCGAGGTAGCGTTCGATGCGTTCGAGGTTGAAGTCTTGGTTGCAGGCGGTGACGATGAAGAGCGTGTCGACGTTGGCGGCGAGGGTTTGGGTGGCGAACTTTGAGCCGGGGGCTTGCCGGGTCAGGGCGCTAAAGCGTTCGAGTCGGCGGGGCGGCTGCTTACGCTGGGGATCGAGCAGGACCCAATCGCCCACGGCGGGCAGGCCTTGGTCGCCAAAGAGGTTGACCGCCAAGGCTTGGATGCCGGCGGGGCAAAGCACATGACACCGCCGGGCTTGCCCCCGGCAGACCCGGGCGGGTTGCCAATCGGCGACGAGATCGTCGGGCGTGAGTTGGTCTTGAAAAAACGAACGCCAGCCCAGGGCCGAGGCGTCGAAGACGGGCGGGAGGGGGGCCGTCATGTGGGGAGGAGGGCGGCAAGGGATTCGAAGATTGCGTCGGGCTCGCTCATGCGTCCCGCCCCGGAGGTGCGGCAGGCTTGCCAGCCCTCGGCGGGGCCTATTTCGCTGAAATTCGGTAACAGGTCACGCAAAGTCTGCAGGTTCCGTTGCACGATCGGGCTGGCCCACATGTCGGCGTTCATCGCGGGGGCGACCAGCAAGGGTTTCTCGGCGGGCAACGCACACACGGTCAGACTCACCAGATCCGGCGTAAGCCCGGCGGCGAGTTTGGCGAGCATGTCGGCCGAGCAGGGAGCCACGACCATCGCGTCGCACCAGCGGGCGAGGCCGACGTGCTGGGAATCGGGCCGGTCGTCGTGGTCCCACATACTCGTGAGCACGGGGTGGCCCGACAGGGATTGGAGCGTGAGCGGGGTGATGAACCGCGTCGCGGCCTCGGTCATCATGACGCGGACCTCGGCCTCGGCCTGGACCAGCCGGCTGACGAGCGTGGCGGTCTTGTACGCGGCGATCCCGCCGGTGAGGGCGACGAGGATGCGGCGGTCGGCGAGGGGATGGGAAGAGTCGGCGGCAGACATGCCCTGATTATAGGGGGATCGGTGCGCGTCGCGGGACGGGCGCACCGAAAGCGGCTATGCGGGCTGAAGTCCGCACGGTGAATTCGGAAGATACGATGAGACAAACTCCCGAAGCACGGAAGGTCTTACAGCTGCTCTTTTTCGGCGTCGGCGGGGAGTTGGAGGGTGATCTTACCTTCGACGACTTCTTGCACGGCGACCTCGAAGTCGGTGCGGCCGAGGCGTTCGACCAGCGGGCGGTCGCCGTCCATGAGTTGACGCACGCGGTGCTGGACCAGCGAGGTAAACTTGAAGCGTCCGCCGAGGGCGTTGATCACGGTGTCGTCTTTGAGGGCTTCGATCATGGTCAGTGGCTTCCGAGGGCGTCTTGGGTACGAGGAAATCTCGAATCAAAGAGTGTAGGCAAAATTGACAACCCGGTCAACGTCCACCGCGGAGCTGGATGAGCAAGTCCAGAAGATCACGGGCGGCGGGGTTGCGGTCGGGCGTGGTACGGAGGTCGGCGGAGGTGCCCGAGGCGGTGAGCGTCAGCACATAGACCACCGCCGGGCGGGCGGCGCGGGAGATCGGTGGTAGCCCGGCCTCGGCTTGGGCGGCGGCCTCGGCCAAGCGGTAGAGCTCGGCCATCTGCCCGGCGGTGAGCGTCGCGGTGGCGGGAGGGTGGAAGCGGGGCGTCACGCCGGGGCCCAAAGCGGCCCGCAGCAGACGGTCTGGAGTGACCACGTGTTGGGCGGGGCGTTGCTCGGGGAGGTCGGCGGGGCCGTCTGATCCGTCGGCTTCAACGAAGAAGACCAGCGTAAAATCAGGGGGATAAGCGGCGGCGTCGAGCGTGGCCTGCCGCGTAGGTGTTTCGCACCCCGCGATACCCAAAGCCGTCGTCCAAACAACCAGCGGGGCGAGCCAAGCGGCGGCGGGATGCAGCAAACGTCGGCGTCTCATCGCGCGGCATGATAGCGGGGTGGACAGGGGGCGTCGGACCGGCCTGCGATCCGCGGCGGGGGCGGGTAAACTCTCGGACTCATGAAAATCAGTCTGAATTGGCTCAATGACTACCTCGAACCCCCCGTCACACCAGACGCGGTCGATGAACTACTAACCGGCCACGGCTTCCCGATCGAAGACACCGTCGAGATCGCCGACGGAGGCCGCGGTGCTTCTGGGGGGGGGGATGTCAGGCTCGATGTCGAGGTCACGTCCAACCGCGGCGACTGCCTCAGCCACGTCGGCGTCGCCCGTGAGGTCGCCGCGGCGACGGGGGCGACGCTTAAGCGCCCACCCGCCGAACTGCCCGACGCGGTGGGCGGAGCGGTGGAGTCTGTCACCAGCGTAGAGTTGGCCGCGGCAGACGAAGACTGTCCGTTGTACACCGCGCGTGTCATCACCGGCGTGAAGGTCGGCCCCAGCCCCGACTGGCTCGTCGCCAAGCTCGAAGCGGTCGGGCTGCGCACGGTCAACAACATCGTGGACGTGACCAATTTTGTGCTGCTCGAACTCGGCCAACCGCTGCACGCTTTTGACTTAAGTAAGCTCGCGGGGCGGAAGATCATCGTGCGGAACGCGGCCAAGGGCGAAAAGTTCAACGCGATCGACGGGACCAAGCATGAGTTGAGAGACGACATGTTAGTGATCGCGGATGGCGAGCGGCCGCAGGCGGTCGCGGGGGTGATGGGCGGCGCGGATTCGGAGGTGGACGACGACACGACGGACATTCTGCTGGAGTCAGCGATCTTCGCGCCGCTGTCGGTCCGCAAGACCAGCCGCGCGCTGAAGCTGGCGAGCGATTCGAGTTTCCGCTTTGAGCGGGGCGTCGATCCGGTCGGCGTGGGTACGGCCAGCCGGCGGGCGGCCGCGCTGATCGTCGAACTCGCGGGCGGCACGCTGGCGGACGGCGTGATCCGCGTCGGGTTATTCGCCGAAACAGAAAACGAATCGACAACGCTGTCGCTGCGGGCGGGGCGGTGTCGGCAGCTTTTGGGGCTGGAACTCTCGGCCCAGCAGCAGGCCGACTATCTGAACCGCATCGGGCTCGACGCCGTGGCGGATGGCGAAACCGTGACGGCGACGATCCCGACGTTCCGTCTGGACCTGACCCGCGAGGTCGACCTCATCGAAGAGATCGCCCGCCTGCACGGCATGGACGCGATCCCGATCAAGCCCAAGCTCGAACTCGTCGCCCGCCCGCCGCAGGCGTCGGTGTTGGCTAAGCGTTTGATCGGCGACGTACTGGTCGCCCACGGCTACCACGAAACCATCACGTTCAGCTTCATCAACCCGAAATTCGCGTCGCCGTTCTTGCCAACGGGGGCCGAGGCGTTGGTGTTGGAGGGCGATCACAAAAAAGATGAGCCGATGCTTCGGCCGTCGGTGCTGCCGAGCTTGCTGCAGTGCCGGAAGCTCAACCAAGACGCGGGCAACCACGGCGTCCGGCTGTTCGAGTCGGCGTCCACTTGGACAATCGTGGACGGCCAAACCGTCGAGACGGTGAAGCTGGCGTTGCTGCGTGACGCGACGGGTTCCGGGGGTGTCGATGAGGCATTGCGAGAACTACGTGGCGCGATTGATGAGATCGTCGAAGCGCTCGGCGGCGCGAAAGCGAAAGACGCGGTGCGGATCGAGCCGGTGGATGAGCCGGGCGTGTTCGCGGCGGCGGGGTCGGTGGTGGTCGGCGAAACGACGCTGGGCGTCATGGGTTTGGTGTCGGACGCGACCCGCAGCAACTTCGACGTGCAGACGCCGCAGGTCGCGGCGGAGTTGGACTTGGCGACGCTCTTGGCGATGTATCCGCCGGTGCGGGAGGTCGGGGCGTTGCCGCGGTTCCCGGGGATCGAGCGGGACTTGTCGGTGGTGGTCGACGAGGGGGTGTCGTGGACGCAGGTCGAGTCGGCGGTGGCCGAGGCGCAGCCGGAGATGCTGGAGGATTTGGCGTTTCTCGGGGTGTACCGGGGTAAGCAGATCGGTGACGGGAAGAAGAGCGTCAGCCTGCGGATGCGGTTCCGCGATCCCGCCGCGACGCTGCGCCACGAACAGGTCGATCCGCAGGTCGCGGCGGTGGTGAAGTCGCTTAGCGAAGCGGTCGGTGCGGAACTGCGCGGCTGATATTTTGTATGCACTAGAGGTCGCGGAGTTTCGCCATGACGTCGATGATGAAAACGGTGGTGGTCGGCTGCGGCGGGATGGCCCGTGAATGGGTCAAGCACGCGGTTGAACTCGACACCATCGAGTTGGTGGGGCTGGTCGATCTAAACCGCGATGCGGCGGTGGCGATGGCTGAGCGTTTTCATTTGCCCGACAGCGTGGTGTTCGGGTCGCTTCGTGAGGCGGTCGCCGCGACCGGGGCGGATGCGGTCTTCGATGTCACCGTGCCGGCGGCCCATGACCGGGTGACAATCGAAGCGCTGGCGTTGGGCTGCCACGTGCTCGGCGAGAAGCCGATGAGCGACGACTTGGATAAAGCCCGGCAGATGGTCGCAGCGGCCAAAGCGGCGGGCAAAACGTACGCGGTCACGCAATCGCGGCGGCCCCTTTCGGGCTTCAAATCCATCGAGCACTTTATCGCGCGCGGCGGGCTCGGCGAGGTCGCGGAACTGCACAGCGACTTTTACCTGGGCGCCCACTTCGGCGGCTTCCGCGACGCGATGGCTCACCCGCTCATCCTCGACATGGCGATCCACACCTTCGACAACGCCCGGCAGATTTCGGGCGCGGACCCGGTGAGCGTCTACTGTCACACTTGGAATCCCAAGCATTCGTGGTACGACGGCCACGCCAGCGCCGCGGCGATCTTCGAGATGACCGACGGTGTCGTGTACACCTATCGCGGGTCGTGGTGCAACGAGGGTCGGCAAACCACATGGGAGGCCGACTGGCGGATCGTGGGATCGAAAGGCACGCTGACGTGGGACGGGGCTAACGCGATGCGCTGCGAAGTGGTGAAGCCTGCGCAGAGCGAGGGCTTTAGCCGAGAGCTAGTCGAAGTGGAAGTCCCGCGGGTTGAGATGCCCGTCGAGGGGCACGGGTATCTGATCCGCCAGTTTGCCGAGCATGTGTTGTCATCGGGCACGACGGCGGTGGAGTGTCCGTGCGAGGACAACCTCAAGAGCGTGGCGATGGTGATGGCGGCGGTGGAAAGCGCGGAGGCGGGGCGGAAGGTGGAGGTGCGTTGGTGAGCGAAACGCTTGTCACGCGCACGGGTCCTGAAGTGCCCGGGCCTCATTTATTTGGCCATTATTTGGCGGTGAACTTTTGCCCCTTGGGGTCCGCCACCGCGGCGACGGCGGCGTGGACGCTGCGTGCTCCGGCTTTTTTTAAGAGGTGCGTGCAGGCGGTGAGGGTCGAGCCGGTGGTCTTGATGTCGTCGATGAGGACGACTTCGTAGCCGGTGAGGTCGACGGGCTGCAGGGCCAGCGAACCACGTACGTTGGCGGGGCGTTGCGACGCGGCAACGGTGGTCTGAGGGGCGGTGTGGCGGGTGCGTTTGAGCGCTTCGACGCAGGGATACCCGCGCACGGCCGCCAGCGCCTCGGC
>CAYPCC010000139.1:0-7868 GCA_964409095.1 uncultured Phycisphaera sp. | reverse complement strand
GAGCGCTACGTTCGGGACGTAGAGGCCGCAGGTTCAAATCCTGTCACCCCGATTGAGCCGAATGCCTCGGCTCTTTTTTTTTGTTCAACAGACTCGTTTTCCCCTCGGAACGGTTGGCGACAGGGACCCCACTTTGCCCGAAGCCCACGATTTTCATCCCGTCATCCTGCTGCCGACGTACAACAACGCGCCCAAACTCGCGGCGGTGTTGCGCGGCGTCGCGGCGTTGGGCGTGCCGATGCTCGTGGTCAACGACGGCAGCACCGACGCGACCGCCGAGATCCTCGATGCGTTTGTCGCCGAGCACGCCGACCCCGGCCTCGACCTGCAGCGCATCGACCACGCGCGCAACCGCGGCAAAGGCGCAGCCCTGCGCACCGGTTTCAGGGCGGCTCGGCGTCTAGGTTTCACCCACGCCTTGTCGATGGACACCGACGGCCAACACGACCCGGCCGATGCGCAGGCGTTGTTGGAAGCGGCTTCGGCGCAGCCCACGGCGATCGTCGTCGGCTGCCGTAACGCGGCCGACCCGGACTACCCCGCGGCGAATCGGGTGGGGCGGACGTTCTCGAACCTTTGCATTTTTATCGCATCGGGTCGGCGGATCGAAGACAGCCAATCGGGCTACCGGGTGTACCCGTTGGGGCTGGTCGAGGCGGTGCCTTGCCGGGCGGGGCGGTACGGGTACGAAGCGGAAATCCTGACACGGTCGGGGTGGGCGGGGTGTCCGCTGGTGGAGGTGCCGATCCGGGTGATCTACCCACCCGCGGCGGAACACATCAGCCACTTTCGGCCGTGGCTGGATTCGTGGCGGAGTGCGGCGTTGCACCTGCGTTTGTTTATCCGGGCGGTGATGCCGTGGCCGTTCAAGAAATGGCCCCCCCCCGCGTCCACGCCCCCGCCCCCAGGGGCCAATGCGGATCAAGCCTTGGCGTCGGTTGCACCCCAACGTCCGCTCTGGCAACGCGCGTTGTTGTGGTTTGACCCGCGTGAGCTGGTGCGCAGCGCCCGGCGGGATCGCGTCAGCCAGATGAGCGTCGCGGCGGGATTAGGTGTCGGCGCGTTGGTCGCCAACCTGCCGGTGTACCCGGTGCAGACGCTGGTCGCGGTCTACCTCGCCAAACGGCTACACCTTCACCCGGTTTCGACGGTCGCGGGGTCGCAGCTCGCGTTCCCGCCGATCGGGTTGGCGCTCATCTTCGCGGCGATCACTCTGGGCCACCTCGTGCTCACCGGCAGCCCGCCGCGGTGGTCGGACTTCCGCGACCTGGGCTCGCTGAGCTTCGGCGAAATCCGCCACCTCATGCACGAATACTTTTTGTCGTGGTGGATCGGCGGCGTCGCCCTCGGGATCGTGCTCGGGCTGGCGACGTTTATCTTGGGCATCTTGCTGTTGAAGTTGGTGCCGGTCGAAAGCGAAACGGTCGTGACCGAGCAAGACTAAGCCGCGTCGCGGTGATTCGGCTTACGGCTGATAGCCCGGCAAATCCAACAACGCATCCAGCCGAACGATCTCGAACCCGCGGTCACGCAGTTGATTAACCAGCGGCACGACCGCCTCGGCGGTGACGGCGCGCGACGCGGGGCGGTCGGGTTCGTGGCCGTCGTGCAGCAGCAGCACGTCGCCGTCGCGGGCTTTAGCGAGGCGTTTGATGAGGCGTTGTTTTTGGGGGGGCCGTCGTCCGCCGTCCATCGCTTTGCGGGACCACGTCACCACGGCGTGTCCGCCGAAGGCGGCCTCTTGCATGAGGTGCCAATGCTTAAGCCCCATCGGCGGGCGGAACATCGCGGGTCGTTTGCCCAGCAGGTCGAAGATCACGTCGTCGGTCAGGTCGAGTTGCCTGCGCCAAAACCCGTTAAGCCCCCACAGGCCTTGACGATCGTGGTCGAAGGTGTGATTGCAAACCAAGTGGCCCTCCTCGTCCATGCGTCGCAGCAGGTGCGGGTGTCGCTGGGCGTTGCGGCCGATGACGAAAAACGCGGCGGGGACGCCGACGTGTTGCAGGGCGTCGAGCACGGCGGGGGTGCTGTCGGGCGTCGGCCCATCATCAAACGTGAGCGCGACCTTCGGCGCATCCCCCGGCTCGGCGGGAGCGCCGCGACAAACGAGCGGCCCCATGATTCGGCTGCGCGGATGACACATCCCCCACGCCATCACGCCCCCGCCGAACACGACGGCCGGGGCGACGACCGTCAACCAAGGGGAGGGGATTTCCATGCGGTGATTTTACGAGTTCGCGATCAAGGCAGCGCTGCGCTTATCGCGGAGCTTTGGAATCGCGGAGACGCGGAGAAGAATAATTGACTTACGGCCTGATTCCATTCTGAATGCTTGCTTACTGTCTTGCTCCGCGCCTCCGCGTCTCACTCCCTCCGCGATAAGCGCAGCGCTGCCTTGCCACCATCATTCTTGACTCCCCGATACGATCGGCGGCGCCCACCCCGGCTGGATCGCGTCCATGACCTCTGCGCTGCGCAGCGGCCCGTCGATCGGCCCGTTCATCGTCATCACGAACGCCGCCGAGTTGACTTGGTTAAGCCCGCCGTGGGTCGAGCGGGGCGTGATGAACCACCGGAACCATTCGATGCCCGCGCAAGCCCCGTCGCGGAGCGTGACCATGACCTGCGGGTTGTTTCGGGTTTGGCCGTGGAACGCGTCCCACAGCCGCGACGGCGCATCGGGGAACGTGTGCTCGGCGGTCTCTGCGAACCACTCATCGCGGGTCAAGGCGACGCCGCTCAAATCGTCGCCGTAGTCCAGCACGTCGGCGGTGTCGGGGGTATAGATCAGCGGTCCCTCGGCCATGGCGATGCGGGCGGCGCCGCGGCCGTTGCGGACGATCAGGTCGTAGCCGTCGAGGTACGCCAGCGTTTCGATCTCCGGCAGTTCGGCCAGCAACGCATCACTCACCGCCTCGGGTTGCGAGGTGTGGACGCCGAACCACGTCATCAATCCGTCCATCTCGATAAAAATATCGTTGGGTTTTTTGATCTTTTTCACGACACGGAACCCCGCGGCGTTGAGCGGCGCGGCGACATCGACCCAGGTCGTATCGACGAGGTTGTGGCCGTGGTCGGACATGATGGAAATCTTCACCGCGCCTTTGCGTTCGTAGAGCACCTGCAGCAGGAAGCGTTCGAGTTCATCGAGCGTTTCTTCGAGGCCGGCCTTGCCGTACTTCATGAGCATTGCCGCAGCGGAGGAGATGTAGACCACCGTCGTGCGGTCGGGGCTGGCGTCAAAGGCCTGGCGGGCGCGTTCGAATTCGACTTGTAGCCAGGGCCGGGGCCGCAGCCAGGCCGAGGAGTTATCCGAGTAGTCGATGTTGTAGTGCAGCCGTTGCTGCCAGGGGTTGCGATAGCCGCCGAGGCGTTGGTTGATGAGGTTGGTGACGCCGTGGTTTTGGGGGCGGGGGTCGTAGTGGCGGTTGATCGGGCCGGGCATCGGCGGGGCGTGGAGCAGGTCGCTGAAACACACCGCGGACATGCTGGGGTAGGGCGCGATGACTTTGGCCGGCTTGCTAAATGCGCCCCACACCCCCGGCGGCCGGGCGGCGAGGTCGTCGTTGAGCGCTGCGTACGGGATCGAATCGATCAACACAATCAGGTGCGGCACGTCGGCGTGGGCGTAGTCCGCCAAGCGATACTGTCGGTCGGCGTCGCCGTCTTGATCGTCGTCGTAGCCCAGCGTGGCGAGTCGGCCCGAGTCGTCGTGCACCAATTCAAAGTCCGGCACCTCATCGCGGTTGGTGTCGTACCACGTTGAGCCGTCACGCGCTGGGGACACCGGCCCGTCGGGGAAGTGCAGCCGATCGCCCGGCGTACAGCCGGCCATCCACAAAACCAAACCCAGCAGCCATAGTCCCGCGTGTGCGTGTTTCATGCGTCGGCCTTCCCCGGCTCCGTCGCCGCGGGTTTGGGGTAAAGCAAAAACAACACCGGCAGCAAGAGCATGAGCGCCGCCGCCCACGCCGCCCCGACACCCACGGCCGTGAACCACCCCAGCGACCGGATCGCCGGGACGCTCGTGAACGCCAGCGACCCGAACGCTAGGCCCGTGGTCAGGCTGGTCATCGTCACGGCGTGGGCGCTGGCGGCGAGTTGATCGACAAGCGAGCGCCGCGTCTCGCCGAGCTTTCGGCAACGCCGGGCGATGGCGACCAGGAAGATGCCGTCGTCCACGCCGATGCCCACCACCAATGGCAGCGCGATCAGGTTGATCGCGTTGAGCGTCCAGCCCAGCACCTCCGCACACGTCACGAGCGCCAACAACCCCGCCGCCGACGGGAGCAGCGCCAACACCAAATCGCCCGGCCGCCGGAAGAAGATCAATAGCCACCCTAACACCAACCCCCCGGCGATGAGCAGCAGTGTCGTGAGGTGGCCGCCGATGGCTTGCTGGGTGTCGTAGCCGACGACGGAGATGCCCGTCAGCGTCGCCCCCGGGAGTTCGGCCATCGCTTGCCGCGCCGCTTCGATCGTGGCGTCGCGGTCCTGAACCGTCGCCCAGGGCCGGGCCAGCGTGACCAAGACCAATCCCTGCGTCGGCTGGGCTTGCCCTTTGGGTAGCACCATCCCCGCCAACTGCGGGTACGGCGTGACGTCCGCAAACGTCGGCGCGGCGTTGCTCAACAGCGTTTGCAGGAAGTCTTGCATGGGCGCAAACGACGCCGCGCGGAACCCCGCCGCCTCGGCCGAGTCGCGCAGGTCTTGCACCACCGCTTCGACCCGCGTTTCGGGCCACGCCGCCGCGTCGCTCGGCGGTGGCAGCAGCGTCGAGGGTCCCAACACCCCGGCGGTCCCCGACGGCACCGCGTCGGGCGCGGCGAAGCGTCGCTGCACCGCGTCGGCCGTGGCCAGCATCTGATCGGGCGTGTCGGCTTCCACCAGGATCATCAGCGAATCGGTGGCCGTGCCGAACACCTCGGCCAGCGTGTCTTGCGTATCCAGCGGCGGGTGAGGCCGGGGGTGCAGCGCGTGCAGGTCGCTGTCGAACGCGATCGGCAAATGCCAACCCGTCCGGTCCACCGCCCCCATCAACACCGTAAAGCCCGCGACCGCGACCAGCGTCGTGCTCAGCCAAACAAAGCGCTTGGGGTGGCGGGCGACGTGGCGGACCAGCGGGGCCAAGTCGAAGCGTGTGGCAGACAGCCCTTGCTTAGCGCATCGGGTTGAACCTAACGCGACCAGCAGCGCGGGCAAGACCGTGACCGACGCGAGCAACGCCAGGCCAAGTCCCAACATGCCCAAGAGCGCAAACTCGCGCAGCGACTGCACGCTCGAGCTCAGCACCGCGCCGAACGCGATGAGCGAGGTAACGCAGGCCGCCATCACCGCCGGGCCGACGGCGGCGACGGTGTGGACCGCGGCGTCGCGTTCGTCACGATTGCCCCGCGCCCGCTTGACCGTTTCGTGATGCGACAGCACATGCACGCAGTAGTCGATGCCCAGCCCCGCCAACACCGCACCCGCCACCGCCGTCACCGGCGTCAGCCGGCCCGAGACCAGGGCGTACACGCCGAACGCCGTGACGATCGCCGCGTACACCGGCAGCTTCAACAGCCAAAACGCCATCGGGTGGCGGTACACCACGATAAACACCACGACTAACAGAAGGATCGACCCCGTGCAGCTACGGATCATGTCCGCCCGGGTCTGCGAGGCGCTCAGCTCGGCGATGGCGTAGGCACCGGTGTAATCGACGCGGAGCCCGCCGAGGCCCGCGTCACCGTTCGCCACGTCCACCGCTTCGCGGATGCGGGGCATGAACGCCGCGGTGAACTTCAAATTGTTGGCCGAGTCGCTGCCTGCGATGCGGATCATGATCGCCCGGCCGTCCACGCTGACCATCGCGTCCACGGCTTCCATGAATTGTCCGCCACCCCCTCCAGCAGTAAAGCCGCCCGCACCCTCGGCTAAAAAATCGCGGAGGCGTAAGGGGTCACGGATGAGTTCTTTGGCGAGTCGGCCCGCGGCGGGTCCCGGTGCGGCAAGCATCGCGGCGTTTTGGGCGAACTGCTCGTCCATCGCTTCGCGGGTGAGGCGCTGGGTGAGCGCAGCACGCTGGGCATCGTCGAGGTAATAAAGCCCGTGGGGAATGACGACGTCTTCGATGAACGCGGCGGCCTGGGTTGAGCTGCGGTAACGCAAGTCGGCGACCATGGGGTCGTCGGCCAGCTCCGCTTCGAGCCGCTGGGCAAACGCGATCAGGCGATCGGGGTTGGGCGTCGCGTCGACGGCGGGTAGCCGAGCGAGCACGATTAAATCGTCGACCAGGGCGTAGTGACCCAGCACCTTACCCAGCGCGATGGCGGCGGGCTGATCGTCGGCGAGCATGTCCTGCACGCCGGTGGCGGGTTCGAGCTGAAGCGCCGCGAGCAGCGCGGCGATCGAGAGGATCAGGGTGATAAGCAGCGTCACCCCCGGCCGGGCGGTGACCAGCCGGGCCCACGCCGCAAACAGCCCGCGTGGTTCGTCGGTGGGCGAGAGGTTCACGGCGAAGCGTTCCCCGTAGGCTTGGGTTCGTCAATCCGCACCGCCCGTCGCGGGGGTTTGAACGCCCGCGGGTTGAGTTCGCCGTTGAGTTCGACATCGCGGAAAGTCATTTCGACGTTGCCGAAGTCGCCCGTGGCGGTGACTTGGCGATACCAGTAGAGCTGTCCAAATTTTTGGTAGGAGGGTTTTATAACGATTTGAGATTGACCTGAATCAGCCCGCACCGCGAAGCAGTGAGGCACTAGGGTTTCGGACTCGATTTGGGTATAAGCCTCGCCCCATTCGACGAACAGTTCATGGAAACCTGATGGATGGGTGATCGGTTCGGTTATCGCACCATAAACCTCACTGCGCACGCCCCCGCCGAATGATGCTTTGGCATAATCCGGCCCACGCAACATGGCCCCGAGTTGGTCAGCGAGTTGGCCAAGGTCTTGCTCCGCATTCGGCGCTCGTTTTTTCATTTCTTCATTCGCCACGATAAACGTTCCGTCGGGCGTGGCGGTGAGGTCGAAGATGGTCTGATTCAGCTTCCACGCCCGCAAGCGGAAATGGTCGTCGCCTTGGATGACCAGCGCGGCGTCGAGGGTGTTGGTTTCGTTTTCCGGGGGCGGGGAGGTGAGTTTGAGTTTGAGTTGGGCCTGGACGGATTCGATGGCGGCTTGCCGATCGATCAGGATCTGGCGGGCGTCTTCGAGCGTGTCCCATTCGACCGTCGGCAGCGGCGGGGCGGGCGTGGTGCAGCCGGGCAGCAGGGCGGCGATGAGGAGCAAGACGGGCCAGGGTTTCATGCCGGCACCCGCAGCTTCTGACGCAGCACTTTGCCGGTCGGGCTTTTGGGCAGGTGGTCACGGACCTCGAAGGTGCGCGGGATTTTGTGGGCCGCGAGGCGCTCGCGCAGAAACGCACGCAAATCTCGGTCATCGACGTGGCCGTTGGCCGCGGTGATCACGGCCTTGACGCGGTTGATCGTCGGCGAGACCGGGTCGGGCACGACGACACACTCGGCGACTTGGGGGTGGCTGGCGAGGACTTGTTCGACTTCGATGGGGTTGACCTTCACGCCGCCGACGTCGATGAGCAGCTTGAGTCGGCCGGTGATGTCGAGGCTGCCATCCTCGGCGAGTCGGCCCAGGTCGCCGGTGAGGAAGTAGCCGCCAGCGAGGCTGTCGTCGGTGAGCTCGGCGGGGCCGAGGTAGCGATCGAACATGGACGGGCTACGCACCGCGATGTGGCCTTCTTGTCCGCGAGGCAGGGGCAGCGACGGGTCGGGTTGCTGCGGGTCGAGGATGAGGACGCTGACGCCCGACATCGGGCTGCCCACATGTCCGGGGGCGGGGCCGAAGGTGACGGATCCGATCTCGGTGCTGCCG